>JARIBS010000135.1 GCA_029257385.1 Thiorhodococcus sp.
CGGTTCGGTCACCCTTCCGCGCCTTGCTTTCGGCTAGTACTTTTAAAGGAGTCAATGTGACTTCCTCCCAGATAATGTACAGGGGACTTGCACCCCATAAGATCATGCCCATGCCGGGCACACACAATGCCATTAACGCGGACAGTAAAAAGCGCCGCGTCGCTCTGCTTTTTACTGCCGGTTCTGGCAGGCGTTATACCTACTCAGTTCACCATCAATTCGAAAATCCACTTGATTTGTGCACTATTTGTGCATACACTTGAGTCATGAAGTTTAGGTGGGACGCGAAAAAGGCCGTTGTTAATCTCCGTAAACACGGAGTTGATTTTGCAGATGCTGTGATCGCTCTAGAAGATGAGAACGCTTTAACGGTAGAAGATCTTGGTCACAATGAGCAGCGGTTTAAGACGCTTGGCATGGGTCCAAAATTGAACATTCTATTCGTAGTCCATGCTGAGCAATACGAAGACACTATTCGCATTATTTCAGCCCGAAAGGCCGATCGCAGCGAAACTAAACAATATTATCAAGGTGTAGGCCTATGAATGAAGATTTCAGCAAAGGCAAACGTGGCGCTGTTGTTAAGCCGGACCCTAATAAGGTTCGCATTACAATTCGCCTGGATGGCGACATCATCGAGCATTTTAAAAAGCAGGTACACGCCTCTGGTGGTGGTAATTATCAAACCTTAATCAATGATGCATTACGTGCCCATATCCAAGCACAACCCAACCCGCTTGAAGAGACATTGCGAAAAGTCATTCGTGAAGAATTACGGCATGTGGGCTAAGAGGCATAACAAAGCGTTCAAGTGCGTTCCGCCAGAAAGCTGGCTCCACTGGACATTGCTCCGCAATGAAAACCAGGGGCAGACTATGGTTTCCTGCTAGGCTCTTGATGGATTCTGGACAAATGGGCTTGTTGTCAGCTCAAGGGTCGGCCGGCTACGTCTGCGCCTACGGTTAGCCTTTGTTTTATATAATGGCGCTGATCGCGCTAGGCGACCGGGGCCGACGGATTCTGTGAACCTGCCTGGAACGCATAAAGAGTCTTCGATCCAAAGGAATACAGCGGCATGCCAAGAGTCGGATGCATCGTTCTACCGATGATACCGTGGTCTGTCGCTGGTTTTCCTGCGAGGCATCGGTCCCAGCCGGAGGGATCATTGGCCATCCCTTTACCCATATCTCCCTGCGCGATTCGTGTTCAGTGCTGCAAGCTCTTGACCTAACTACTGAGCGCTGACGGTCGCTCGGTTCGCGGGTCCGGAAACCGGCGCTGTAAGTGCTTGAGCGGGCTAGGCGGTTCAAGCTGAGAAGCACCGAAAGCCAAGAACTACGATAAGATAAGCGGCTTTTCTCCGGCAGCCCGAGTGACGTAGACCGATGCAAGATTTTGTGCCTGGCCAGCGCTGGCTGAGTGAAACCCAGGCCGAATTGGGTCTGGGTATTGTGCTAAACACCGAGGGGCGCTGCGTGCGAATCGCCTTTCCCGCCACTGGCGAGACCCGTCTCTACGCGATGCGTGAGGCACCGCTGGCGCGGGTCGAGGTGGGCGTCGGTGAGCGGGTACGCGACCACGAGGGGCGTCAACTGCGCGTCACCGAGACACGCACCGAGGCCGGTCTCATCACCTATGTCTGCGAGGATCTGGACGGGCGCGGGTGCGTGCTGCCCGAGTCGGAGCTGGACGATCGCATGCGTTTTAATCGTCCCCAGCAGCGTCTACTGTCGAGCCGTATCGACAGCGATCAGTGGTTCGATCTGCGTTATCGAACCTGGCGGCAGGGCATGCGCGAGGCCGCATCATCAACCTTCGGGTTGCTTGGCGCGCGGGTCGCGCTCATCGCCCATCAGCTGCATATCGCAGCCGAAGTTGCCGGGCGCGACGCCCCGCGTGTGCTGCTGGCCGACGAGGTCGGGCTGGGCAAGACGATTGAGGCCGGGCTTATCCTGCACCGCATGCTGCTGACTGGACGGGCGCGACGGGTGCTGATTGTGACGCCCGAGCCGTTGCTGCATCAATGGCTGGTGGAGATGCTGCGGCGCTTCAATCTGCGCTTCGCGCTCTTCGATCGCGAGCGCTTCGACGCCATCACCGAGGGCAATCCCTTCCAGGCCGAGCAGCAGGTGCTGTGCAGTCTGGATCTAATCGCGGGCAATCCCGACGCGGCGCGCGCGGTGCTCGACGGACAATGGGATGTCCTGGTGGTCGACGAGGCCCATCATCTGACCTGGTCAGAATCCGAATCCAGTCTCGAATACGACCTCGTCGAGGCACTGGCCGAGCAGACGCCCGGCGTTTTGCTGCTGACCGCGACCCCCGAGCAGTTGGGGCGGGCCGGGCATTTCGGGCGCTTGCGGTTGCTTGATCCCGATCGCTTTCACGACTATGCGGCCTTCCAGGAGGAGGAGTCGCAGTATGCGCCGGTGGCCGCCCTGGCGGCGCGTCTACTCGATGACGAACCGCTCGATGCAGCCGATACGGCGTTGCTGCAATCGCTGCTTGGGGATGTCGCAGGGCAGGAGCGCGAGGAAATCATCGCCCACCTGCTCGATAGACACGGCACCGGGCGGGTGCTCTTTCGCAATACCCGCGCGAGCATTCCGGGCTTTCCGGGCCGCGAGCTGTTGGCCTACCCACTGCCCGAGCCGCCCGCCTATCGCGCGTCGTCGGCAGACGCGCTCGCGCGTCTTACCCCAGAGCACATCTATGGCCCAGGATGGGACGGCGAGGATCCCAGGGTCGACTGGTTGATCTCACTGTTGCGCGATCTGCGCCCGGCCAAGGTGCTGCTCATCTGCGCCCATGCCCGGACGGTGATCGAGCTGCGTGAGGCGCTGTTGCGGCGCGCGGGCATCCATGCTGCGGTCTTCCACGAGGGGATGGATATCGTCGAGCGCGACCGCGCGGCGGCCTACTTCGCCGCCGTGGAGGAGGGGACGCAGATCCTGCTGTGCTCGGAGATCGGCAGCGAAGGGCGCAATTTCCAGTTCGCTCATCATCTGGTGCTTTTCGACCTGCCGCTGGAGCCGGATCTCCTCGAGCAGCGAATCGGGCGGCTCGACCGGATCGGTCAGACCGAGACCATCCGCATTCATGTCCCCTACCTGATCGGCGGGCCGGGCGAGACGCTGTTGCGCTGGTATGACGAGGGCCTCAACGCCTTCGAGCACATCTGCCCGGCCGCTCCTGCCGTCTTCGCCGCCCAGCGCCCGGCACTGCTCGCGGCGCTTGCAGACGGCTCGGACAACGATGCCTTAATCGCCGAGACGCGCGCGCTCGGCGCCCGGCTCAATGCCGAGCTGGCGCATGGGCGCGACCGGTTGCTGGAGATTCATTCCCATCGCGCCGATCTCGACTCGGCGCTGGTCGACGCCATTGAGGAAATCGACGCCAGCCGGGAGGCGGCGGATTATCTGATGCGCTTCTGGGATACTTTCGGCGTCGAGCACGAAGCCGGTACCGGCGGCGCCATGGTGGTGCGTCCCGGTCAGCAAATGCTGCATGAGCACTTCCCGCGACTGCCCGAGGATGGCTTGACGGCGACGTTCGAGCGTGCCAACGCACTGGCCCACGAGGATCGCGAATTCCTCACCTGGGAGCATCCCATGGCGCGCGAAGCGATGGAACTGCTCACCGTGTCGGATCTGGGGACATCGACCCTCATCCTGGTGAAGGATGAGCGATTCAAGCGCGCCACCCTGTTGCTGGAAATGCTCTACGTGGCCGAGTGCCCGGCACCGCCCGAGTTGCAAGTGGGGCGCTTCCTGCCGCCGACGCTGGTGCGTCTACTGCTGGACACCGAGGGTCGCAATCATGCCGAAGAGATTGTGCACGAGGCGCTGTTCGGGGACTGTCTGACGCGCAATTTCAAGCTTGCGCGGGCCATCATCAAGTCTCAGACGCCGCATTTGACCGAGATGCTGACCCGTGGCGAGGAGCTGGCCAAAGTCGCAGTACAAGACCTGGAGCAAGCGGCCCTGGCGCGCATGCACGCGGTGTTGGAAGATGAGCTGGAGCGTCTGGTTGCGCTATCACAGGTCAACCCATCCGTGCGCGCTGATGAGATCGAGCGGCTGATCTCGCGTCGCGAGCGGCTCGACCGCTACCTGTCCAAAACGCACCTGCGCCTTGATGCGCTCAGGGTCATCGTCACGACCTGAGCGGTCGACGCTCGGATCGCTTTTCGGCAGTTTCTTGCTCGCGGCGCTGTTTTTCTACAGTAAGATGAACGCAATTTGGCTCAACGCCAGCGTACATGGACAATGACGAACTTGCGGATATCGGAGTTTCTTTCTTCGATGCCTCCGTCGCGGACCAAGTCGTTTGCGCCTGCGCGTGGCATCCGCTTGGGTTTGCGCGGCAGGATTCTGCTGTTCGCGGTCTTTCTGGCCGCGCTGCCATTGCTGGTTTCCAGCCTTTCGATGATAGCGACCACCAGAGACGAACTTAAGAGCTCGGTCAATGATCGGCTGCTCGCGACCGTCAACGGGCTGCTCGATCAGATCCAGGGCACCATCGATCCAGCCGTCCAGTCACTGTCATTGCTGCGGGAGACGCTCGAGACGCCGGATTTAAATGGCGCCGCGAAGACGGCGATCCTGGCCATCGCCGTCAAGCACCACCAGAATCTCGATGCGGTCGCGCTGGTTGTCGGCCAGCGTGAACCCGCCTTTTTGTTCGAGCAGGGTTTCAAGGATCGCCTGGACGAGACGCAACTGGCGCCCGAGGAGGCCCTGAACATCCCTGGCATACTGATCTCCAACGATGTGGATGCTGAGTGTCCGAGCATCCTGGAGCCGTTTGAGCTGGCATCGACGGGCACTTGGCTGCTGCCTGTCGCCGCCAGGCTGCACCAGCCGATCGCCGGTGAGGATGCCCTGTTGCTGGTCTTTCTCGATCTGACGCGCATCCAGACGCTGCTCGAAGAGCGGGCCTTCGAGGCCAACGGCGGCATCTGGCTTCTGAGCGCGCGGCGCGAGCCGCTCTTTTCCCCGATCGGACAGCCGGTTGTCCCGGAGCTGAGCGCGCTTCTGGACAATGCCCAGGTATCCGGGCTTGGAACCCTGCTCGTGACGCCCTATCGGGACAACCAAGGCGCCGATATGCTCGGCGCGGTCGGCATCATGCAACGCCCCGCCTGGACCCTGGTGGCAACGCTGCCCAGCCGCGACGCCTACGCCGTGGTCACGCGCATGCTCGGCCAGCTCGGCGTTTGGCTGACCCTGGGACTGGCGATGGCCGTGCTGGGCGCACTGCTGCTGGCGCATCGCATCAGTCAACCGATTCGCGAGATGGCCAAAGTCACGGATCGCGTCGGTCTGGGTGATTTACGGGCGCGCTTACTCGAGACTGGGCGGCGCGACGAGATCGGCACCCTCGGTCATCGGCTCAACCAGATGATTGAGGGGCTGGAGGAGAGTCATCGCCGTCTAGATCAGCAGGCGCACGAGGATCACCTGACCAGCTTGCCGAATCGTCGCTGTGTGCTCCGGCATCTGCGCCGATTGGTCGCCGACCCCGAGACCAGAAGGGCTGGGGTCGCACTCCTGTTCATCGATCTCGATCGGTTCAAGACGGTCAACGACAGCCTGGGGCACGCGGTCGGCGATCAATTGCTGGCGTTGGCCGCGAAGCGTCTGGTGGCCTGTGTCGACGCGCGAGCCATGACCGCACGTCTTGGTGGAGACGAGTTTCTGGTCGTGCTGCGCGGTGTCAAGGACGAGGATGCCGTCTCCGCAGTTGCGACCACACTGATCCGCGCCATGAGCGAGCCGTTCTATCTCAGCGGTCATGAACTCCATATCGGCGGAACGATCGGTATCAGCATGGTCCCGGAAGATGGCGCTGAGGTCGCGGATTTGCTGGACATGTCGGACATGGCGATGTATTCGGCCAAGGAGCAGGGGCGCGGTCAATACCGCTTCTTCAGCGACGACCTCAAACGCCGCGCGGTCCGCAAGCTCTCGCTGGATGGCCAGCTACGCAAAGCGCTCGACAGGGACGAGCTGGAGGTCTACTACCAGCCGCAGGTGGATCTGGTCAGCGGTCGGATTGTCGCCAGCGAGGCGCTCCTGCGCTGGCCTGACCAGAGTGGCGGATTTGTCGCCAACCCAGCCGAACTCATTCCGCTGGCCGAAGAGACCGGACTGATCATTCCCATCGGCGACTGGGTGATGGACAGGGTTTGCAGCCAAGTTAGCGCATGGCGCATGGCGGGCCTTCCGTCGCTGGAAGTCTCCATCAATGTCTCCGCCACACAGTTCAGACGTCAGGATTTCCTCGCACGGATGTGCCAGTCGCTCGATCGCTACGGTCTTGATCCCGATCGGGTCGGGGTCGAGTTGACCGAGAGTGTTCTGCTGGAAGATACCGAGCGAGCCATCGCGATCATGTCGATGCTCAAGGAAATGGGCATGCCGGTCATGATTGACGACTTCGGGACCGGCTATTCCTCGCTGGCCTATCTACGGCTGTTCCCGCTCGACTATCTCAAGGTGGCCCAGGAGTTCGTCATGGGCATCGGCACCAATCCGCAGGATGCGCTTATCGTGGGCGCGATTATTGCGCTGTCCAAGAGCCTGGGGCTAAAGATCATCGCCGAGGGCGTAGAGACGAGCGGGCAGCTCGACTTTCTGTGGGGCAGGGATTGCGATCTCATCCAGGGCTTCTTGCTCGGGCGCCCGCTGTCGGCCGGGCGCTTCGAGGACCTGCTCGGAAGCGAGACCGGACTCCAGGTCATTGCTCGCTCCCAGCGGCTCGATGGGGACGCCGTCTGAGCGGCGATCGCCTGAAACAACGAGACAACAATGACGCTGATCCGCACCCTCATCTTCGTCTGCATGCTCTGCTTGCCGATACGCTTACAGGCCGCCGAGCCGTCCGTGCCTGTCGAGGACGTGGTCGTCACCCTGGACGCGGACACCAGTCTGCGCGCTCTGGCTGAGCGTTATTTCGGCGATCCCAACGCCTGGCCAGAAATCCTGCGCGCAAACGCACTCACGTCCGCCGATCAGGCGCGCCCCGGGATGCGTCTGAGTATCCCGGTGGTGGCGATGCGCGAACTCGCCCGCAATCTCGTCGAGCTGCGACAACTGATCTATCAGGCGACCGAGGCCGGTGCGCTGATTTTCGCGCGCGAGCGCATCGAGGAGGCCATGGCGCATCAGGCGGGTGCATGGAAGGCGCGTCGCGAGGCACTGCCGAGCAAGGCACAACGGCTCGCCGAGGAAGGCATCGTGGCGGCTCGGGCGGCCCTGGAAACCAGTCGCGCCAATCGCGACGCTGCAGCGCAGGCTATTGTCGGCAGCGCGCACGGCCGGGTCGAGCGGCGCCGATCCAACGCACTCGACTGGAGCAGGATCGCGGTCGATACCCTGCTTGCGGAGCGCGAGCGCCTGCGCACGCTCTCGGCGTCTTTTGCCGTGGTGTGTTTTCGTGACGCCAGCAGCATCCACATGACCGAGAATGCCCATCTGGTTATCCGTCGACTGCGCCAGGATCGGTTGACCCGTCGCGAGGAAGTCGATGTCGTCCTCCATGGCGGGGATGTGCGCGCCCTGATGGGCGCCGACGCTAGCCGACAGGTGCTCAGGGTCGTCACCCCGGGAATCGAAACCCAGGGGCAGTCCAGAGATTACTGGGTCAGCAAGACGCCCGAGAGCACCCGACTGTCGAACTTCGAGGGCGAACTCGAGATCAGCGCCGAAGGCGCCAGCGTAACCTTGGCGCGCAACCAGGGCACACTGGTTGAACCGCAACGCCCGCCGCTCGCGCCGATCGATCTGCTAGAGTCGCCGATGCTGGCCGCGCCGCAAAATGGCCAGCGGATCTACGAGCGCCTCGTCGCGCTGCGCTGGTCGGAGGTGAGCGGCGCGGAGGTCTATTGGGTCGAGGTCGCGCGTGATCCCGAATTCACCCAACTGAGTCTGACCCGGACGGATGTCGCTGGGACTGGCCACGATCTGCGCCTGGCGGACGTAGGGATCTATTACTGGCGGGTCTCATCGATTGATGCATTCGGTCTGCCCGGCCCGGCCGCCCCAGCGGGTTACTTTCGGATGAGTCGGGACGCGACACCGCCCTATCTGCGCGTGATCAGCCCGGCGAACGGCTTGCATGTGCTCGACCCCCAGATCCAGGTCGAAGGTCAGACCGAGACCGGTGCGGTCCTGTTCGTCAACGGCACATCGGTTGCGGTCGAGACGGATGGCCGTTACCGGCAGACCCTCACTTTGACGCCCGGTACCAACCGGCTGAGCTTCGAGGCGCGCGATCGGGCCGGTAACCTGCATCAGGTCGAGCGCCTCGTCTATCTGACCCCTGATACCGATTTCCCCCTAGAGCTTGCGCGGAGCGCGCCGCGCGACGACGCCGGGCGTCTGCTCGTCAACCGGTCTTGGTTCGCTCTCGAGGGTACGACGCTGCCCGGCACCTCGCTGCGCGTCTCGGCTGCGGCGCCGGAGGAGTTTGCGGCGAGCGGGGTAGCGGACGCGCGCGGACGCTTCAGTTTGACGCTCCCGGCCCGCACGCGCATCACCACATTCGAGCTTGCCGCGCACGGACCGTTGGGACAGCGCCGTCGCGAGACCTTTGATGTGGTCCTTGATCAAACGCCGCCGGTGATCAAGCTCGATCGCGTGCCGGCGGAACGCGCCGCCGAGCCGCGCTTGACCCTGACCGGGCAACTGGAAGGCGGCGAAACGCTGCTGTCGGCGGGGCGGGAGGTTGCGCTCTCGCCGGATGGGCGGTTCTCGCTGGACATCGTGCTGGAATCGGGTGCGAACGTTCTCAGCCTCACCGCGCGCGATCGGGCTGGCAACCGTGGCAGTTGGCAACAGACCATCGTGCTCGATCAGGAACCGCCACGGCTCACGGGCTATCGCCTGGTCGAGGAGACGCACGGCGCGCGGCCCACCCTGACCGTAGAGATCAAGGCCGATGACGCGAGCGGTCTGGTGGCCGGCGCGCCTTACCGTGTCGAGGCCGGGAGCTTCGTTCACCAGGGGGTCGCGCAACGCTGCCCGGACCGCAGCTGTTATCGCGATCGGTTCATATTGCCCGCCGAAGAGATCGTTCGGGCGCGTCTCAGCGCCGTGACGCTTCAGGACTATCTGGGAAATCGTCAGGAGGTCGCACTTGATTGACACGTCTTGTCGCCATTTGTTGCTGCTAGCGGTTCTGGCGTCGGTTGCTTGGACGGGCGTCGCCTGGGGCAGCTCGGCGCGGCTGGTGACCTTCGGGTCCGAGGCGCCGCCTGGCAAGGGTGACGACGACTTTACCGAGGAAATCCATATCCGAGTTCCAGAAGATGCACCGGATCAACTCTATCTGCGCATCTTCGATCCTGACGTCGGTGGCGTGGAAGACGAGCCCAGCGGTCATTGGAATACACGCACGCGCTTTGCGCTTTTCGGCGCCGTAGGCGACGCAACCAGCGGGCGTGCCGACGGGCTGCTGGCCGAGCGCGTCTTCGGCGTGGACCCCACCACGGATGGGCTCTGGTATACGTTCGCGCGGATCGCGCCGGGGCAGGGCCGGGCGGTCGACGGCGCCCGGGTGTTCCGGCTGCTTGTACAGGGTCTGGAAGGCGACGACGGCAACCTGTTCGACATCGCCATCAGCACCGAGCCGGATGCCAATTCACCGGTTGCCGGAGCTGTGCTGCTCGCTGAACGGCCCACGATCTCCGTGCCACCGGGGCGGGAGCGCTTTGCCGAAGCGCGCTTCGAGATCCCCGCCGCAACGACGGCCATCAGGATTCGCAACTTCGATCTCGACGGTGCGCGCATTGCGCTGGAGATGCCGTTTGTCGGTCGGCAAGACCTGGATCCGTCGGGCGATGCGGACTGGCGCGAGCAGGTCGTCGCGCTCGAGCCGGACCAGTCCGCCCGACCCGCCGCGATCCTGGTCCAGGGTGGTCGCAGACTGCTCAACGACATCGTGCTTGAGGTCCTGGATCAGGACGGCCGGCGCCTGCCCTTCCAGCTTCCGGTCAGGATGGAGCCGTCCGCCAACGCGCCGGTCCCGCAGATTGGTTACGATCTGTTGGCCGATTGTCGCAGCGTCGCCTTCGATGCCAGCGCATCGGATGGCGCCGGGAATGTCATCACCGAGTATCGCTGGGACTTCGGTGACGGAAATCTGGGCAGTGGCGAGCGTGTCCGCCATGCCTATGCCCGGCCCGGTACTTATCCGGTCGTCCTGAAGGTGATCGACGATTCCGGGCGCGTCCTCGACCGTGCGCGCACCGCGATCGAGGTCAAGATCAACCATGCCCCGGAAGCCGTCCCAGGGCCGAGTCGCACCGCCGCGCCAGAGGAGCGGCTGCGCTTCGACGCAGCGGCGTCCAGCGATCCGGACGGGCGCATCATCGGCTATGTCTGGGACTTCGGCGATGGTCAAGGCGCGACGGGAATTGCTGTCGAGCACACTTACGCTGAGCCTGGTCGCTACCGGGTCTCGCTGGTGGTCGAGGACGATGGTCCGGGACCCTGCACCCGCGCCGAGGGCTTCACGGAGATTTGGGTCAATGCTGCGCCGCAGGCCGAGGCCGGCCCGGATCAGGCGGCATCGGTGGGCCAGCGTCTGCAGTTCGATGCCGGTGGTAGTCGCGACGATGACGGACAGATCGTGCGTTACGCTTGGGATTTCGGCGATGGCGCACAGGCCGATGGGCAAGTCGTCGAACATCACTACGCAGCCCCCGGTCGCTACCAGGTGACACTGCGTGTGGCCGACGATGCCGGTGTCGGCAACAGCGGCGCGGAGGATCGGCTCGGCGTGTGGGTCAACGATCCACCCGTCGCCCTGATCAAAGCAGCACGGCGCGGCGCGATTGGCGAGTTGCTGCGCTTCGACGCCACCGGCTCCAGCGACCCGGACGGCGAGCTGAGCGAGTATCACTGGGATTTCGGCGATGGCACCCAGGGACTCGGGGCCGAGGTCACGCACGCCTACCAGCGCCCAGGCGTCTATGTGGTCAAGCTACGCGTGCGCGACGATTCCGCAACTGACTCGGCGACCGACGAGAGCGAACTAAGCCTGATCATTAACGATCCGCCGGTTGCCGACGCGGGTCCAGATCAATGGGTGACGGCTAGTAAGGTGCGCTTCGATGGCAGCGGCTCGCACGACCCAGACGGCCAGATTCGATCCTGGCTATGGGATTTCGGGGACGGTGCGCGTGGCGAGGGACCCACACCGAGCCATGTCTATGCCCTGCCTGGCGATTACCGGGTCGTGCTCAGTGTCACCGATGATTCGGGCACGGCTTCCGCGACCGTCCGCGACGAGATGCTGGTGCGCATCAACGCCGCACCCGTGGCGGACGCCGGGCCGGATCAGCTCGCCGCGCCGGGTCAGGTCATCACTTTCGACGGTTCGGGTTCATTAGACCCCGACGGCACTGTCGTCGAATATCTGTGGGACTTCGGTGACGGCACTCTGGCGAGCGGAGCGCGTGTCAGCCATACCTACGCGCAACCCGGTCGATACGGCGTCGACCTTGAGGTCCGGGACGATTCCGGGCACCCGAAGGCTTTCGGTAGCGCGGATGCGCGCGTTTTGGTGAACGCCGCGCCCGTGGCGGTCGCCGGTCCCGACCGTCTCGTCGCACCAGGCCAAGCGTTCGAGCTAGACGCAGGCGGCTCTTATGATCCGGACGGGCGGGTGGTCTCTCATCAGTGGCGCTTCAGCGATGACTCGGCCCCCTTGGACGGCGCCGAGGTGAACCTAACGCTTGCCGAGCCCGGAGTCGTAACCGCCACACTTGAGGTGACGGACGACAGCGGCGCGGTCAATGGTCAGGCTCGCGATGAGGTCACGATTCGGGTCAATCATCCGCCAACCGCCGTTCTGGAGGGGCTTGTCCAGGGGTGCGAAACGTTGGTTACGCTCGACGGGCGCGCTTCGCATGATCCGGATGGAGATCGGCTCGGCTTCACCTGGGACTTCGGCGACGGCAGCGCGCCCGGTCAGGGCGCAACGCCCAGACATCGTTTCGCGCAGGGTGGACGCTATCCGGTGACGCTGCTGGTCGATGACGGGACCGGGCTAGACAATGCCACGGATACGGCCGCGAGCGAGGTCTGGATACATCGCTCGCCGATCGCGATCGCTGAGGCACCGGCGCTGGCGTGTGCCGGCGAGGTGGTGCTTTTCAACGGCAGCCGGTCCAGCGATCCGGACGGTGGCGCGCTCCTCTACGTCTGGGACTTCGGTGACGGGACCGGTGCCCAGGAGGCGAGTCCTGTCAAAAACTACCCCAGGGGCGGCCACTATGCCGTCACCCTGAGCGTGCGCGACGACTCGGCGCTGGCCTGCAACCAGGCTAGGGATCGCATCGCCGTGACGGTCGCCGATGCGCCCGTCGCTGTCGCGGGCGAGGATCTGAGCGTGTGCGCCGGTGCTCCCGTGCGCTTCGACGGCAGCGCCTCGCGTGACTTCGATGGGGTCGTCAACAGCTATCAGTGGGACTTCGGGGACGGCAGCCAGGGAGGCGGTGCGCAACCGACGCATATCTACACCGGCGCCGGCACCTATCTGGCAAAGCTCGTGATCACCGGCGATCAGGTTGGAGAATGTGACAACCGCAATAGCGACACGCTGCGGGTCGAGGTGCTGGACGCACCGCGCATCGCCATCCAGGGACCGGCACAGATCGCGCTGGAGACCGAGATCGCGCTCGCGGCCATCCCAACGGACGCGGGCGCCTTGAGCGTGGGACTTGCCTACCGCTGGGATTTCGGAGACGGGCAGAGCGGCGAGGGCATCGAGGTCGCACATCGCTACCAGGAGCCTGGCCGCTACCAGGTCAGGCTCACCGTCGACGACGGCCGTGACGGGGCTTGCAGCCGCGCCGAGCGTGTGCACTCGCTGTTGGTGAACGCGCCGCCGCGCGCGGTCGGCGGCGCGGATCGGGAGGTCGCGGTGGGCGAGCGGCTGATTCTCGATGGCTCGGACAGCCTGGATCCCGATGGCGTCATCGCTCGCTACCAATGGGATTTCGGCGATGGCGAGCAGGCCGAGGGCGTCGAGGTCGCGCATCGTTACGCAGAACCCGGCATCTATGTCGCCGAGCTGCGTGTGACCGACAACACCGATCTCGCAAACAATCAGGATCGCGACGAGGTCCGGGTGCGGGTGAATGCCGCGCCCATTCCCGTGATCGCCTGGACGCCCGAGGTGCCCTGTGCGGGCGAGCAGATCGCTTTCGATGGGCGTGGATCCCAGGACCCCGACGGTATCCTGACGCGCTGGACCTGGGCGTTCGGCGACGCCGACGAAACCCAAGCCGATGGCGATCAGGTCACGCATGCCTTCGAGCGGCCGGGCCGCCACGGTGTCGCCCTGCGCGTCACGGATGATCGCGACGTCTCCAACTCAAGCGCCACGCGCTTGAGCGAGATCCAGGTCAATCGCCCGCCGGTGGCCCGGATCGCCGGTCCGATCAAGGGCTGTCCTGGACAGCCGATCGGTTTCGACGCTTCTGGCTCGCTGGATCCGGATGGGACGATCGAGACCTATCGATGGTCGTTCGGCGACGACAGCCAGGGCGGTGGTCCGACGCCTAGTCATGTCTACGACGCACCGGGTCGCTACCCGGTTATGCTGAGCGTCACCGACGACTCGGGCAGCGCTTGCGCGGCTGGTGAGGCGCGTGCGCAGGCAGCTATCAATGGCGCGCCGATCGCGAAGATCGGTGTTTCCTCGCGTATCTCCTACCTGGAGGGCACCCATGACGCCATCCGCTTTGATGCGAGCGGTTCCACTGATCCGGATGGCGACCCGCTCATCCATGCCTGGGACTTCGGCGACGGACACACCGGGCGTGGTTCCAAGGTGACGCACGCATTCACCGAGCCTGGCCGTCACAGGGTTAGATTGACGTCTCGGGACGACTCGGGGACAGGCTGCGCGCAAGGGGTCGATGAAGTCGAGATCCGCATCGAACGCTCCAGGGGTTTGCGTTGATCAGGAGGCGATGACGACCCGGTTGCGCCCTTCGTGTTTGGCGCGATAGAGGGCGGCATCGGCGGCCTTGATGAGATCTTCGGGGATATTGTGCGCGTTCGGCGCGAGTTCGGCGGCACCGAGGCTGATGGTGACCCACTCGGAGATCGGCGAGTCTGGGTGCGCAATGTGCAGCGACTCAATATCCTCGCGCACCCGCTCGGCGATCACCCCGGCATCAATCTCGCTGGTGTTGGGCAGCAGAAACGCGAACTCCTCGCCGCCGATCCGCGCGGCCAGATCGCCTGGACGCCTGGCCGCCGTGGCCATGGATTCGGCAACCTGCTTGAGACAGACGTCTCCCGCAGGGTGTCCGAGCGTATCGTTGTAGCGCTTGAAGTAGTCGATATCGGCGATGAGGACCGACAGATGCGTATGCGTGCGCTGAGCGCGCTTCCATTCGTTCGTCAGTGCCTCCTCGAAGAGACGCCGATTGGCGATCTCAGTCAGGGGGTCCATCCTCGCCAGCAGGGCCTGTTGCTGCTGTTGTTCGATCGAGGAGTCGAGTTGGAGACGCAGCTCGATCGATTCACGAAAGACGCGGCTGAACCGATGAGAAGACACCAGCATGATGGCCATGAAGAATAGCAACAAAAGCGCCATCACCAACACGATGTGGTCGGATGAGCTGAGGAGCCGGACCAGGATCGGGAGGCCGACTGGAATTGCGTAGAGCGCGAAGACCAGTGGGAGTGATGATAGTAGCGGCAAGGCGCCAGCGATCATACCGCCGAGCGCGAAGGCCAGGAAGGTCTGATGGGGGATCGAGTCGGGATGAAAGAGCAGGATGCCGGCCGCTCCCCACGCCAGGCCAGCGCCAAGCGCCCCAAGCAAGAACAGATTGCCCCAAGTGGCTGTGCTCCTCGCGCCTTTGCGGACTGGATCACGGAAGCCGCTGAGCATCACGTGGCGCAGCAGTGTCACCGAATAGACAGCGGTGAGCCAGATGAGCAGGGTCCGATGATCGAGATCGTTCCAAAAGACCGCCACCAGGATCAACGCATTGCCAACATTGGCCAGCGTCGAGATCGGAAGCTGCCTAAAAGCATGCTCTACCTGAAGGGCGAGGACGCCCTCGGCCAACCGGGTACTTGGTGTTTGCAGCTTCATCACTGAATGCCTCGTCGGCGCCATGGGGCGATGCTCAGAGGTTTTCGGGTAGGTTCCGTCCTGGATGTTGCGTTCTCCAGCTCACTGGAGCGAAATCGGTGCGCTTAGCGCGCCTGACGGTAGGCATCCATCTCATCGAGCGAGAGATGGCGCGCCTCGTCCTCGAGCATGACTGGGATATCGTCGCGGATCGGGTAGGCGAGCTGAGCCGACAGCGAGATGAGTTCGCCGCGCTCCTTGTCGAGAATCAGCGGGCCTTTGGTCAGAGGGCAGACGAGGATGTCGAGGAGTTTCTTGTCCAGCATGGTTGATTGCTCCGCAGAGAGATATATCTGAGTCCAGTCGTTAAAGTGTAACCGCCAGGCGCGGCTGTGGGTATCCAAAGCGTGTCGCGCACCGAGCAAACAACGAGGATCGATGGATCATGTCGCGACCTTCATCTGGAATTTTGGCTGCTACGCTGGCACTGGCGATCCTTGCCCTCGCGGCGGTTGCAATCGCCCTCTGGCACCTTGGCTCGGCGACCGATGGGTTGGTGGTCAAGCATGCGCGCGTCGGCACGGTGCCGGTGACGCTCTACCGCCCGGTCTCCGAGACGCCGGCCCCGGCGGTGGTGATCGCCCACGGGTTTGCCGGTTCCCAGCAACTGATGCAGCCCTACGCCGTCACGTTAGCCAGAAACGGTTATATCGTCGTCACCTTCGATTTTGCCGGCCATGGCCGCAATGGGGCTCCTTTCGTGGCGAACCTGATGGATCAGGACAAGCGTCTGAGCGTGCTGCTCGACGGGCTGGAGCCGGCGATCAATTTCGCGCTGGCGCAGCCTGGCAGCGATGGTCGTCTGGCGTTGATCGGACACTCCATGGCCGGTGACGTGCTGGCGCGCTATGCTCAGGCCCACTCTGAGCGCGTCGGCGCCATGGTGTTGATCTCACCCTATCTCTCGGATCAGACCCAAAGCGCCGAGCTGGAGAATCTGCTGTTGATCTACGGCGCGCTCGAACCGGAAATGCTCCGCCAACAGGGGCGCGCGATGTTGGCCGAGGCCGATGGCAACCGACGGGCGCTGGTGTTCGCCGAGGGCGTCGAGCATATCGGCGTTCTTTACAGCGGGGCGGGGCTTAGCGCCGCGCGTGACTGGCTCGATCAGACTTTCGGCCGAACGGGCGGTGGGTTCATTGATCAGCGCGGGCCGTGGCTCGGGCTACTCTATCTTGGCCTGATTGTGCTCGCCTGGCCGCTTGCACGGCTCTTGCCGCGAGTGGCTGTACGCCCGGCGGGCGCGGGTTTGCCCTGGCGGTTGCTGCTGCCGGTCGCGCTCGCTGCGGCGGTGCTCACGCCGCTGATCCTGTGGAAACTGCCGAGCGATTTCCTGCCGATCCTGATCGGCGATTATCTGGCGCTGCATTTCGCGCTCTATGGCCTGATCACATTCGCGGGGCTGTGGTTGATCCGCCGGGCTGCGCCGACGCTGCCCGGCAAACCGATCCAGCGAGATTTCAACCTCGGTCGCTTCGTTCTGGCCGCGAGCGCGGTGACGCTCTACGCGGCCCTGGCTTTCGGCGTACCGGCCGATCGCTTCGTCACGAGCCTGGCCCCCGGCGCCGAGCGCATCGTCATTCTGGCCGTGATGCTGGTCGGAACGCTGAGCTATTTTCTTGCCGATGAGTGGCTGACCCGGGGCGAGGGTGCGGCGCGCGGCGGCTATGCGCTGACCAAGGTGCTGTTTCTGCTCTCGCTCATGCTGGCGATTGTGTTGAATCTTCAGGAGTTGTTCTTTCTCGTCATCATCGTGCCGGCGATCCTGCTGCTGTTTGTGGTCTACGGCCTGATGAGCGGCTGGGTGAATGCGCGCACCCGCCACCCCTGGGTCGGCGCCACGGCCAATGCCGTGGTCTTCGCGCTCGCGACCAGCGTGACCTTTCCCATTGTTGGCGCCTGAGCCGGTTCAGAGCGGGGTAGTTGACGCTCGGATTTAGCGTAAGATACGAAAAGCGTTATGGTTTGCTCGAGCCGCAGACGTTATTGCAGCCTGCATTCAACGCTGTTTCCAAAGGAGGAAAAACCACCCCGTCATTCACCGGCCGGAGGAGTCTCTAAAAATGGACGCTTTAGTCCAGTTGCATGAACAAAATCATAAGATCACAGAGCTGTCGAACGTCTTTCTCTATCTCGTGCGCGAGCGCTCGATGTGCGATACCGATGTCGCTTGCGATGTCTTTTTCGATCTCACCAATCATGTGCGCGAGCACATGGAGTTGGTCGATCGCGATATCTGCGGCAGGTTGATCGCCTATCCTGATCAGTCGGTGAAGAATACCGCCAACCGGTTTCTTTCCGGCTCGAACGAGATTAAGCGTATCTTCAGCGCCTACGTCAAGCAGTGGTGCTCTCGCAAACACCATGCGCTGACGATCAACGATCATGCCTCTTTCCTGGAGGATACTGAGCAGATGTTCGCCCTGGTGATGGATCGCCTCCAGCGCGAGACTGAGCATCTGTATCCACTGCTGAGAAAAGTCGAAGACGATCGTACAGAGGTCGCTTAAGCCCGCCCTCGCATCCTCACCAAGGCAGCACGGCGCGCAGTGGCGCGCCAGCCAGCCCCAGAATCAGCGCGAGCACAGAGCAGACCACGATCAGCGCCAGCGCGCGGCGCAGGTCATCGGCGTCCAGATCTGCCGGCCACTGCGCATCGCCCATATAGGCTTCGTTGACCAAGCGCCCATCGTGCCACACCGGGCCGATCAAGCGCACCCGCAACGCACCGGCGCAGGCCGCCTCGCTCCAGCCGGAATTGGGACTCGGCAGCAGGTCGTGATAGCGCCATGCCGATTGCAGGGCGAGCAACGGATGCAACCGCAGCAGCGCAGCCGAGAGGGCGATCAGGGGCACCGACACCCGCGCCGGGAGCCAATGCGCCAGGTCATCGCTACGTGCACCCGCCCAACCGAAACGCCGGTAACGCTCGGTCTTGTAGCCGATCATCGAGTCCAGCGTCGAGACCGCCTTGACCAGGATCAGCCCCGGCAGACCCAACAGGCACAACGCCCAGAGCGGGGTGAGCACGGCATCGGTGAGATTCTCCGACAGGCTCTCAATGGTGGCGCGCACGAGCCCGTCGCGTTGCAGCGGTTCGGTATCGCGCCCGACCAGCAGCTTCATGTGCTCGCGTACAGCGGGGAGATCTTCCAGGTCACGCAGGACACGCCAGCCCTGCTCGGGCAGGCCGCGCAGACACAGCAGACTGTAGGCGATGTAGAGATCCCAGCCGAACGCCAGCCAGGGATGCACCAGCTCAAACGCGGCGCGTACCCCAAGCCACACAGCCAAGCCCCCCCCGACCACCAGCAGCCAGTGCGCGATGCCGCCCAGTCGTCCGTCGAGTCCGCGCGCGAACAGCCAGCGCTCACCGGCCAAGCTCAGAGCGCCGAGGAGGCGGATGGGATGGAGACGATAGACCGGATCGCCGAGCGCGATATCGAGCAGGCAGGCGCCAAGGATCAGGACAAGATGCTCGGTCATGCCCAGCGCGACCGGTTTGCCTCGCTGCCCGTCTCAGTCGACATCCGCGCCCCGATTGTCGCGCGACGGACGGAAACGGCGCGGGAAGGTCGCGTCATAGAGCTTCGAGGGTTGCGCCGCCACTTGAGCGCGCGCGCCCAGTGCCGGGCTGACCAGGATAAGCGCCTGGCGCTCGATGCGTGCCGCGCGGCATTGCTCGACGACGTTTTCCAGCGTGGCGCGCAAGATGAGTTCCTCACCGGGCCAGGTCGCCTTGTGTACGATCACGATCGGTGCAGTACGCGCCCATCCGGCCTCGATCAGTTGCTCAACCACCGCGTCGATGCGTTCGATGGACAGAAAAATACAGAGCGTGCAGCCATGCGCGGCCAGCGAGGCGAATGATTCGCGCTCGGGCATACGGGTGCGCTCCGACAGCCGGGTGAAGATCACGGTCTGGGTAATCTCGGGCAGCGTCAGACATTCCCCGGCTGCAGCAGCGGAGGCCATGGCCGAGGACACGCCGGAGACGATCCCGACCGGGATACCGGCGGCATCGAGCGGGCGCGCGAGTTCGGCGAGGACGCCGTAGAGGGTCGGATCGCCGGTTTGCAGCCGCACCACGGTCTCGTGACGCCCCGCGCGATCCAGCAGCCAGGCGTTGACCTGCTCCAGATCCATCGACTTGGAGTCGGCGATTTCGCACGTCTCGGACGCCCACTCCAGCACCGTCTCGGCCACCAGCGAGCCGGTGTAGAGAATCGCCCCAGCCTCGCCGAGCAGCCGCGCACCGCGTACCGTGATCAGATCCGGAGCGCCTGGCCCGGCCCCAACGAACCAGACCTTACCCATGAGAGAGACCCCGATTCGGCGTCGCACACGCGACGATCGGAAATGGGAGCTGTTGCATATCGGGTGGTCCTGTCGTGGCGTTTGGGTGGAATAGCCAAGCATTTTTGTAGCCAACTCCATTGATTGTCAAACGTGCTCGACGTGTCGCGCTTGCAACTCCGACCTCTAAGATGATTTTCGGGGAACACAGGAACCTGACCGGATGTGCATAGCCACCAAACCTATGGACCTGTACGCTACTTCTCAAATCGTATCTATTTCCGCTGGAGCGACCGGGTTTCTTTATGCCCCGGTCTCGTTCTGAGCTATATTAAACACGCTGCGGTGTCCCGAGAGCAGATCGACTGCTTCCGACAGTCGCATTCCGTACTAGACAGAATCTGTCTAGTGCCATAATTACGGATTCTGTCTAATCAACTGTTAGTTTTCAAATCAAACTCTGTGTATATGAGCAAAAAACTTAAAGTAAAGAAAAACCAGCATTATGTACCTCAATCATATTTGAGACGGTTCACGATTAAGGGTGAAAAATCACTTTTATGGGAATTTGAAAAAGAAAACTCATGTTTTAAGAGAAATACCTCTTCTGTAAATAAAATTTGCTCTGATGATTACTATTATTACCAGCAAGATGAGCAAGGAGGGTTTGATCACATTAAGTTTGAAGACTCACTCTCCGAAGTTGAAAAAATTGGTAACGATATTTTAATAAAGATCATTAATTCTCATGCCATGCCGTACTCCTGCATAACAGAAGAGGAGCGTGGCCATCTAAGCTTTTACATAGCTCTTATGTTAACCAGAGGGCCGGCCTTCAGAGACTGCATTAATGATATTCATGGAACATTGGTATGGAGTACATTAGAGCACATGTACCGATCTGGCCAGCTTCCTGAAATGCCTGAAGTTCTCCAAAAAAGTATCGAAAGTAACGGGTTTGAAGGAGTTATAAAAGCTGAGGTTTTCGCATCAGTTAGCTTACAACACATAGTCGAAGCAGCAAGACAGATTGCACTTTCATTTCTAGACAAAAACTGGAAAATAAATGTTGTATCTGGTGATGAGTTCTTTATCACATCAGATACCCCTGTTGTTTTTACATCTTCCACTGGAGCAAATATAAGTATTGGGCCTGCTCACCCGAATACAAAGATAATCTTCCCAATTTCTAATAAAGTTGCCATTACAATAGAAGCTGTTCGGACTTCAAAAGATCTTATGAACTCACCCTGTTCAACCTCGGAAGCATTCTACATCAATAAATTAATTGCAGATGCTGCTAATAAATCCATATTTTGCGCTGACAAGTTTGCATGGCTGATAGACCACAAATTTCAAGGCGATGGGCAAAAGATGAAAATGGAATCATCTGGTACTGGTTATGAGATTATCAACAATCCATATACGAAAAGAAAACTAACAAAAAATTCTAGCGGACGCCTGCGGCGCCGCTAAATTTGGCGTTAGATCTCACAATCATGATTACCAAAAAACAGAACAAGAAACAGACGATATTTGGCTTCTTTCTGCTCGGGCTTCTCATGCTGCTCTTCTATCTCTTGGTTGCAAAGATATGGAGCATATTTTCGTCAGTCGATCCACGCCTTGGCGCTGGTCTCGTAGCAGCTTCTGCTACCATTTTAGTATCCGTAATATCGGTTTTTGTCTCAAAGCATCTAGAACGAAGAGCGGAAACATTAACCCATCTAAGAGATAAGAAGACACCGACTTACGAAAAAATCATAAATTTTATTTTTTCCGTTACCTTTGCAGAAAAGCTTGAAAAAGAAAAACCAAAAGAAAAGGAAATAATAGAATTTATGGCAGAAATAACACCAGAACTCATAGTCTGGGGTTCGGACGAGATGCTTGATGCGTTTCATAAATTCAAAACAGGAAGCATAAAATTATCAGAGGAGAAAAATCAAAGCCCTTACGCAATTTTGATAATGGTAGAGGAATTCCTGTTGGCGATAAGAAAGGACCTTGGACACAAGAATAAGAGTCTTTCTCGCGGAAAAATTCTTGGTCTTTTCATTAACGACCTACCGGCAGATTTGGATAAGATCTAACACGCGCCTCAAGCCGACCCCATACTGCGCCAGCAACTCGGCCCTTTAGATTCGGCCCCATCGCAGCGCAGTATAGGTCGGCTTAGGCTTCACGTTAGGCAATTACGAAACACCCAGGAAAGCCCGTGTCGAGATTCAACGAGGAAACTCTCACCAACTGGACCAAGCCACCCAGCGACACCGAAGAAACGAAACTCGGCAACGCTGAGCGTATGGTCAAGGACGCACTCAACGAAGACCCTGTCCTTTCAGGAAAGAGCACAGAGGTTTTTGGCCAGGGCTCGTACGCAAACGATACCAACGTTCGCCTAAATAGCGATATCGACATAAACGTTAGGTACACAGGCGGGTTTTACTTCGATTTGCCAGATGGAAAGACTAGGGAAGACTTCGGCCTCGGCAGCCCGATCGATTATTCGATTACCCAGTATAAAGACGAAGTGTACGCCGCACTTGTTCGGAAGTTTGGCGCCGCATCAATCCGTCGGAAAAATAAGTGCATCACCGTCCTAGGTAACTCTTACCGAGTTCAAACCGACGTTGTACCTACCTGGAACTATCGAAGATATGATGCTAGTGGCGGATTCGTTCTTGGAGCGAAGCTCCGTGCCGACTCAGGCGAAGATGTCATTAACTACCCCAAACAGCACATCGAGAACGGAAAACGAAAAAACGCTGACACTTACCGCAGGTTCAAGAGGCTTACGCGCATTTACCGCAAGATGCGCTACCGAATGATTAATGACGGCCTTACAGTAAGCGACTCAATTACGTCTTTCTTGTTGGAATGCCTAGTCTGGAATGTTCCGAACGAGATTTTCGTCGATTACGACTCTTGGCAAAGCCGCCTAAAAGCATCGATTGTTCATCTCTATGACCACACCAAGGATGAAAACAAATGCGACGAATGGGGAGAGGTGTCTGAACTGCTTTACCTTTTTCGAGGAAACAGAAAGTGGTCAAAGGAAGCTGTCAAGACATTTCTGGTAGACGCATGGGTCTACTTGGATTATTGAAATGGTTACGCACAACCTACGAACATATGGGTTCGCGATCCTCGGCTTAGCTTTTGCGACGTACATCGTCATATTTCTGGCAACACAAGATCTGAGCAGCATCGATCTCTGGAAAGCTCTTTCTCATGTTTCTACTACGATATCGATAAACATAGTCTTCTGGCTTGTCTTTATCAAGTGGCTATGGAAGCTCCGTATTTTCTATCCTTGGCTCGTGCAGGTTCCAGATTTATCCGGAAATTGGGAAGGAACAGTGATCTCAAACTGGGAGGGTGGCGATAGCAGCCCTATTCCTGTAAACATCTCTATACACCAAACGTTTCTCAACATACAGGTAGCTGTAAAAACTAATGAGAGTAGGAGTTTCAGTCTTGGTGCTGCCTTCAATATCGACAAAGACAGAGGGCAACAGCAGTTGTTTTACACCTATTTTAACACCCCAAAGCCGGGTGTAAGGGAGAAAAGCCAGATTCATTACGGCTCAGCGCTGCTCACCTTCGAAGGCCACCGAGTCCAGGAACTAGAGGGCGAATACTGGACTTCACGGCAAACTACTGGCGAGCTTAATTTTCGGCGCATCAAGAATGCCTAACACGCACCTCAAGCCGACCCCATACTGCGCACGTAGTTTAGTGCTTTCACTCAACCTCATCGCAGCGCAGTATGGGTCGGCTTAGGTGTGACGTTAGACGCAGAAAAAGGAAAGAGCTATTCCGCAAGCGGAGAAATCGTGAGTAGCCATCCACAAAGTCGTTCACACGAGTCCATCGGACTGAGGAAACAAGAATGGGTAGAGTAAAAGGTTCTATTAGCAAGGATCGCTCCATTGATGCCGAAGCGCTGCGGGAAGTCTTGAAGCCGATTTATGAAAAGCTGCGTGACAAAAACGTAAACGATGCAGATTTACCGAATAACGAGGACCTAGTGGATCGTCTTCTCGAATTCATCGATGAAGGGGCCATTGACGAATGGGCAGACAAGTATGCCGATTGGATCAAGACCAAACCGTAGAAAACGTCTAATATGCCCATCAAGCCGAGCCCATACTGCGCACCGACCTCAGAGTGATCCATTGGCGTTATAGTGGCGCAGTACGGCCCGGCTTATGGGTGACGTTAGCGCTCAGAATCACCACAAAGGAGTCCAGCATGAGCACCGAAGTGAGGACGAAGGAAGAGCTTGAGAGAGCCGTGAGCAGCAAGGCACCGAAGATACTTGTGAAGGGTGAGCTTGCCGAGAAGATAAAAAAGGCAGAAAAAATAAAAAACGTATCGAAGCCAGTATTGGTTGTGCTGGGGGCCGCTTTAGCGGCAACTCCATTCACAGGCGGCATAAGCGGAGCTGTTGGCGTGGTTGGACTTACCGCTACCACCGGAATGTCCATTGCGGCAATCACAGCTGTAGCTTTTCTAGGCTTGGCTCTAATCCTTACCATCACAAACGGCTACGACAGAAAGTTCACAGCGAAGGCGGATGGCGTAGGGGAGGCAAGCATGGAAATGACAAGGAAGTAACCCAAGACTTTTAGGTGAGTCTAATATCCAATGCCAGTTAAGCCTCGCCCTATCACCTATGTTTGCAGCGCCTGTGGCTGGGACAGAACAGTTGCGCCACGAAGCGATGCGCTTACGAAAATGGATATTGTTATGAATTGCCCCAGGTGCGGTAGTTCTGATGTAGAGGCGAGATCTGCGTCATTACTTGCAAGAGTATTGGCCGAGCTTTGGCGTCGTGAACGCTAATCGGGTAAGCGAGGTAGGATGGGTAGAACGGCCACGCGATGACGCTGATGGTTGGCACCCAAAGCTAATTGGCAGTGAAACCCATCATTCACTGCTATTCGTTAGCCCAGGAAATCTAAACGTCCCGTTTCTTGTGCATGTTGCATGTCGCAGCTATACTTGTACAGTAAGCTGAACATGTGAGGTGTTAGATGCGTGTCGTTTCTTTTACAGATGCAAGAAATAGGCTCAAATCCATTCTAGATCAAGTGGTTAACGATGCCGATTGCACGGTGATCACGCGTCGGGATAGCGAGG
Organism: Thiorhodococcus sp.; assembly: GCA_029257385.1. Taxonomy (GTDB): domain Bacteria; phylum Pseudomonadota; class Gammaproteobacteria; order Chromatiales; family Chromatiaceae; genus Thiorhodococcus. The sequence goes on from JARIBS010000135.1 coordinate 24,610, forward strand.
ATGCCGTAGTCATGTCGTTGGATTACTACAATAGTTTGATGGAAACAGTTCATTTGTTGAAATCTCCTGCCAACGCAGAGCATTTAAGGCAATCCATAGAGCAGTATCGTCAAGGAAAGGTTTTAGAAAAGGATTTGCTGGATGAGTAGGCATTTAGCCTGGACAGAAGTTGCTTGGTCAGATTATGTGTATTGGCAGACCCAGGACAAGAAGGCATTAAAGCGGATTAATAAGCTTATTACTGATACGCTCCGAACTCCCTTTGAGGGTATCGGCAAACCTGAACCGCTAAAAGAAAATCTTTCGGGGTTTTGGTCAAGAAGAATTGACGACGCTCACAGGGTTGTTTACGCCGTAACAGACAGTCACATTACAGTCATTGCGTGTAAATACCACTACGATTGAGTAACCGAGAGCTAACATGGGCATCCAGCGGACGCACCAAAGACGCGTGCCGCTGATGCTTGACGTTAGGCCAAAGAGGTCTCTCTAATGAGAACATTCGAAGAAATCAAGACAGAAATCGAAACACTTCCTCATCGTGAATACATGAAACTCTTACACTGGTTCTCAGAGCATGATTGGGAGACATGGGATGAAGAAATAGAAAGGGACTCTGCCGCTGGAAAATTAGATTTTCTCATAGACGAGGTATTGGAAGAAAAAGCAAAAGGAAAGCTTGGGCAAATTTGATGCATAAAACCACGGCGCGATTTTGGACTTGCTTTTATGCCTTGCCGGAACAAGTTCAACAACTCGCACGCAAGAATTATGAGCTACTGAAAGAAAATTCACGCCATCCATCTTTGCGTTTCAAGAAAGTCGGCAAGTTGTGGTCGGCTCGGGTAGATGGAAATCATCGTGCGCTTGCGATGGAAGATGATGACGGGTACGTGTGGGTTTAGATAGGATCTCACAAAGAATACGATCGTTTAATCAATGGCTAATTGGCCTAACAAGCGGTTAAAGAGCAGGCCCAGCTCAAGCTGCGCCTCAACGTCACCCAAAAGACATTGCTCAACGGGTGGCTGTTCATGCTGTCCGGGGTCTGGAACTGGGCCATCGCTGGAGCGGCTGGGTCAGGCGCAGCGCGGGATCAATCGAAAACTGACTGCCCGGCTGCATGAGCGGATCAAACACCAACGCAAGGACTGGACTGGCAGGACTGTCGGTCAGGGCATGGGTGTGCCCGGCGTGCGGAACGCCTCATAATCGCGATCAGAACGCAGCGATCAACACACGCATGGCCGGGGTCGGAACGCCCCTCGAAGGAAACTTGCAGCATGTCGCATGATCCCGCCCAGAATCCTTCGGCTTTAGCCGTGGGAAGGTTTGATGATCTAAATCCCTCGACGCACCAACCGGACGTACTGGTGATCGGTGGCGGCACTGCGGCACTGTGCGCCGCCATCTCGGCGCGCACCGCCGGGGTCTCGGTGCTGCTGCTCGAGTGTGCGCCCAAGGGGCTGCGCGGTGGCAACACGCGCCACTCGCGCAACGTGCGAGTCATGCATGAGTCAACGACGCCGCTCTCCGCCGGTGTCTATCCGGAGCAGGAATTCTGCTCGGACCTCTCGCGCGCGAGCGGTGGCACGGCGGATGCCGCTCTGAGGCGCGTGCTGGTTCGCCGTTCTGCCGAGACGGCGGATTGGCTGACCAACATGGGCGCGCATCTACAGCCGGTTTCCAGCGGAGTGCTGCCGATGTCGCGCAAGACGCTCTTTCTGCTCGGCGGTGGCAAGGCGATGCTCAACGCGCTCTATGCCCGCGCCGAACGGCTCGGGGTGGAGATTCGCTACGAGGCCGAGGCCCGCGATCCGCTGATCCGTCAGGGTCGATTGGAGCAGATCTCGGTTCGACAGGGCGCGGATATGCAGACCCTGCGTCCAGGCGCTACGGTGCTGTGCTGCGGCGGTGCTCAAGCCAACCGCGATTGGCTGCGCGCGCACTGGGGCGAGGCCGCCGACGGGTTCGTCAATCGCGGCACGCCCTTCGCGACCGGGGAGGTGCTGCAATCGCTGCTGCGTCAGGGTGTGCAATCCGTCGGCGATCCCAAGACCGCGTATCTGGTCGCGGTCGATGCCCGCTCGCCCGCCGATGACGGCGGCATCGTCACCCGCATCCGCTGCATGCCCGCCGGTATCGTGGTCGATGCACACGGTCAGCGCTTTCATGACGAAGGCGGCGATAGCGCCTCCACCCGCTACGCGCTCTGGGGCCAGCGTCTGGTCGGGCGACCTGGACAGATCGCCTATCTGATCCTCGACGCACGCGCCATGCGGACTGCGCCCCCCGCGCTCTATGCGCCAATCGTGGCCGCGAGCATCGCGGAGCTTGCGACCGAACTGGAGATCGCGCCAGCGTCCCTTGAAGTGACGCTGGCCCGCTACAACGCAGCCGTTCAGCCGCCAATCGAGAATGATGATCCAGACGGCTGGCACACCCGCGATCTGGACCCGCCCAAATCGCGCCATGCGCGCCCGCTGACCGAGCCGCCATTCGCCGCCTATCCCATGCGCCCCGGCATCACCTTTACCTATCAAGGGCTTGGGGTCGATGAGCAGGCGCGCGTGCGACTGTGCGACGGCACCGCCATGGAGAACCTGTTCGCGGCAGGTATGATCATGGCGCCCAACATCATCCCCCGTGGCTATGTCTCGGGTCTGGCAATGAGCATCGGTGTCGCCTTCGGGCGCATCGCCGGAGAGGAGGCAGCCCGCTATGTCCAGCGATGAGAATCTGGCCGAGGCGCGTCGCGTGCTCGGCATCTGCAACGCTTGCGGTTACTGCAACGGCTTCTGCGATGTCTTCGAGTCCGCCAAGCATCGCCCGGCGCTGCGCGAGGGCGATCTGGCGCACCTGTCCAATCTCTGTCATGCCTGCCGCAACTGTCTCTATGCCTGTCAGTACGCGCCGCCGCACGGTTTTGGCGTCAATGTCCCGCGCGCCCTGGCGAGCGCGCGTCATCAGAGCTATCTCGACCATGTCTGGCCCCGTGCGCTGTCGGGTTTGCTCGATCGCAGCGCACTGAGCGCGCTCCTGGTTGGTCTCGGCGCGGTTGTATTCCTGGTTATCTGGGCGCTGGTGGCGGTGCCGGGTGAGGTGCTGTTTGCCAGCCATGAAGGGGAGGGCGCTTTCTATCGCATTGTGCCCTGGGGTTGGATGGTGCTGATCGGTCTGCTGCCGCTTGGCTGGTCGCTGCTGGCGCTCGGGGTGGGGCTGCGTCGGTACTGGCGGCTCACCGCGCCTCAATCCGTTCGCGTGACGCCGCGCGTGCTTTGGGCGGCACTGCGCGACATCCTGGTGCTGCGCAATCTGCGCGGTGGCGGCCCTGGCTGCAACGACCTCGACGACCGTCTCTCGCAGCGGCGTCGCTGGCTGCACCAGACCATGCTGCTTGGGGTCGCGCTCAGTTTCGCCGCGACGCTGGTCGCGACCGTCTATCACCATGTCCTTGAGTGGGAAGCGCCCTATCCGCTGCTCAGTGCGCCGGTGCTGCTCGGCACCGTCGGCGGTGTGGCGATGTCGATCGCGGCGCTCGGACTCATCTGGCTGAAGTGGCGGGGCGATCAGACGCCGACCACGGCACGTGCCCGTCAGGCCGGTTATGCCATCCTGGTCCTGTTGTTTTTGGTCGCCGTCACCGGGCTTGCACTGCTGATCTGGCGTGCAACCGCGGCGATGGGCTTGCTGCTGGTGGTTCATTTGGGCAGTGTTCTCGCACTTTTTCTGTTGCTGCCTTACAGCAAGCTCGTCCACGCGGGGTATCGCGCCATCGCGCTCCTGATCGAGGCGATCGAGCGCGAGGGGCGGCGATGAACGTCCTGATTCTCGGTGGCACCACGGAGGCGTATGCACTGGCCGACCGGCTCGCGAGCCGCGCCGGACTACGCGTCGTCACCTCACTGGCTGGGCGCACCAGCGCCCCCCGGATGGCGGCGGGCGAGACGCGCATCGGCGGCTTTGGTGGTGTCGAGGGGCTTGCGGCTTATCTGCGTGAGCAGGATATCCGTGCGGTGATCGACGCCACCCATCCATTCGCCGCAACCATGGGCTGGAACGCCCGCGATGGCTGCCGTGCCGCGTCGGTGCCCTTGCTGCGGTTTGAGCGCCCGGCCTGGACCGCCGAGCCAGGGGATTGCTGGGAGCCGGTTGAACACTGGGGCCAGGCCGTCGACGCCCTGGAGCATGGCGGGTCGCGACGGGTGTTGCTGGCGCTCGGGCGTCAGGAGCTGGCGCCCTTCGCTGGGCTGGATGCCATTTGGTTTCTCATCCGCGCGGTGACTTCGCCCGATCCGATGCCCGCCTTCCACTCGGCCCATCTGCTGCTCGCGCGCGGTCCCTTCAGCCTGGACGACGAGCGCGAACTGCTCGACACTCACAAAATCGACACCATCGTCTGTAAAAACAGCGGCGGCGAGGCCACGGCGGCCAAGCTGATCGCGGCGCGCGAGCTGGGTATTGGGGTGATCATGCGCCAGCGCCCCGCACGGCCGGCGGTTGCGGCAGCGACAAGTCTGGATGCGGCACTGGCTTGGCTTGATGGACCTACCTGCACTTCCGCCTCCTGATCGCCGACATCAAAGCCACGATACCGAGTGTTGAGACCCTGCATGAGCCGCAGTCTTTCCCGTTCTCGGAAAAAGCGGTCAAGCAACCGGACATAAAGCGTTTTATCGTTTTCTTTTCTACCCTTTAAAGTCATGATATAAAAATGATTATGACTAAAATTAACACAGAAAAAGAAGCGGACATTAAAGCGGCGGATCGGGGCGAGTCTATCAGCTTGATGAAGCCGCTGATTTTTTCTGAGAAAGCGGGGGCCGTGCTCGAAGCACTGCTTTATCGCGGAATTTGGCCGCGCGGCGATGTGCCGGGGATCGTTGGCACGGGCGAGCGACAGGCCCGGCGGATCGTCTCCGCGCTGATCGAGAATGGCGTTGTCGCGTCCCAGAGCAGTCGGGCGCCGCTTCTGTTGGCCTTCCCCGCACGGCTTGCGAGCCGTTGGATGCCGGGTTTGTTTCCGGAAAGGGTCTGAGTTGTCCAGTCTCTGCCGGGTCGCGCCCGAGATCCAACACTTAGTTTTGATAGGAAACCCGACCATTGCTCGATTCGGGCAAATACGACCGCGTCGCGATCAAGGCATGATTGCTGGTGGATTGAGTCGGTGTAGCAACCTGCAAACATCTGGCGCTCGGCCTACAAACATCCGCTTAGGCTCAGATTATCTGCCAATGTGTCCGGTTCTCCGGTTCTCCGGTTCTCCGGTTCTCCGGTGCTGGCGCTGAGGCTTCATCACACAGCGGCCAGCAGCTGCGCATGCAGTTCCTGGGTGCGCCCAAATGCCAGCTGACTCAAGGCACCGTCTCGGCGGCGCGCACGTCTTCGTCTCGGGTCAACCAGCGTAGGGTCGGCATTTGCGCGTTTCTTCCATTCTTGGGCGCGAACTTCGCGCACACAGCCCAATCATTTTACGCTGCGCGCCAAGCTCTATGGCGAAGTTCTTTAGTGAATTCAGACCGCTGAAGACGGCTGCTTAACATTAGTTAAGATTTTCTTTGTTTTTAAAAACAAAATGTTATAAAAAATCGCGGGCACTCCACACAAAAACATATCGACAGCAGTCGATACTAAGGATTCTATTTATCGATTGGTCGTGAGTCGCGCACCCATCTATCGTTTTGCTCAATTAAGGCCGCACCCATCGAAAGGAGTCAACTACTCCGCTCTGAAGGGCGGAGCGTATAAGAACACTTTCCGGAGTTGACTAGGTCCTTACGGGCAGAGCCTCATGACCGGCAGGTGGAAAGCCTGCACTTATAATCTGATGGCTGCACTGTCGCAGCCGCTATCTTTGCCTCGCTCTGAACGGCGAGGTTTCTCGCGGAGGAGCCGATGAGCATCAAGACCTACGACGCGGGCGTCAAAGACTACGCGCTCAACTACTGGACCCCGGATTACGTCCCCCTGGACTCGGATATCCTGGCCTGTTTCAAGGTGACGCCGCAAGCAGATGTGCCACGCGAGGAGGCCGCAGCCGCCGTGGCGGCTGAATCCTCGACCGGCACCTGGACGACCGTCTGGACCGACCTGCTCACCGATCTCGACTACTACAAAGGCCGCGCCTATCGCATCGAGGACGTCCCGGGCGACCGCGAGAGCTTCTACGCCTTCATTGCCTATCCCATCGATCTGTTCGAGGAAGGCTCGATCGTGAACGTGCTGACCTCGCTGGTCGGCAACGTGTTTGGGTTCAAGGCGCTACGCCATCTGCGACTGGAAGACATCCGCTTCCCGCTGCATTACGTCAAGACCTGCGGCGGTCCGCCTAATGGCATCCAGGTCGAGCGCGACCGCATGGACAAGTACGGTCGCCCCTTTCTGGGCGCCACCGTCAAGCCCAAGCTCGGTCTCTCGGCCAAGAATTATGGCCGCGCCGTCTACGAGATGCTGCGCGGCGGTCTGGATTTCACCAAGGACGATGAGAACGTCAACTCCCAGCCCTTTATGCGCTGGCAGAACCGTTTTGAGTTCGTGATGGAGGCGGTGCGCAAGTCCCAAGAGGAGACCGGCGAGCGCAAGGGCCACTATCTGAACGTGACCGCAGCGACCTGCGAGGAAATGTTCAAGCGCGCTGAGTTTGCCAAAGAGCTTGGCTCGCCCATCATCATGCATGATTTCCTCACCGGCGGCTTCACGGCCAATACCAGCCTGGCCAACTGGTGCCGCGACAACGGCATGCTGCTGCATATCCACCGTGCCATGCACGGCGTTATCGATCGTCACCCCAAACACGGTATCCATTTTCGCGTGCTGGCCAAGTGTCTGCGTCTCTCGGGCGGCGACCATCTGCACACCGGCACCGTGGTCGGCAAGCTGGAAGGCGACCGCCAGTCGACGCTCGGCTTCGTGGATCTGCTGCGCGAATCCTTCATCCCTGAGGACCGCTCGCGCGGGCTGTTTTTCGACCAGGACTGGGGCGGCATGCCCGGTGTGATGGCGGTGGCCTCCGGTGGTATTCACGTCTGGCACATCCCGGCGCTGGTGGCCATTTTCGGCGACGACTCAGTGCTCCAGTTCGGCGGCGGCACCCAAGGGCATCCCTGGGGCAACGCGGCGGGCGCAGCGGCCAACCGGGTCGCAACCGAGGCCTGCGTCAAGGCGCGCAACGAGGGTGTCGAGATCGAGAAGAACGCCCGCGAGATTCTTGCCGATGCGGCGCGCCACAGCCCCGAGCTGGGTATCGCCATGGAGACCTGGAAAGAGATCAAGTTCGAATTCGACGTGGTCGACAAGCTCGACGTGGTCTGACTCCTGACACGCCGCCGCGCGATGCGATCCGACCCTGAACGACGACCGATGCGAGAGAGAGCCAATGAGCACTGCAAGCAACATGCACGATCATGCCACCACGACCCGTTACGAAACCTTCTCCTACCTGCCTCCGCTCAGCCGCGACGAGATCATGGAGCAGATCATCTACATCCTCGACAATGGCTGGAACGCCTCGCTTGAGCACGAGCATCCAAGCAAGGCGTTCGAGTACTACTGGCCGATGTGGAAGCTGCCCTTCTTCGGCGAGCAGGATCCCAACGTCATCCTGGCCGAGATCGAGGCGTGCAGGCGCAACTATCCAGACCATCACGTCCGTCTGGTCGGCTATGACAACTACGCTCAGAGTAAGGGGCACTCCTTCCTGGTGTACCGGGCGGCCTAGTACGGTGCGTGATGGGAAATCCTGGAGACGGGCACGGCGCCGTTGAAGCCCGAGCGCCGTCCCCAGGTAACGATAGCGATTCAGCAGCGAACGAGAGGCAGACATGGACAAGGCTGGAAGCGAACGACGGTTGACGGGACGCGCCGCGTCCATCGCCAAGCGCCGCGCCTTGGCCGCCGGCGGCAAGGCGACTCACACAAGCGCGGAAATCGACCCGCCGGCGCGAAGGCCCGAGCCGACCCCTGCGCCAACGCGACCCGAGGCGCCCATTGACGCCTTCGCACCAACCTACGCACCGTCCAGGCGGGAGCCTCGCCGGGCACGTCAGCCAGAGGTTTCGCAAGGGCGTGCACAGTCGATCCAGCGGCGCGAACGGCTCACGCGCGGCGGCAACCCGTCCTCTCAGGCGCCCGCGCGGCGCGAACTCGATGCACGCACCCAGGGGCTGAGCGGGCGTGAGGCGGCGATCGCCCGGCGACGCGCCATCGCGGGGGTCGCGGATGCCGAACCTCAGGTCCGCTCTGGCTCGTCCGAGCACAGCGCACCCCCGCCGAGCGAATCTCGCAGCCGCGCGGGTTCGCGGAAATTTACCCCGAGGTCCGTGACCGACGAGCGCCGTGCTCGCGCGTCCCGTCCGCGCAATCCCAACGATAAAAAAGTGGCGCCCACGCGCGGGCGTCTGCTCTCCATGGCCCGCCGCGCGGCCATGGCCGATCGCGGCAAGTCCGGCGTCGATGCGCTGAGTGGACACTCGCGCAATGCCGCGACGACTTCACTCATGCGCAACGCCGGGGTCAGTTCGCGTGAGATCGCCAAGCGCGTTCGCGAGGAGCGCTGCGCGCACGGCAAATGTGGCGACCTCGGCCCACGTCCGAGCGGTCGGACCCGCAGCAATGCCCGCGCCGGCGCCCCGCCCAAGGTGGAGGTCAGCGAGACCGCTTCGGGACAGACCCTGACCGGGACCAGGGTGGGTCGCAGTGCGCGCACCACGGGCGACGAATCGGGCGCTTGCCGCGCCGTCACGGGCACCGAATATATGGGCGCCGAGCTGTTTCAGGAGTTCTGCGGAATCGATCCGAGTCCAGCCCCCGGCCGCCAGAGCGCAATGACGCTCACCGAGCACGGCCAGCCCCTCACCGGCGTCCAGGTCGGGCGCAGTGACAAGGTGACCGGAGACGAGACCGGCGCTGGACGCCAGCTCACCGGTACACCTTACACGGCACCCGGCCCAGAAGGCGCACCGCCCAAGGTGCGCGCATCCCAGACCTTCAGCGGAGGCACCCTGACCGGGTCCATGGTCGGACGCAGCGAGCGCATGACCGGCGATGAGCCGGGCACCTGCCAGCGCGTCACGGGCGATGAATATCTCAGCTTCGAGCACTTCACGGGCCACTGCAAGAGCGAACCCGAGCCGTTCGGCAACAAGAAAGTCGGCTTCGATGCGACCTGGCGAGGTCAGTCGGTCACCGGCAGCCAGGTCGGGCGCTCGCACCGCGTGACCGGCGACGAGCCGGGTTCCTGCGAGATCATCACCGGTACGGCCTATCTCGGGACCGGACCCTTCGGGCAGCACTGTGGCCCAGCGGCGACTCAGGCCGCCGCCGCCCGAGTACAGGCGATCCGTGGTACACCCGGCGCGGGACTGACCGGGCGTCAGCCGGGAATCAATGGCGCCATGACGGGCGGGGCCAAAGGCGTCTGTCAGTCGGTCACGGGCACGCCCTATCTCGGAGGAGATCAATTCTTCGCCGCTTGCGGTCAGGGCGCCGAGGCGACGCCCGGCAGCGCCGATTTCCCACAGCCACTCGCGGGCGGCAACTGGGACGCCTTCAGCGTCGGCACACCAGCACGCACCGCTCAAGCCGCTGATCGGAGTAACCAGAGTGGCCGTGGTGTCACCGGCACCCGCTACGACGAGGCAAAGAGCCGCATCACCGGTCCCTTCAACATGGCCAGCGGCGTGGTGACCGGCACCCAGGACTTCCGGCTGCAACGCCCCGGCAGCGCTGGCCAGCGCGGCGGCGCAAACCCCGCGCCCATGGCGATGTCCATGGCCCTCGCTACGCCGGCGACCGAGGCCGAGACTCCGGCGGAGACCGACACCGAACCGCACTCGCGCATCACCGGCGAGGGGCTCGACGGTGGCACGCGTATCACCGGTAACGACTGGGGACGCAACGAGCGGGTGACGGGGACCGAGGGCACCTCGGCGCTGAGCCGCAACCCAACCCGTCGCGGGACGCCCGCCAAGCCCTTCGCCGGTGCGCGGGCCTATCGTGATGCACAGGAGCGCCAAGCGCCGGAGCAGCACATCACCGGCGGCGGTGGCAACACCGAGCGCGGCGCGCTGGTGACGCTCTCGGGCGGGGCGCGCGGCTGAACACGGAACGATGACATGAAGCACAAGAAACCGCCGAATCGCCGGACCCGTACTCCCATGTGGAGCGGTGCCCGTGCGTCGCAAACGCGGGCAGCGGCCGCCACCTCTGCGGTTTCGCGCGAGGCCACACGAGTGATCACCAACGCGGATCCCGGTCAGGATGAGGTCGCTATGATCGATAGCGGCGAGTCCGCAACGCTGCATCCGCTGACCTGTCAGGAGGACAATCGGCGTCTTCGCGACTACGAGTTGCGTGTGAAGGGCGCTTTCGCCCGGATCGTCCCGACCCTCAAGAGTATCGCCGCCCGCCAGTACGAGCCGGACTTTGAGCGTTGGGCGATCGAAGAAGCGCGCGCCCTACTCAGTGTCGAGCTTCCTGGGGACGCGCTGGCGAATATCTGGCTGGAGCGGCTGGATATGCGCAGGCTCTTCGCACACGTTACGTTCGAGACCTTTCGGGCCATGAGCGGAGAGTATTTCGAGCGTGACCCCTTGGACAGGCACGGTCGCGCCCAGTCCTTTCGCGATTTTCTCCTAGAATGCGGCTTCCACTCGATGAATGTCACGCCGTGCTCGGACGGGCGCCTGGCGCACACCATCAGCTACGTGTTGCGTCTGCCGATGGGTGTGGCGCGGCGCAGATCCTATGCCGGCGCATGCTTCGATATTGAGGACGCAGTGCAGCGCTGGGCGAACGTGGAGCTTGGCCGTTTCCGCGAGGGCGTGCCCAACCTGGCTGACGCGCCGACCCGTTATCTCAAGGTCGTGAACTATCACTACAGCAGCCGTGACCCCAAACGCCAGGGTTGCGCGGCCCATGGCAGCGACACTCGGCGCGCCGCCGAGGCCGGTCTTGAGCAATTGCAGGCGTTCCGCCGGGCGGTGGAAAACACCTACTGTTGTGGCGCCTCGATCGCGATGCTGTTGATCGGCGTCGACACCGACACCGACCGCTTGCGTATCCATCTCAACGACGCATCTGGCGGAGCAAATCTCGACCGGTTCATCGATGTCGGGGAGATCTACGGGGCGACCGCCCGGCTCGATGCCGGCTCGGCCCGCACGCTGATCCACGAGCGGATCGCTGCGGCATCGGCCGACGGCAGTTCAGGGCCAGTGACCGGCATGCAACGCCTGATCGCGTGCCTGATCGAGAACAATCTGTCGCAGATCGACTACGTGCGCACCTATGAGTCCGGCCAGTACCCGGACGTTGGACACGAAGAGCGCTTCATCGGCGTGGGCGCGGACTTCGAGGAGGTCCAATTGCGCAACCTGACCTACTTCGCGTTCATGCGCACGTTGGAGGAGGGCGCGGCCAACCTTGATGTCGGCATCAAGATCTTCCGTCGGCTCAATGTCGCCCATGGTCTGCCGATCCCGATCGTCCTGCGCTTCGACTACGCCGGACAGGTGCCGGGCGCGCGTGAGCGAGCGATCGAGCGCTGCGCGCGCAAAGCCGAGGCTATCGCCAAACGCTATCCGGATCTGGCCGAGCGCGGCCTGCTCCATACCTTATGGACGGTGCACGACAGCAGCCGCGCGGGTCCGATCGAGTGTGTCGGCGGCTCGCTTCAGAGCCACGGGGGTGAGGCATGAAGATCTGTCAGGTCGAGAAACCGCTGGTCGCGACCAATCGCATCTCCGGGCTGGAGCACCGCCACCTGCAGGTGGTGCGCGACGGCAAGAGCCAACTCGTAGCGGTCGATGCGGTCGGCTGCACGCCCGGCGACTGGGTGATCTGTGTGGGCAGCTCGGCGGCGCGCGAGGCGGCCGGACACAAGGACTACCCGAGCGACCTGACCATCGTCGGCATCATCGATCACTGGAAGGAAGACTGACCATGGACATCATGCAGGTGGAAGACTCCCTGGTCTGTACGCGCCGGGTGGCCGGTCTACAGGCGGTCTCGCTGCGCATACTGCGCGGCGCCAAGGGCGAGCGGGCGGTGGCGGTCGATACCATCGGCACGCGGCCGGGCAACTGGGTCTTTACCATCAGCGGCTCGGCGGCGCGCTCTGCGGTCGGCAAACCGGTCCTCACCGATCTGTGCATCGGCGGCATCATCGACCACTGGGAGGATGCCGCGCCGCCAACTCGGGACTGAAGCCGTGGCGCTTGATGCAACCTGAATACGTGCATCAAGGCTTTTCTAAAACAACTGAAGATTCTCAAACAGAGGAGTAACACGCAATGGCCGAAGAACATTATGGGATCGCCCTGGGCATGATCGAGACACGCGGCCTGGTGCCCGCCATTGAGGCGGCGGACGCCATGACCAAGGCCGCCGAGGTGCGCCTTGTTGGTCGGGAGTTTGTCGGTGGCGGCTATGTCACCGTGCTGGTGCGCGGTGAGACCGGCGCCGTGAACGCCGCCGTGCGCGCCGGTGCGGATGCTTGTGAGCGGGTTGGCGACGGACTGGTCGCCGCCCACATCATCGCCCGCCCGCACCGCGAGGTTGAACCCATCCTGCCAACGGGTAGCCTGGCCGACAAGCGGGCCGACTGATTCTCAACCCCGACTCTTGCTGACTGATACGAGGAGTAACCGTCATGGCTACTGAAAAATACGGAATCGCGCTGGGCATGATCGAGACCCGCGGTCTGGTGCCCGCCATTGAGGCCGCGGACGCCATGACCAAGGCCGCCGAGGTGCGTCTCATCGGCCGGGAGTTTGTCGGTGGCGGCTATGTCACCGTGCTGGTGCGCGGTGAGACCGGCGCGGTGAACGCCGCCGTGCGCGCCGGTGCGGACGCCTGCGAGCGCGTCGGCGACGGACTGGTCGCCGCCCACATCATCGCCCGTCCGCACCGCGAGGTGGAGCCGGTTCTGCCGGAGAAGCCAGGTGACACCGACGGCGGGCACAGCCGCTCGTAAGCGATGATGCACAGGGTCGGGACGATGCCAAACCCGCGAGTGCTCGGCTATCTGGGCCGGGCGCTGAGCCACGAACTCAGCGCCGTTGCGCAATACCTCACCCATGCCGGGCTGACCCGGCTGTGGGGCATGGATGAGGTCGCCGATCACTTTCGCCAAGAGGCCCAAGAGGAGCAAGAGCATGCCGAGCGTCTGACGACCCGGATGCTGCAACTCGGCGCGATGCCCAACGCCCCTCAGTTGACGCCGGTCAGGGCCGGTGCTTCGCTCATCGATCTGCTGCTCGCCGACCGGGAGCTGGAGCTGCGCGCGGTCATGTTTTATCGCGAGGCCGCTAACTACTGCGCACTGATCAACGATCTGGATAACCAGACGTTCTTTGGCGCCCTGCACGATGAAGAGCTGGGCCATCTCCGCGAGCTGGATGCCTGGCTAGAGCGATTGCGCCGGTCCCAAGCGGGGCTTTGACCGGACCTTGGGGCGGTAGCTTGTCCGTCTGGGGTTTTAAGAACCGGATGCGGGCCACAAGTCACACCCTAGGCATGCGATAAGGAGAACCATCATGAAAACTGATCAGCAAGGCTGGCAGCAGCGTCAACGTCCCCCACGTTTGGAGCGGCGCGTCGACTTCGAGGACTACGCGCAGACCCGTGCGTTCCTGGAGGCATTGGCCGAGCTGAGCGAGGCCGCCGACCTGTATCCGGACATCAGCTTTGGTCGTACCTATGTCAACCTCAGCCTACAGGCCGACGCGGACGCGACCGAACTTGCCGCCGAGCACAACGACTTGGCCCGGCGTATCGATGCGCTGATCGCACCGGCGCCGATATCTTGTTAAGCAGCGCGGATGCGAGGAGTCAAACACCATGACGAGTGATACCGAGCAGCCCGAACCCGACGCGCCCCAGACCAAGGCCACGGGTGCCAAGCCAAAGGCTAGCCCGAGCGCGCAAAAGCGGCCATCCAAGCGCCGCCCGGCATCCAAAAAACGGCAAGCGCCGGACGCTTATGACCAGGGTTTTCGCTCTGGCCCGCGCGTCTGGCCCGATTGATCCGCGCCGTCGTGTCACGGGTGATCATCCCAGCCATGGTGAGCCGACGATGTATGACCCCATGATGAATCTAGCCCGCCATGCCAGCCTGCGTCAGCTTCAGGTGTTTGAGGCAATCGCGCGTCTGAAGAGCTTCACCAAAGCGGCGGATGCGCTCTATCTGACGCAGCCGACGGTTTCCACCCAGATCAAGCGCCTGACCGATGTCATCGGTCTACCGCTGTTTGAGCAGATTGGCCGCCAGGTCTATCTCACCGAGACCGGCCGGGCGCTCGAGTCGGCGGTGAAGGACGTCTTTGGCGTCCTCGACCGCTTCGAGATGAAAGTCGCCGACCTCAAGGGACTCAAGCAGGGCTATCTGCGCCTGTGCGTCATCACCACCGCCAAGTATTTCGCCCCTGAGGTGCTCGGGCGTTTCTGTCAGCGTCATGCTGGCGTCGATGTCGCGCTCAAGGTCACCAACCGTGATACGCTGCTGGAGCGTCTGATCGCCAACAAGGATGATCTCTACATTCTCGGTCAGAATCCCGATCGCGAACTCGAAATGGTCACGCGGGTATTTGCCCCTAATCCGCTGCACATCATCGCCCACCGCGATCATCCGCTGGCGAATGCGCGGGACATTCCGCTCGAGCAGCTGGCCGAGGAGTATTTCATCATGCGCGAACCAGGCTCCGGTATTCGCGACTTCGTGCTCAAGACCTTTGAACACGCTGGATTTAAACCGCGCGTGCGCATGGAGCTGGGCAGCAACGAGGCGATCAAGCACAGCATCTATGGTCAGCTTGGCATCTCCGTCCTCTCGCTGCACACGCTGGGTCAGGAAAGGCCGCAATCACCGCTGTGTATTCTCGACGTCCAGGGCTTTCCATTGGAGCGCGATTGGTATGTCGCCCATGCCAAGGGCAAAGAGCTGTCCGTGGTGGCCAGCGCCTTCATCGCCTTTCTCGACGAGGAAAGTCCGCAGTTGCGCAAGCGCTTGGAAAAGACCCGCAATCGCCTGACGCGCTGGCGCTCCAATAGCGCTTCATCCAAACTGGACACGACCCAACAAGGATCGCGAGGTTGATTGAATTGGAGTACGAGACAAACCCTATTCCGACCGACAACGGCCCAGCGCCCGGCGGGCGCTCTGGACTGTGTCTGGTCTTTGGCGCCAGCGGCTATATCGGCAGTCACCTGGTGCCGCATCTGATCGAGCAAGGCGTGCGGGTGCGCGCGTCATCGCGTCATCGCGCGGTGCTCCAGGCGCGCGGCTGGGAAGGCGTCGAGACCGTCGAGGCGGATGCCCTAGCCCCCGAAACCTTGCCGGCGATCCTGCGTGATGTCGAGGTGGCCTACTATCTGGTCCATTCGATGGCCGCTGGGAAGGACTTTGGGCATCTGGATCTCACGGCCGCCCAGAACTTCGCGCAGGCAGCGGGGGCTGCTGGCGTCAGACGCATCGTTTACCTCGGCGGGCTGGTTCCGGAAGACGCCGTGAGCGAGCATATCGTCTCGCGCCGCGACACCGGCGAGGTGCTGCGTGCCGGTCCCGTGCCGGTCACGGAGCTGCGCGCTGGGATCATCGTCGGGCCGGGTTCAGCGGCCTTCGAGATCATGCGCGATCTGGTGTTCCACCTGCCGGTGATGATCACGCCGCGCTGGGTCCAGGCCAAGTCACCGCCGATCGCGCTGGACAACCTCCTGACCTATCTCGCCAGCGTACCTTGGATCGAAGAGACCGCCTCGACCTGCTTCGATGCGGCGGGACCAGAGACGCTGACCTATGCCGAGATGATGCGCATCCTCGCCGAGTCGGCTGGTCGCCGGGCACCCTGGATCATTGCGGTGCCGGTGCTCAGTCCTAAATTGTCTTCCTATTGGCTGCGGCTGGTGACCTCGGTGCCGACCAACATCGCGCGCGCGCTGATCGAGGGTCTGCGTCACGATTTCTACGCCGACGATGCCGAGCTGCGCCGATTGGTACCGCAGCATCTGCTCGGATTCCGCGAGGCGGTACAGGCCGCGTTCGCCATTGAGCGTCGCGATGCCGTCGTGACCCGTTGGAGCGAGGGGGCCTTTGCCGTTCGCGAGCGACACATCGATTATGCCTACTATGCCAAGCAGGCATCGGCAAGCGCCCTTACCTGGGCCGATCCCGCAGCGGTCTGGCGAGTCGTCACGGCGATCGGCGGGGAGAACCGCTACTATTATCTCAACGGTCTCTGGACGGTGCGCGAATGGATGGATTGGATTGTCGGTGGTCCGGGGCTGAAGCGTGGTCGGCGCCATCCGCGCGAGGTGCGCATCGGCGACCGGATCGACTCCTGGAAAGTGATCGGTGCAGAACCCGAGCGGCGCCTGACGCTTGCATTCGGTATGCGCGCGCCGGGCGCGGGTGTGCTGGAGTTCGAGTTGGAGCTGCTCGCGGACGGCGGCACACGCCTGAGCGCCACGGCCTACTGGCATCCGGCGGGAGTCTGGGGGCTGCTCTACTGGTACGCGCTGGCGCCCGCGCACCTGCTCCTGTTTAAAGGACTGACCCGCGAGATCTGCCGACGCGCCGAGCACGAAGCGCCTGGCGAGGCGCGCTCGCGAGAATCCGCTTAAGAAGACTTTTGGTTTAGAACGAACTTCAGCTCTTGGCGCAACCCCATGTAGAGCGCAACGCACATGGCCAGCAGGACCAGGGTAAAGGGCAGGCCGACCGTGATGGCTGCGGCCTGGAGCGCACCTAGCGCGTTGGTACCACCACCGTAGAGCAGCGCGCCCGCGATGAGTCCTTCCATCACTGCCCAGAAAATGCGCTGCGGGACGGGCGCGTCGAGCTTTCCACCGGCGGTAATGCTGTCGATGACTAGCGAGCCGGAGTCCGATGAGGTGATGAAAAACACCAGCACCAGCACGATGGCGAGGAAAGAGGTCAAGGACGACAATGGCAGGTTCGCGAGCATCTGAAACAGGGCGAGCGAAACCTCCGAGATGCCGCCGGCCAGCTCGCCGACACCGGTCTGCATCTGCTTGATGCCGAGACCACCAAAGGCGCTCATCCAGACCATCGTGACCAGCGTTGGCACCAGCAGCACCGCGATGATGAACTGACGCACCGTGCGACCCTTGGAGACACGGGCGATGAAGGAACCGACGAAGGGCGACCAGGAGATCCACCAAGCCCAGTAGAAGAGCGTCCAGCCATGATAGAACGTCTGGTCGTCGCGTCCTATCCAGTTGCTGAGTGGGATCAGATTCTCGACATAGGCGCTCGCGGTGGTCGCCACGGCGCCGAAAATCCCCATTCCGACGCCGACAACGATGACGAACGCCAGCAATATCAGCGCCAGAACCATGTTGATGTTACTCAGGATCTTGACGCCTCCATCGACCCCCCGAACCACTGAGATCAGTGCCACCGCAGTGACTCCGACAATGATGGCGATCTGAGTATCGATGGTGTTGGGCAGGTCAAAGAGGTAGTGCAGTCCACTTGCGGCCTGTTTGGCGCCAAACCCCAAAGAGGTCGCAAGACCAAAGAGAGTGGCCATGACGGCGAGGGTATCGACCAGATGACCGAACCAGCCCCAGGAGCGATCCTTGATGAGCGGGAAGAACGCCGATCGGATCGTGAGTGGTAGACCCTTGTTGTAGGTGAAAAAGGCCAGCGACAGCGCGACCACCGCATAGATGGCCCAAGGGTGCAGGCCCCAGTGGTACATGGTCGCCCCGAGCGCCAGGCGCGCGGCCTCTTCGGTTCTTGGTTCTACGTTGAGCGGAGTGCCCGCCCAGTCGCTGAAGTAAGCGGTGGGTTCGGCGACGCTCCAGAACATGAGTCCGATACCCATCCCGGCCGCGAACAGCATCGCAAGCCAGGACAGTAGCGAAAAATCCGGCTTGGCGTCCACGCCACCAAGCCGTACGCGCCCGACCGGCAGTACGACTAGGGCGAGACAGAAAATCACGAAGATGTTCGCAGCGACCACAAAGAGCCAGTCGAAATGATCGATCGACCAGGACTTGGAGCCATCGAAAGCGTTCTTTGCCTCGCTCGGGAACATCAGTGTGCCGATCACGAAGGCCAGCACCAACAGGCTTGAAATCACAAAGACGGGGTTGTGGAGTTCCATACCCCAAGGACGGATGTTGTCTTGTCCGATCTCGTAGTCGGTGTCGTAGCGCTTTGGCATGTGTCGGTTCCGGGATTCCTCGTTGGAAGATACACAATAAACAGCATATTCAAACTACAGACCCGCGCCGAATGTCGCAAGATTGAGCGCCGGGCCGGTAGCCAGCGTGCGCCTGTATGGGACAAATAACTGGATGCGGGCCAATACCTTGAAACAGACCATTTGGTTTCGGCGGCTGTACTGAAACCCATGTCGCTGTTAGCCTTGTTGGACTGTTGTATCAGTCTCAACTGAATCAGGAGGGTCCGATCGATGGTCAATAACGACTCTAAAGCCGCACTGGAAAATGCGCTTGAACATGTCTCGGACAATCGGCGCGCTTTTCTCAAACGGTTGCTCGACGCCACCACAGCCGTCGTCGCTCTGCCGCTTATCGCCACTGACGTGATGGCTCAGCCGCCACCACCATTGCACTTTGGCATCGGGAAAGGCGCTTTTGGCCCAGGTCCGGGCAAGGGTGCGCCGATGATGGGCAAGGGTGCACCGATGATGGGCAAAGGCGCGCCGATGATGGGCAAGGGTGGTGGCGGATACGCCGGCAAAGGCGGTGGAAGAGGCGGTTATGGAGGCCGTGGACGTTGGGGCGGCAAGGGTCGGCGTTAGCGCAGCAGCAGCATGCGCCTGAGGCGCTCCATGACCATCGTCTGAGCGGGTCATTGTCTTAAATGGACAGCACTGCCCGTCCCCGCCGCGCTCCAGGCGTCTTCCTCTGTCCCGGCGAGGAAGGGTTGCTCGCCTATGATGCAGTCACCGGCGGTATCCACCGTCTCAATGCACTCGCATCACTGATCATCGAGCTGTGCAACGGTCAGCGCAGCGTCGCACAGATTCGGGACATCGCCGCCCCGCTGCTGCAGGAATCCGCTGACGAGGCGGTTGAACGCTGCCTCAAGGACGCCCACCAGGCCGGACTCCTCACGACGGCGCCAAGCGCCATGCCCGATCAAGATCCCGCCGCGCTTGCCAGAGCGCTCAAGCACGCGGGCAAGATCGAGGCGGCGTTCATCTGTCAGTTCAGCGCCGCCGAGCGCGAACCCGACGATCCCCGCCACTGGGCGGCGCTTGGCGAAATCAGCCATATTCTGGGTCGCCGCGCGCACGCTCGGGCGGCTTATGAGCGCTATCTCGAACTCAAGCCCCAGGATGCCGAAGTCCGCCACCTCCTGATCGCATTGCGTGATGAGCCACCACCGCCGCGTGCCGACAACGCCGCCATCGAGCAGCTTTACACGCGTTTCTCGCCTTTCTACGACGCCAACATGCTCGAGGAGCTTGACTATCAGGCGCCGACACGGCTTGCCGGGCTGGTTGATAGGCTCATGGACGAGCGTGTCGGATTCGATGCGCTCGATCTGGGCTGCGGATCAGGGTTGGCCGGGGCCAAGATCCGCGCGAGATGCGCACATCTCACGGGGATTGATCTCTCCGCGCAGATGCTGGCGCTAGCGCGTGAACGCGAGATCTACGACCGGCTCGAAAACGCCGAGATCAGCGCCTGGCTGGAGCGCTGCGATAATACCTTCGACCTTATCCTGGCGTGCGACTCGCTGATCTATTTTGGCGATCTGCGCCCGGTCATTCACCCGGTCGCCGCCTTGCTCAGGCCAGGCGGGCACTTCGTTTTCTCGCTCGAACGCGGCGATCAGGCGCCCTTCAAGCTCCACGACAATGGCCGCTACAGCCATCATCCAGAGACGATTGGCGAGATCGCCGCCGTAGCGGGTCTGGACGTTGCTCACATGGAGCAAGGCTATCTGAGGATGGAGTACGGCGCGCCGGTGACCGGGCTGTTCATCGCCTTGCGGTCTGCCCGCCTGGGATGAGATTATTACCCCGACGTTTCCTCTTCTAGAGGAGGTGTTCCTCGCCCCTGATTGGCACTCGGCCAAGAACGCGGTACTGAACGGACGGGCGATTCCGGCGAAAAAGCTGGAGGAGATTACCAAAAAGTAGCCCGCATCGGATGTCTGCTAAAATCAAGGTCCGCAGCGACGGGCCTTTTCTGTTTCCACCAACGGCCAAGCCTATGCGCACCAATGATTCCTCGGCACTCGACCCTGTCACTCTGGGTGCCCTGCGATCCTTCAAGCACATCCTCGCCGAGCGATATGGCTCGCAATTGCGCGCGCTCTATCTGTTCGGCTCGCGGGCGCGTGGAGAGCATCGCCCAGACAGCGACGCCGACGTGGCCATCTTTCTCGACGACGCACCGGACCCGATCGGCGAGCAATTTGAGCTCATCGAGTGCGGGTATGACATCCTGTTAGATACCGGGATCAACATCCAGCCGTGGGTCTTTGCGCAGTCCAGTCTCATTGATCCTGACCACCATCGTGCTGCACACCTGGTCAGGACCATACAGCACGAAGGAATCCCGCTGTGATCGACCGGCTTCTGGCGAAGTCCCGGCAGGCATTGGCGACGGCGGCGCGCGATCTCGATAGCGGTGACGCGGATGCCGCCGCCAACCGCTGCTACTACGCGGTCTTCTACGCCGCTTGGGCGATGTTCGTCGCCCATGGTGCTGAGGCACCCAAAAGTCACAGCGGACTGATCGCCGAGTTTGGCCGGCGCTTCGTCAAGAACGGCCCCTTCGATCGCGAGCTGGGTGCCACACTCGGCAAGCTCGAGAGCCTGCGCGCTTACGCCGATTACACTCTGGAACCCACTCCGCGCGAGAAGGTCGATATCGCGCTCACCGCCGCGCGCGGCTTCGTCCAGACCGTTTCCGGTCAGATTGCCCAGATCGGACCCGACGATCGGTCGTCATGAGCGATTGATTGACCCCAAAAGACCTGGACTGCATCCAGTCTTTCGCAATCATCACGCAGAGCTTGCGGGCTTCTTGCTTTCCGTCGTCCGGCACCTAAAATGTACGGCAACTCAGTACATCAAGGGTATGCAGAGAGATGGATACAGTGACCGTCAATCAGTTTCGTGAAAACCTGCGGGGGCATGTCGAAAAGGTACTCGGTGAGCATGAACCGCTGAAGGTGACCCGTCGCAACGGTGGGGCGTTCATCGTCTTCGGCGCGGAAGACTGGGAGCGCGAGCAAGAAACCCTCTATGTGCTGCAGAACCGGTCGCTCATGGAGCAAATCGCGCGCTCATCGAAAACGCACGCAACCTCCGCCGGTTATCGCCCAACGGGGGAGGAACTCGGTGAGATCGATCGCCTTTGAGGGCGACACCTGGGGGCGGCACGAGGCGCTACGCAAGCAGGACAAACTCCTGCATCGCAACCTGTGTCGGCTGATCAAAGAAATGCAGCGCGGCGATCCAGCCACAGGGACCGGTAAGCCAGAAGCGTTAAAACATGGTCTCAGTGGACTCTGGTCCCGGCGACTGTCTCATAAGGATCGTCTGATCTACCGGTTCGACGATTCGGCTCTCTACATTTTCGCCATTGGCGGGCACTACGATGACCAACCGGGACGCCCGTCACCGATATGCGCTTTGCATTCCACGTTGTGTAGCGTATAGTGCCGAGCAAGTTCAAGCGCCATCCGGTCGGCGCATCCCCGTCTCTCGGTTGATATCCCGCCCAAGGCTCACCCGTAACGATACCCACATTGCCTAGACCGGCCCAGCACAGTCCTGGGTAGGCCGACCCCAGGAGTGATTATGTCTTTTGCTGAGCTCGGCCTTTCGGCCGAACTGTTGCGTGCCGTTTCCGCGCAGGGCTACACCCAGCCCACACCCATCCAATTGCAATCCATCCCCGCCATCCTTGCACGCCGCGACATCCTCGCCGGCGCTCAGACAGGCACTGGCAAGACCGCCGCTTTTACCCTGCCAATGTTGCAGTTGCTCAGTCAGTCGAGCGCACGGGGCCGGCTGCCCCGCGCACTGGTACTGACACCGACGCGCGAGCTTGCCGCGCAAGTCGGCGAGAGCGTGCGCATCTACGGACAGCATCTGTCGCTG
This sequence comes from Thiorhodococcus sp., assembly GCA_029257385.1. Taxonomy (GTDB): domain Bacteria; phylum Pseudomonadota; class Gammaproteobacteria; order Chromatiales; family Chromatiaceae; genus Thiorhodococcus. The sequence continues at coordinate 46,725 of JARIBS010000135.1, forward strand.
CGCTCGATGCAGATCTTCGGTGGTGTCGGCATGGGACCGCAAGTCAGCCAACTACGCCGTGGGGTCGACGTCGTCGTCGCCACGCCGGGTCGGCTGCTTGATCATATCGGCCAGGGCAACCTGGAGCTCTCGGAGATTGAGTTCCTGGTGCTCGACGAGGCCGATCGCATGCTCGACATGGGGTTCATCCATGATATTCGCCGTGTGATCAAACTGTTGCCCAAAGTTCGCCAGAACCTGCTGTTTTCGGCGACCTACTCGCGCGAGATCGAGCAACTGGCCACCGGCCTGCTCCAGAACCCGCAGCGCATCGAAGTGGCGCGCCGCAACACGGCCGCCGAGAGCGTCGAGCAACTGGCCCATCCGATTGCGCGCGAGCACAAGCGCGCCCTGCTGTCACATTTGATTCGCAATGGCGACTGGCAGCAGGTGCTAGTCTTTACCCGCACTAAGCATGGTGCCAATCGTCTTGCCGAGCAGCTCGAGCGTGACGGCATCACCGCCGCCGCGATTCATGGCAATAAGAGCCAGGGCGCACGTACCCGCGCACTGGCGGCCTTTAAGAGCGGCACGGTACGCACGCTGGTCGCGACCGATATCGCCGCGCGCGGACTCGATATCGACCGTTTGCCACATGTCGTCAACTTCGAGCTGCCGAACGTGCCCGAGGACTATGTCCATCGTATCGGTCGCACCGGCCGGGCGGGTTCCAACGGTACCGCAGTCTCGCTGGTAAGCGCCGATGAGCACGGGTTGCTCGCTGGCATCGAACGGGTACTCGGACGCTCTATTGAGCGTCAGAAAATCGACGGGTTCTCAGATCTGCCCGCCACGCCTGGTGCCGACCCCGATGCGCGTCGGCCACGCCCGCAGCATTCTCGGCCACGAACCGATGCGCGTACGCAACATGCCCGCGACAAGCCGACGCACCCCAGAACCGGTGGCCGCAAGAGCGGCAACAGCGGTAGAGCGCGACCACGCGCCAACGTTTGATCGGTTACTTGCACTGACTTCGCGGGGCGGCTGCTTTAGTCGCCCCGCAAGCCCTTCAACCGGCGAGCGCATCGGCCGGGTACGGAGATCCTTTTTTCGATGCGTGGTTCCTTGCGAGACTGAGACTGATGAATATTTATGTTGGCAACCTAGCTTATGGCGTAACCCAGGATGACCTGCGCGAAGCCTTCGCTGCCTTCGGCCAAGTCGAGAGCGCCAATTTGATCACCGATAAGTTTACCGGCGACTCCAAAGGCTTCGGCTTCGTGGAGATGCCAAATAACTCTGAAGCCGACGCAGCCATCAAGGGTTTGAACGAGACTCCGCTCAAGGGTCGCCCGCTGCGTGTCAACCAGGCCAAACCACGCACCGAGCGTCCCTCGCGCGGTGGCTCACAGCGCTGGTAGCCCGCTGCCGCCGCTGAACCTAAAACCGCCCGATCGGGCGGTTTTTTTTTGTCGGGCGATTGGGCTGTTTCCCCGGCGGTTCGTTTCAGGGTAGATCCTCGCTTGATGGCGGCGTCCAGGCGCGCTCGGTGAGGTTGTGACGCTGAAGACGATCGGTCTCCATCAGATGCGCCAATGTCTCGCGATGTTCTCTCGCTCTGGCGAGGAAGGCGCGATTGCGCGCGATGTCTGGATGCTCGTCCCAGAGTTCGTAGAGTTGATCCAGACCGGCCTCGTCGTGGCGGCGAAAGGCGCGCGCCATTTTCTCGACCTTGAACGGATGCATCCCGAGCTGTTTGAGCGCCTCAGCACCCAGTCGCAGTGAAGTATCGAAGACCTCTCTGAGCGCAACATCGGCCCCTGCCTCGCGCAGTAGATAGAGATGGTTGACGTCGAATGCCCGTGCCAGGATGCGCACTGCGGGATAGCGTTTGCGCACCAGTTCCACCATCTCGACCGCGCGATCGGGATCGTCGATGGCGACGATCAAAAGCTGCGCCTGCTCAATGCCTGCGGCGCGTAGCAGTTCCAGCCGGGTCGCGTCACCGAAGAAGCTTTTGATGCCGAGCTGGTACTGCATCTCGATCTGCGCGGCTTCGTGATCGAGCACTACGGTGCGCACGCCACTGGCGATCAACAGCCGGTTGACGATCTGACCGAAACGCCCGATACCGGCGATGATGACCGGTCCCTGCTCGTCGATCTCATCGGCGTCGGCCAGCGCGACCGGGGTTCGACGGCGCTGGAAGAGTTTGTCGTAGAGGACGAACAGCGCCGGTGTCAACAACATCGATAGCGCCACGACCAGCGAGAGCAGCTTGGCATCATCGGGGGCGATGATGCTGTTATGCAGGCTGAAGCTCAGCAGCACAAAGCCGAATTCTCCGGCCTGAGCAAGCCCCAGTGTGAACAGCCAGCGATCTGCGCTCTGCAAGCGAAACAGCCAGGCAAGCGCGAGCAGCACACAGCCTTTGAGAACGATGACGCCGACAGTCAGCCCGAGCACCGTCGTAAGGTCGCCAAACAGGATGGCGAAGTCGATACCCGCCCCGACGGTGATGAAGAATAGCCCGAGCAGCAACCCTTTGAACGGCTCGATGTCGGACTCAAGCTCATGGCGAAATTCGCTGTTCGCCAGCACCACGCCCGCGATGAAGGTGCCGAGCGCCGGGGAGAGATCCACCAGCGTCATCAGCAGCGCGATGCCGACCACCAGCAGCAGGACCGTGGCGGTGAAGATCTCGCGCAGGCGCGACTCGGCAACGAAGCGCAGCAGGGGGCGCGAGAGAAAATGTCCGCCGAGCAGCAGCGCGGCAACGGCCGCCAGTACCACCAGGCCGTGCGCCCAGCCGGGCAGGTTGGCGACCAGGCTCATCTGCGCCAAATGCCCGTTCTGGGTCTCAGGCGCATGGGCGAGTGTGTCCGCGCCAAGCAGCAGCAGCTCGGTGCTCGCCAGCAGCGGCAGAAGCGCCAGCATCGGAATCATTGCGATGTCCTGAAACAGCAGCACAGAGAAGCTCGAGCGCCCTCCGGCGGTGCTGGTCAGCCCTTTTTCAGTCAGCGTTTGGAGCACGATAGCGGTCGAGGACAGCGAGAAGATCAGCCCGATCGCGAGCGCGAGACGCCAGTCGGCACCAAACAGCAGCGCCGCCGCCGCAATCAGCACGGTCGTGAGAGCGACCTGCAGCCCGCCCAGCCCTAGCAGACTGGCGCGCATCCGCCACAGCGTGCCCGGATCCAGCTCCAGACCGATGAGAAACAGCATCATCACCACACCGAGTTCGGCGAAGTGCTGAATCTCGGATGTCTCGGCCCCGACCAGCCCAATGACCGGCCCGATCAGGATGCCGGCGATCAGATAGCCAAGCACCGAACCCAGACCGAGCCGTTTGGCGATCGGCACAGCGATGACTGCGGCACACAGATAGACAAAGACCTGAAAGAGGATGCCGTCCATCGTTCAGCGCTCCCGAATGATGGCGTTGAGATCGGCATTGAGTTTGGACAGGCGTTGCGCCGAGACGATGTCCAGCCGACCGTCGCGCAGCGCCTTGAGCAGGCGCACCCAGTCGGCCACATGCGCCTCAATGCGGCCCTCCTCCAGCGCGGTGCGGGCGCTAAAGAGTGCGAATGGGGGCAGATAGATCATGCCGCAGTGCAGGGCCGTCTGTTCGAGCGGGTAGAGCAGTTGACGGATGGTGAAATGGTTGAAGCCATCGGCGCGGTAGGCCGCCGCCGCGCCGCCGGCGGTGAGTGCGCTAAAAAACAGCTTGCCGTGCAGCGCAACCCCCTCGGCACCGTAGGCGAAGCCGTGCTCCAGGACTAGGTCCTGCCATTCCTTTAGTATGGCGGGCGTGGAGTACCAGTAGAGCGGATGCAGGAAGACGATGACATCGTGCACGAGCAGACGAGCCTGCTCGCGATCGGTATCGATATCGTAGTCTGGATAGTGCGCGTAGAGATCGACGAGTGTCACGCCCTGGGTCTCGCGCGCCGCGCGCGCCAGCCGATGATTGACCTCCGAGCGATCAAGCGATGGGTGCGCAAACAGCACCAGGATGCGCTGTGGTGCGACATGGGTCTGGCTCTGGCCCGTCTTCAATCTACGACTCCTCAATCTCACTAAAAGACCCATGCGATCCTGCTTGCCGCCACCTACGCTTATCGCCCCGCCAGCACCCGGTAGAACATCGGCACCATGAGCAGCGACACCAGGGTCGAGAACGACAGCCCGGCGACGATGGTCACGGCCAGCGGTTGGAGCATCTCAGCGCCCTCGCCGACGCCGATGGCCAGCGGCAGCATGCCGACCACGGTGGTGATGGTGGTCATGAGGATGGGGCGCAGGCGCAACCCAGCGGCGGCAAGGATGGCCGCGTGTCGATCCAGCCCGGCCTGGCGTTGCAGCTCGATGAACTCAACCAGCACGATGGCGTTGTTGACCACGATGCCGGCCAGCATGATCAGCCCGAGCCAGACCGGCATCGAGACCGGCAGCCCGGTCCATTGCAGTCCCAGCACCACGCCGATCAGCGCGAAGGGCACTGAGAGCAAAATGATGAGTGGATTGCGCACCGACTCATACTGCACCGCCATGGCCACCAGCACCAGAAACAGCGCCAGCGCCAGCAGAATGCGGCCCATGTCCCGGCCCTCTTGCAGGGTCTCCAGACTGCCGCCCTCGTAGAGACTGTAGCCCGCCGGGAGTTCGACCTCAGCGGCGCTCGCCAGCGCCGATGTAATGGCCTCCGACAGGCTCAGATCGTCGCCGACCGAGGCGGTAATCTCAACGATGCGCTGCTGGCGCTCGCGCAGGATGGTCGCCGGCTGGGGGTGGAATTCGACGCTCGCCAGGTCGCCGAGGCGCAACGCCCGGCGCGGCTCGATGTTGCTAAACAGGATAATGGATTCGAGATCGCCTGGGGTGGCGATGTCGAGCCGGTCGAGACGCAGACGCAGATCGATCGAGCGGTCGCCGTCGATGAAATCAGTGACCAGCCGGCCTTCCAAGGCAAAGCGCAGCAGCGCGCCGACGCGCTCCACATCCAGCCCGAAGCTCGCCGCGCGCTCCTGATCGAGTCGGATGGCAATCTCCTGATCGCCCTCCTCATAGCTGTGCTGGATATTGCTCAGTCCGTCAATGCGCTTGAGCCGCGTGATGACCTGATCGGCGAGTCGCGCCAGCGCATCCAGATCCTCGCCCTGGATGCGCAAGCTCAGATCATCATCGCCACGATTGAAGCGGATGCCACGGATGCCTTGGGTATAGAGGTTGACCCGCAATCCGGGGATCTCGCGCGCGGCGATCTGGCGTCTGACCTCGGCGATCCAGGTCGCGGTGTCGCTGTCGCGCTCGGCCAGTGGACGCAGCAGCACCTGGAGACTGGCGCGATTGGGGCTCTCGAAGCTGGAGCGCCCGAACACGAAGCCGCCGACCGTGGTGAAGATGGCCGCCACGCCCGGCTGCTCGGTCACCAGAGTTTCGATCTGGCGGGCGAGGGCGTCCATCTGTTCGATATCGACACCATCGTCGGCGGTGAGACTGATGCGGACATCGCCTTCGTCGAGCTGGGGCAGAAACTCCTGCTTGGCCTCCAGCAGCCAGGGTGCGGTGAACGCCAGTCCAGCGATGAAGCAGGCGATCACCAACCAGCGCAGACGCAGCAGCCGCCCCAACAGCCAAGTGTACCCGCGCTGTAGCCGCCCGAGCGCGCGATTGACCAGGGCGCGCAGCGCGCCCTCGCGTCCGACCGGCACCATGCCGGCCAGCGCCGGGACCAGGGTCAGTGCCACCAGCATTGAGGCCAGGATGGCCGCCGAGATGGTGAAGATCAGCTCCTGGAACAACAGCCCTACCAGTCCGCCGATGAACAGAAACGGCAACACTGCCGCGAGATTGGTCGAGGTGGAGGCGACAATGGCGCTGGTGACCTCGCGCCCGGCGGCATCGGCTGATTCCAGCGCCGATTGGCCCTCGCGCTGATGGCGATAGATGTTCTCCAGCATCACGATGGTACTGTCGACCAGCATGCCGATGCCAAGCGCCAGACCGCCCAGCGTCATGATATTAAACGTCAGCCCGTTGGCGGCCATGAGGATGAAGGTCACCAGCACCGCGATGGGAATCGCCGAACCGATGATCAGGGTGCGGCGCAGACTGCCGAGAAAAACATACACCACCGCCATCGCCAGCAGCGCGCCGCTCACAGCTGCGGTGATGGCGTTGTTGAGTGCGTGGCGGATATAGCGCGCCTGATCGTCGACACGCTGGATGCGGATGTCGGGCGGAATCTGGCCCTGTTCCGTGAGCCGCGCAAGCTCGGCATCGACTGCATCGACGACGGCGACGGTGTTCGACAGCGGCTGCTTCTGGATCGAGAGTTTGATCCCCGGCTGGTCGTCGAGGCGGATGCGCAAGGTCTCTTCCGCCGCCCCGTCGATGACGCGCGCGACCTCGCCGAGGCGCAGCAGCGAGGCCGGGCGCTCAGGGTCGGTCGGACTCAGCGGCAGTGCGGCAATCTCCGCGACCGACTGGAAGCGCCCCTGGGTACGACCGCTGATCTCGCCACCGGGCATCCGCAGCCGCCCGGCGGCAACGTCCTGATTGGCCTCGCGCAGCCGGGTTTCCAGATCCAGCACGTCCAGCCCGAGACCGGCCAGACGGTACTGATCGGCGATCACCTGAATCTCGCGCTCCAGCCCGCCACCGATCTCGGCTGCTGCGATACCGGGCAGATTCAGCAGCGCGGGACCGAGGCTGTAATCCGTCCAGGCGCGCAGCGCCACCGCATCGCGCAGACTGGAGCTGACCACATACTCAGCCACCGGCAGTTGGAAAGGATCGCGCTTGTAGATGATCGGTGGATCTTCGGTGTCGGGCAGGAAGCGCTTGGCCCGGTCGAGTCGCGCGCTGGCATCACGCAGCGCCTGATCGATGTCCTCGCCATAGCGAAAGGAGAGATCGACCGAGCTGCGCCCCTCGCTGGTCTGGGACTGGATGGCGATGACGCCCTCGGTGATCGCCAACTGCTCCTCAAGCTGGCGGGTCACCTCGTCTTCCATCACCTGTGCCGGGACACCGGGGTCGACCACCCGCACGCGGATATCGGGATAGATGATTTGCGGCAGCAGATCGATACTGAGGCGGCTGAGCGAAAGCGCACCGAGCACCATTACCGCGAGCGTGAGTGCGACGACGCCGACCGGGTGGCGGACGGACCAGGTTGAGATATTGGCGGGCATAAGGGCGGCTGGTACTAGATCCTGGCTGGGGCTGTCTACGGTCGAGCTAAACCGATCAAGAATACGCAATCGGCGCATTGCGTGCAGCCTGGCTGATTGTGTTGGATTGCGGACTCTTGGATTCCCTGTGGTCGTCCCAACCCTGGATTCACGGCTGGCAAATGGACGTTGTGACGATGGTGCAAAATCCAGTGACCATAGTAGCCCGCCTCTTGCTCTTTCTCGGTCTTTGGACCCTGCTTGCGGGTTTTGAGCCTGCGTCCTGGATCATCGGGGTTCCTGCTGTACTCCTGGCGACCTGGACACATGGCAGACTGACTCGGGCGAGCGGACCGGCCCTGAAGCTCGGCGGTCTGCTTGTGTTCATCGCCTATTTTCTCTGGCAATCCGTGCGCGGCGGTGTGGATGTCGCCTGGCGCATCCTGCGACCGCGCATGCGCATCGCGCCGGGATTGCAAACCTATCGCATCCGCCTGTCCGACCCTGCGGCGAGGGTGCTGTTCCTCGATTGCGTGAGTCTGCTGCCGGGTTCGCTTGGTGCCGACATGCGCGAGGGCGTCATCAGTGTGCACGCCATCGACGCGAGCCTTGATCTTGCCCCCGAGCTTGAGGAGCTGGAGACACGCATCGCGGCGATCTTCGGTCTGACCCTAGAGGCGTCGCGACATGCATGAAGCCCTGATGGCCACGGCCCTGGTGCTGTTGATCACGATGTCCGTCGGGCTGGTGCGGGTGGTGATCGGCCCGACTCCCGCTGATCGGATGATGGGCGCGCAGCTCATCGGAACGACTGGGATCGGTGTGCTCCTGCTCCTGGCGTTTGCGCTCGAACTGCCGGCGTTGATTGATGTGGCGCTGGTTTTCGGGCTGCTGGCGGCGATCGCGGTCGTGGCCTTCACCCGTCGGCGGGTCGGAGACGATCAATCATGATGGCCGCTTGGCTGGAAGTTCTATCGATCGTACTCATCGCGCTGGGCGCCTTTTTCTACGCTACCGGCACCATTGGACTGCTACGTCTGCCCGATCTCTACAGCCGACTGCACGCACTGACCAAGGCCGATAATCTCGGGCTTGGGCTTCTGATCTTGGGTCTGCTGCCCTGGGCGGCGGATCTCTTCCAAGCGCTGAAACTGATCCTGATCTGGGTGCTGGTGCTCATGGCCGGGGCGACCGGCGCGCATTTGATCGCCAAGCGCGCGCTGCGTGGCGATGGCGAAGACGAGGCCCTGCGATGACCACCGACTGGCTCCTGGCGCTATTTGATCTCGTGCTGATCGCGACCCTGCTCGGTCTGGCCATCGCTGCGCTCACGAGTGCGGAGCCGCGCCGTGCCGTGATGCTCTTTATCGCCTTCGGGCTCTGGCTGGCGCTGGTCTGGGCGCGGCTCGGGGCGCCCGACGTGGCGTTGGCGGAGGC
>JARIBS010000142.1 GCA_029257385.1 Thiorhodococcus sp.
CCACGCCGAAGACAGCCATCGTGCTACTCGCCTGTCTCACGGCCTCGTTTGGGGTCCAGGCCGCCGACAACATGATCACCAAGACGCTCACTAGCGTCGATGTCGTCCACGACGGTCAACCCGTCACCATCCAGCGCGGTCATGATCGCGATGCCAAGCTGCCCGAAGCCTTTCAGAAGACCGAGCGCGGCTGCCCACCCTTTTGCGTTCAGCCCATGGTTGTCGTGGCGGGCGTCGAGACCGTGGGCGAGCTGGAGGTGCTTGGCTACTTAGAGCGTATCGCCAAAGGCGAGAAAGATATTCTGGTCATCGATTCACGCACGCCGGACTGGATCATGCGTGGCACCATCCCCGGATCGGTCAACATCCCCTGGAACAAGATCAACCGCGATACCGCCGGAACCTTCGAGACGCCCGCTGAGGCCGACAGCTTCCATCACATTCTGCAAGATGAGTTCGGCGTCGATCGCAAGCCGGACGGCGCGGGCTGGGACTTCAGCCAGGCCAGGACACTGGTGCTCTTCTGCAACGGCATCTGGTGTCCGCAGTCCACCATCAACATTCAAACCCTGGTGAATATCGGCTATCCGCTACACAAGCTCAAGTGGTACCGCGGGGGCATGCAGGACTGGGTTAGCGTGGGCCTGACGACCGTAACGCCCTGAATGAGGTAGAGTCTTGTCTGGCCGTCGTTTCTCGGATGCATACCTTTTCACCGAGAAGCACTGTAAAATGCACTGATTGCGTGGGTGGCGGAACTGGTAGACGCGCTGGATTTAGGTTCCAGTGGAGTAATCCGTGGGGGTTCGACTCCCCCCTCGCGCACCAAACGATCTTCTCGGTGCCTCGTCACCGACCATAAAAGTCAGCGACTACAAGCCTCGACAATCCCTCCAGGAGACTACGCACAGATGGCCTCGACCACAGGCCCCCGCCACCCCAGAACCGGTAAGCCCATCGACACCCACAAGCTCGACCAGGTCGTTGCCACGGCGCGCAAGGCCAGCGACGAGCGCGCCGGCGGCTACCGCGACCAGGCACTCAAGCTCTATCCCTGGGTGTGCGGACGCTGCGCGCGCGGCTTCACGCGAGAGAATCTGCGCGAGCTGACGGTTCACCATAAGGACATGAACCATGACAACAATCCCACCGATGGCAGCAACTGGGAGTTGCTGTGCGTCTATTGCCACGACAACGAGCACCAGAAGTACGAAGAACACCTCGCCGCACTCGCCGGCGGTCAGCGGCGCGGCCAGGGCGGCACAGAAAGCGCCACGGCCAACCAGACCACCCACAACCCCTTCGAGGGTCTCGCGGAGCTGCTAAAGAAGCCGTGATCCATCGCCAGCGCGCGTGTGCAGAAGCGCTACGCGCCGTCTCGCACGACACCTCGCTGAGCACGTCCCGCACCAGCGCCCTCCCGGAGCCTCCAAGAGCTGTATGTCCGAGCACATTTTTTTCGCGTCTGCCCCGAAGCACATGGGCAGTCTGCTCGCCGAGGAACTCATCCGGCTCGGCATGGCGGACGCCACCGAGGCACGCGGAGGCGCCCGCTTCACCGGCAGCCTCGAGGATGGCTACCGAGCCTGTCTCTGGTCGCGTCTGGCCAACCGCATTCTGTTACCGATCGCCCAGCACCCCGCCAGCGGTCCCGAGGAGCTTTACACGCTTGCCCGAGAAGTCCAATGGGAAGAGCACCTGACGCCTGAGCGAACCTTCGCCATCCAGTTCGACGGCACGCTCGCCGGGATCGACAATCGACAGTTCGCCGCACTCAAGGTCAAGGACGCTATCGCCGATCGCTTCAACAGCCGACTCGGGCGACGGCCCAGCGTCGATCTCGTGTCGCCTGACGTGCGCATTCATGTCTACGGCTATCAAAACACGGTCGGCATCAGTCTCGATCTCTCGGGCAATTCACTCCATCAGCGTGGTTATCGCGATCAAGGCTCGGCGGCGCCGCTGAAGGAAAACCTCGCCGCAGCCCTGCTGATGCGCGCGGGCTGGCCCGAGATCGCCGCCGAGGGCGGCGCCCTGCTCGATCCGATGTGCGGCTCTGGAACGCTGGTGATCGAAGGCGCACTGATCGCCGCAGATATTGCCCCCGGTTTGCTGCGTGATCGGTTCGGCTTCCATGGCTGGCTGCAGCACGACGCGCAGGCCTGGCAACGCCTGCTCGGCGAGGCGCGCATCCGCCGCGACGCGGGTATCAAGCGCCTGGGCGCATTGCGCGGATACGACGTCGATCCCAACGCCGTGCGTATCTCGCTGCATCATCTCGAGCGTGCCGGACTCAGGGGGCTTGCCCACTTCGAGCGGCGCGAGCTGGCCGAGTGCCACCCTGGTCGCAACGAGGACGAGGGTCTGGTCATCATCAATCCACCGTATGGCGAGCGGCTCGGTGCGCCGGAGGACATGCCACTGCTCTATGCCCGTATCGGCGCCGTGCTCAAGGAGCGCTTTCTCGGCTGGCGCGCGGGCGTGTTCACCGCCGATGCGGAACTGGGCAAAAACATGGGTCTGCGCGCGGTGCGCATGCATACGCTCTACAACGGACCGATTGAGTGTCGGCTGCTGAGTTTCCAGATTGAACCGCGCTTCTTCGTCTCCGATCATCCACGCCCGCTGCCGCCGGAGGCGCGCAGCGAGGGCGCCCTCATGCTCGCCAACCGGCTGGTCAAAAATCTGAAGGCGCTCAGAAAATGGCAGCGCGACGAGCAGATCAGTTGTCTGCGCGTCTATGATGCCGATCTGCCGGAATACGCCCTGGCGATCGACGTCTACGAGGGCGAGCGGCGCTGGGTGCATGTTCAGGAATATGCCGCCCCGCCCAGTGTCGACCCAAAACGCGCCCGCCACCGCCTGCGCGAAGCCCTGGGGCTGATCCCCGAGGTGTTTGAAGTGCCCGGCGAGCAGGTGTTTCTGAAAGTTCGTCGTCCGCAGAAGGGACGCAATCAGTACGAGCGAATGGCCGAGAAGCGCAACTTCCACCAGGTGGAAGAGTACGGTCATCGTTTTCTGGTCAACTTCGAGGACTATCTCGATACCGGCCTGTTTCTCGACCATCGCGACATTCGCCGTTTGATCGGCACGCTGGCTACCGACAAGCGGTTTCTCAATCTGTTCGGCTACACGGCAAGCGCGAGCGTCTACGCGGCCAAGGCGGGCGCCGCATCGACCACCACGGTGGATATGTCACGCACTTATCTCGATTGGGCGGCCAGCAACTTCTCACTCAACGCTATCACCGGGCCACAGCACGAGCTGATTCAGGCCGACTGTGTACGCTGGATCGAGATGATGAGCAGCAGCCGACGCTACGACCTCATCTTGCTCGATCCGCCGAGTTTCTCGACCTCCAAACGGATGTATGGCACGCTCGATATCCAACGCGATCACGTGGCGCTTATTGAATCGACGATGCGGCTGCTCGATCCCAACGGAATATTGATCTTCTCAAACAATCTGCGACGCTTCCGTATCGACAAAGAGGGCCTTTCAGCGCTCAACGTTGTTGATATTGGACCGGAAACGCTGCCGCGTGATTTCTCACGCAACCCGCGTATCCACAACTGCTGGATGATCCGTCATCGCCACCAATGAGCGCTTATCATGCTTGAAGTCGCTCAATTGCAATGTCGCCGCGGCGATCGACGCCTGTTCACGAACCTCAACTTCAGACTCGACGCGGGCACACTCCTGCATGTGCGTGGGCGCAACGGCAGCGGCAAAACGACCCTGCTGCGCAGTCTCTGCGGACTCTTCACGCCTGAGGCCGGTGAGATTCGCTGGCGGGGTGAGTCCATCCGCGAACTGGGCGATGAATACCGCCGCGATCTGCTCTATTTCGGCCACCTCAACGGCATTAAGAGCGAGCTGACGGGCATCGAGAATCTTGCCATCGCGGCCACGCTCGACGGCGACCGCGTCGACGAGACCGCGATCTGGGATGCACTCGCGCGGATCGGTCTCGAGGGGTTCGAGGATCTGCCAACCCGGATGCTCTCCCAGGGCCAGAAGAAGCGAGTCGCGCTGGCCAGACTGGTTCTCAGCAAGGCCCGGCTGTGGGTGCTCGATGAGCCTTTCACGGCACTGGATGTCGACGCCGTCGCCCTCCTGCAGGGTCTGATCGCCGAACATGTAGATGGCGGCGGGATGGCGGTTTTGACCACGCACCAGGAAGTGCCCCTGACCTCCGGTCAGGTCGCGCGACTGGACTTGGGGAACTGAGACGGCATGTTGCGAGTCTTCTGGTGCATCCTGACACGCGATCTGACGCTGGCCATGCGCCGACGCACGGATATTCTGACAACACTCTTTTTCTTTGTGATCGTGGTGAGCCTCTTTCCGCTCGGCGTCGGCACCGAGCGCAGCGTGCTGGCGATGCTCGGACCTGGTGTCGTCTGGGTCGCCGCCCTGCTCGCCTCCATGCTGGCGCTTGAGCGGCTGTTCGCCGCCGACTACGAGGACGGCACCCTTGAGCAGATGTTGCTCACGGCCCAACCCCTGTCGCTGCTGGTGTTGGCAAAGGTCATGGCGCATTGGATCCTGACCGGGCTGCCGCTGGTGCTGATCGCACCGCTGGTCGGCATGCAGTACCATTTGTCGGAGACGGCGATCGGCATCATGATGCTCTCGCTGTTGCTCGGCACACCGGTGTTGAGTTTGGTCGGGGCCATCGGGGCGGCGCTCACACTGGGGTTGCGCGGCGGGGGGATCCTGTTGTCGCTGCTGATCCTACCGCTCTATATTCCGGTGCTCGTCTATGGTGCGGGGGCGGTACAGGTCAGCGCCATCGATCTCGCGGACACGCAGCCCTACCTCGCCCTGCTGGGGGCCTTTTTGGTCGCGGCGCTGGTGTTTGCCCCGGTGGCCTCGTCGGCCGCGCTGCGGATCTCGCTCGAATGACCGGATACATACCAATCTTACTACGGCTGCATTCACGCTCATGGCTCTGAACTGGTTCAAATTCGCTTCACCGACCGCCTTTTATCCTATTGCGGGTCGTCTGGTGCCGCTGTTTTGGGCGCTGACCCTCGTCCTGCTCGTCCTCGGGCTGTATTGGGGATTTTTTGAGACAGCCGACCGGCTCGGCGGTACCAATGCGCAGAAGGAGTATTATCGCATCATCTTCATCCATGTCCCGGCGGCCTGGATGTCGATGTGGCTCTATGTGGTGCTGGTCGGCTGGGCCGCCATCGGGCTGGTGTTCAATACCCGCCTGTCGTTCATGATGGCTAACGCGGTGGCGCCGACCGGGGCGATCTTCACCTTTCTCGCGCTCTGGACGGGCGCCCTCTGGGGTCGGCCGAGCTGGGGAACCTATTGGGACTGGGACCCACGGCTTACCTCAGAGTTGGCGCTGTTCTTTCTATATATCGGCTACATTGCGCTGCATTCGGCGATCGATGAGACACGCCGCGCCGATCGCGCCTCGGCGCTGCTGGCGATCGTCGGTTTGATCATGGTCCCGGTCATTTTTTGGTCGATCAACTGCCCGGACCCCAACCAGTGCGCGGCGCTGCACCAACGCTCCGACCTGACCCGGATCGACGGCAATATCCTGTTCGCGATGCTGACCATGACTTTGGCGTTCTGGATGTATTCCTTTGCTGCCACCTTCATGCGGCTGCGTAGCATCATCCTGACACGCGAAGCCGATAGCGTCTGGGTTCGGGATATCTTGACCAAGGAGAACCGGACATGAGCGATTTCTTCTCACAAGGTGGCTATGCCTTCTTCGTCTGGGGCGCTTACGGCATGGTTGCGCTCCTACTGGTGATCGAAATTCTGCAACTTCGCGCGCAGCGTCGAACCATTTTGGCTCGGCTGGGTCGATTGAACCGAATACGCGAGACCCGCCCCAATGACCTCGGAGCGAAAGACTGATGAAAGCACGACAGAAACGACTGGCCTTCGTCGGCCTAGCGGTCCTCGGCGTGGCCGCCGCCTCGGCCCTTGCCCTGAACGCGCTCAAGAGCAATATCTCCTATTTTTTTAGCCCTTCCCAGGTCATGGCCAATGAGGCGCCGGCGGAGCATGTCTTTCGTCTCGGCGGACTGGTGACCGAGGGCACGATGCAGCGCCAGGAAGATGGCCTGACTGTGCACTTCGACGTGACCGACAACGCCGAGACGGTGAAGGTCGCCTATACCGGCATCCTCCCGGACCTCTTTAGCGAGGGCACCGGGATGGTGGCAAAGGGGCGTTTGGGTCCGAATGGGATCTTCTACGCCGACGAGGTACTGGCCAAGCACGATACCGAATATATGCCACCCGAGGTCGCCAGCACGCTCCAGACGGCGCATGCCGAGGGCGTGGCCGGCTCTGGCACGAGCGGGGCGTCCAACTGATGATCCCCGAACTCGGACAATTTGCACTCATTCTGGCCCTGGTCATCTCGATCACCCAGGCCGGTCTGCCACTCGTCGGCAGCATGACCGGCAACCGAACCTGGATGTCGATGGCGCGCCCGCTCGCATGGGGTCAGTTCACCCTCCTCGCCATCTCCTTCCTGTGTCTCATGCAGGCATTTTTGACCGATGACTTCTCGGTCACCTATGTCGCGACCAACTCCAACAGCCTGATGCCGACGATCTACAAATTCTCGGCCATCTGGGGCGCGCACGAGGGTTCGCTGCTGCTGTGGGTGCTGATGCTGGCCGGTTGGGGTGCCGCGGTCGCCTCGCTCAGCCGCAACCTGCCGCTGCCCATGATCGCCCGCGTGTTGTCGGTGCAGGGCATGATCGCGATCGGCTTTCTGCTGTTTACGGTGCTGACCTCCAATCCCTTCGATCGCATCTTTCCCGCACCGCTCGAAGGGCGCGACCTCAACCCGCTGCTCCAAGACTTCGGGTTGGCCATCCATCCGCCCATGCTCTACATGGGCTATGTCGGTTTCTCGGTGGCCTTCTCCTTCGCCATCGCCGCCCTCATCGGCGGCAAGCTCGATTCGGCCTGGGCGCGCTGGTCGCGGCCTTGGACCACTGGCGCCTGGGTGTTTCTGACAATCGGCATCGCGCTCGGCTCCTGGTGGGCTTACTACGAGCTGGGCTGGGGCGGCTGGTGGTTCTGGGATCCGGTGGAGAACGCCTCCTTCATGCCCTGGCTGGTCGGGACCGCACTCATCCATTCGCTCGCGGTCACCGAAAAACGCGCTGCTTTCAAAACCTGGACGGTGCTACTGGCCATCTCGGCTTTCTCGCTGTCACTGCTGGGAACCTTCCTGGTGCGCTCGGGTGTCCTGACCTCGGTTCACGCCTTTGCGACCGACCCGGCGCGTGGCAGTTTCATCCTGATCTTTCTGTGCATCGTCATCGGCGGCTCATTGGCGCTTTATGCCTGGCGGGCGCCGAGCATCTCGGGCGGCGGGCGCTTCGATCTGGTCTCGCGCGAGAGCTTCCTGCTGGTGAACAATCTGCTCTTCACCGCGCTGGCCGTGCTGGTGCTCTTCGGCACCCTGGCACCGCTGATCTACGAGGCCGCGGGTTGGGGCAAGATCTCGGTCGGCTTCCCCTGGTTCAACAAGATGTTCATCGCCCTCTCGCCATTCCTTGTCCTGGCTGTGGGTATCGGGCCGCTGACCCACTGGAAGCACGACGAACCGAAACGTCTGCTCCGTGCGCTCTGGCTGGCCATGGCGCTCGGTATACTGGTCTTTCTGGCCGCGTCTCTGCCGATCTTCTCAGAGGGCAACATGGCGGTCGGATTCGGGCTTGGGATGGCCGCCTGGTTGCTTGGCAGTCATCTGGTTAGTCTGTTCCAGCGGCTGAGACACCGGGGCGGACTCAAGGGACTAGGCGCTGACCTCGCCGGAAACAGCCGCAGCTACTACGGCATGTGGCTGGCCCACATGGGTCTGGCGGTGTTCATCGTCGGCGTCACGATGGTGTCGATCTACGGGACCGAGACCGACGTGCGGATGTCGCCCGGCGCGGTGCATGAGGATTCCGGCTATCGCTTCCAGTTCAATGGCGTCACGGCCGTTCCCGGACCCAACTATAATGCCTTCCGCGGGGACTTCGTCGTCTACCGAGACGAGCGCGAGGTCGCCCGGCTCTATCCCGAGAAGCGCAGCTATTTCTCGGGTGGCATGCCCATGACGGAAGCCGCAATCGACGCCGGGCTGCTGCGCGATATCTATATCTCGCTCGGCGAGCCGGTCGGCAACCAGGGCGACTGGGCGCTGCGTGTCTACTACAAGCCCTATGTTCGCTGGATCTGGCTCGGCTGCATCTTCATGAGCCTCGGCGGCACACTGGCACTGACCGACCGGCGCTATCGTAGCGCGCGGCGCGCGACAGTCGCATCCAGCCCGAACGCAGCGGCGGCGGCCTGATGGCGACGACATCCGCTTCGCGTGCATTGCTCCCGCTCGGCATCTTTCTGGCGCTGGTCGCCCTGCTCTTCTACGGGTTGCAACTGGATCCACGTAAGGTTCCCTCGCCGCTGATCGGTAAGCCGGCGCCGGATTTCACGCTCAAGTCCCTGAAGAACCCGAGCCAGACCCTGACCCAGGAGATCTTGCTCGGCAAGGTCTCACTGGTGAACGTCTGGGCGTCCTGGTGTCCGTCCTGTCGCCAAGAGCACGCTGAGCTGATGCGCATCGCTGCGCGCAACACCAATCTTCAGGTGATCGGACTCAACTGGAAGGACACCCGCCCCGAGGCGTTACAGATGCTTCGGCAGTTCGGCGATCCCTATGTGGTGAGCATCTATGATCCAGACAACGACTCGGGGATCGACTGGGGCGTCTATGGCGCGCCCGAGACCTTCATCGTCGACGCTGAGGGGATCATTCGTCACAAACACGTCGGCCCCGTCGACGCCCAGGTGTGGGAAGAGAGGATCCGCCCCATCGTCGAGCAGTATCAGGCAACGAAATCATGACTTTAACCAACCTGCGCCGTATGGCGCCGATCATGCTCGTGGGCGTCCTGACGCTCGGCATGGCCCAGGCCTTCACGCTTGAGGAATTTACTTTCGAGGATCCTGCCCGCGCGGGCGAGTTTCGCGATCTGATCGGCGAACTGCGCTGTCTGGTCTGTCAGAATGAGTCCCTCGCCGGATCTCAGGCCGGGGTTGCCCAGGATCTGCGCGAAGAGGTCTACCGCATGATGCAGGAGGGTAAAAGCCGCAAGGAAGTCGTCGACTTCCTGGTCGCGCGCTATGGCGATTTCGTACTCTATGAGCCGCCCATCAGGCCCTCGACCTACATCCTCTGGTTCGGTCCCTTTCTGTTCGTTGCACTGGGCGCTTTCCTGCTGCTGCGCACCCTGCAACGTAAGAAGGCCGAACCCGAGCAGGATCTCAGCGATGCAGAACGCGCGCGTCTCGACCGGATTCTTGCCAAGACCGGCTCCGCACAAGACTCAAACCCCACGAATAACGCCCCATGATTATTTTCTGGATTCTTGCCGGGGGTCTACTGGCCCTGGCACTCGCCTTCATTCTCGCCCCTTTGCTGAAATCGGCGCCGCCAGATGATGCGCTGCGGCAAGATGCCCTGAATCTCGAGGTGTTCCGCCAGCGCCTCAAAGAGCTGGATGCCGATCTCGCGGCCGGCTCACTCGATCAGGAGCGCTACGCCGCCGCGCGCCACGATCTCGAGCGCGAACTGCTCTACGATGTCGATCCCGAGCAGGCATCCCCGGCTCTACGGCGGTCCTCCTCAGCCGCTGGCCGCTGGCTGCTGGGTGGCTCGCTTGCCATCGTTCTGCCACTGTCGGCCGTGCTGCTCTATCTCCAGCTCGGGGAGCCGGATTCGATCGATCGGGTGCAGACTGCAGCGAGCGGCCAGGGCGCATCCGATGCGGACGCGGAGACGGCGTCCTTGGAAACACTCATCGAGCGTCTCGAAACGCGTCTGGAGGACGATCCAGACAATCTGGAAGGCTGGCTGATGCTCGGGCGGACCTATTTCGCCACCGATCAGATGCAGAAGGGCCTGAAGGCAATCGAACGTGCCTATGAACTCGCGCCCGACCAAGCCGACATCAAGCTAGCCTATGCCGAGGCTCTGGCCGCATCCAGTCCGACCAAGAGTCTGGAGGGCCGTCCGGCAGAACTCATCCGCGCCGTCTTGGAGCAGGAACCCGAGCACCGTATCGCACGCTGGCTGGCCGGTATGATCTCTTTCCAGCAGGAGCAGTTCCAATCTGCGGCCGTGACTTGGCGGAAAATCCTGGAAGAACTCGATCCGCAAGGCGAGGAAGCCGCAAACTTGAGACAGATGGTCGCGGAAGCCGAGACACGGGCCGGAATTCCAGCGCCTGTCAGCGATGCGGGACTTGCGGCACCAGAATCACCAGAGCCGGTGGCGCCGGAATCACCGCAGCCGGTGGCGCCGGACACAGCCCAGGCACCGGCCGAACCCGCGCCGACAGTGGCTGGCGAAAGCGGCGCCAGCCTGAGCGTTCAGGTCAGTCTGGACGCAGGCATCGCCGAGCAGGCTGCCCCGGAAGACACGGTGTTCGTCTTCGCGCGCGCCGCATCCGGCCCACCGATGCCACTTGCCGTGCAGCGCATACAGGTCAGGGATCTGCCTAAAACCCTGACCCTGGACGACGGCATGGCGATGACCCCGGCGATGCGTCTGTCGTCCTTCAGCGAAGTCGTGGTGGGCGCGCGTGTCTCAAAATCGGGCGAAGCCACACCCCAACCCGGCGACCTGTTCGGTGAGACCGATCCGATCCCATTAACGGGCAGCGCCGAAACGTCGGTCCTGATTGATCGGGTACGATCCGAGTGACGGGGTTTTTCTAGCGCCACTGTGCTCAAGCAGGCTGCTCGCCTACGGACGTCTTCTCGTAGACGCCGACCAAAACGGCCATGCCCAGAATGTGCTCATCCATGGCCAACAGCAGATCGTCCTTGCTCGGATTGCCCAGCTCGGGCGGCAACAGCACATCCAGCGCATAGAGGCGATGAAAATAGCGATGCAGTCCGATCGGCGGACAAGGTCCGCCGTAGCCGGTGCGTCCCCAGCTATTGATCCCCTGCCCTGTGCCCTCGGGCAGTGCCGACGGCTCGATGCCTTCGGGCAGACCCTGGCAGGTCGCGGGGAGGTTGTAGAGAATCCAGTGGTCCCACACCATCTGCGGAGCCATCGGATCCGGCGCATCGGGGTCATTGACGATCAGAACCAGACTCTCCGTCCCTTGAGGAAGATTCTCCCACGTTAAGGGCGGCGACTTATCCTCGCCCTCGCAAGTAAAGCGCCGCGGAATTGTGTCTGCGTCGGCGAATGCCGTGGATGTGAGAACTAGTGCCATCTTCCGACCTCCGATGATGTGCTAACGTTTTAGACGAATCGATGGGGCGCGCCTCTTCTCTAGCTGTGCGTTTTTCGGCGGCCACTGGGTCGCCATTTTTTTGCTCCTTCGCCATCGATCCAATCCCAAGTACCCAGCAGTTCTACCCCATTGCTTGAGACCAAGCATAGCAGACCGACCCTACCGCAGCCGTTCAGCTCTATTCAGGTCCACTGTTACCGTTTCGACCCGCGCACCCCAAGCGAGAGCGCCATTAGGGCATACGTCAGGCGCTCGACGAAGGCGTGATCGCCGGATATTCGCCACAGGATATCAAAGTCACCGTCTACGACGGCAAGCACCACCCCGTCGACTCAAAAGACATCGCATTCGCGACGGCCGGGCGCAAGGCTTTCATCAATGCGGCGCTCAAGGCGCAACCAGCGATCCTGGAGCCGGTCGTGAAGATCTGTATCACTGCTCAGGACAGCGTTATGGGCGATCTGGTTGGAGACCTCGCGAGCCGGCGCGGACATATCAATGGCAGCGAGTCCAAAAGCCGCAGCCGTATTCTGATTGACGGCGAAGTGCCGTTGGCCGAACTCGATGGCTATGATGCGCGTCTCAAGGCCATCACCGGCGGTGATGGCACTTACAGCATCGAACTCAGCCACTATGATCCCGTGCCCGGCATGATCCAGAAGCAACTGGTGGGTGCTTATCAGCGTTCCGAGGACTAAACTTTATCGACCGGCCGGAGCATGCCCCCCGTCCGGAATAGTTTGAGCTTTAAGCTGGCAAAAGCGAGGCTCACACACGGCTTCCTGACGCACCTTTACGTACACTTGATTGAGGAACTGGATTCTCAGCATTTGTCTTTCGTCATGACGCTTCTATAATCACTGCTCTGCCTGAAGCAAATCCGTCTTGTACGTACATTCACGGCGGCTGCACGCGCGCAGCCGCTATTGCTCCCCGCGCTGAAGTGCGGGATTTCTCGCGGAGGAACTGATGACCAAGAAGCCCGACATCGATCCTCAAGAGACTCAGGAATGGCTCGATTCGCTCGAAGCCGTTTTAGAAAACGAAGGCGTCGAACGCGCCCATTTCCTGCTGGAGCGCCTTATCGACAAGGCACGCCGCTCCGGTGCCTATCTGCCCTACAGCGGCACTACGGCCTATCTCAATACCATTCCAGTCCAACGACAGGTGCATTTCCCAGGCGACGGGGCCATGGAGCGGCGCATCCGCTCCCTGGTGCGCTGGAACGCCATGGCCATGGTGGTGCAGGCCAATCGGCGCTCGAGCGAGCTTGGTGGACACATCTCCACTTTCGCCTCCTCGGCGACCTTACTTGATGTCGCCCACAACCATTTCATCCGTGCCCGCAGCAAAGATCACGGCGGAGATCTGGTCTTCTACCAAGGGCACGCGGCACCAGGGATCTATTCACGCGCATTTTTAGAGGGGCGTATCAGCGAGGAGCAGCTCTACAATTTCCGCCAGGAAGTCGACGGCAACGGTCTGTCATCCTATCCGCATCCCTGGCTGATGCCGGGGTTCTGGCAGTTCCCCACCGTGTCGATGGGGCTGGGTCCAATCATGGCCATCTATCAGGCCCGCTTCATGCGCTACCTGAGAGATCGCGGAGTCGTTAACACCACCGGCCGTAAGGTCTGGGCTTTTCTCGGCGATGGCGAGATGGACGAGCCAGAATCGCTCGGCGCCATCTCGCTCGCCGCCCGCGAGCATCTCGATAATTTGATCTTCGTCATCAACTGCAATCTTCAACGCCTTGATGGACCAGTGCGCGGCAATGGCAAGATCATCCAGGAGCTGGAGTCGATCTTCCGTGGGGCCGGCTGGAATGTCATCAAGGTCATCTGGGGCAGCTACTGGGATCCGCTGCTGGCACGCGACAAGCAGGGTTTGTTGCTCCAGCGCATGGAGGAATGTCTCGACGGCGATTATCAAGCCTACAATGCCAAGGGCGGCGCCTATACGCGCGAGCACTTCTTCGGCAAATATGACGAACTCAAGGAAATGGTCGCCACCATGACCGACGAGGATATCTGGCGACTCAATCGTGGCGGTCACGATCCAGCGAAGGTCTACAACGCCTACCTCACGGCTTTGCAGAGCAGCGGTAAACCGACCGTGATCATGACCCAAACGGTTAAAGGCTACGGCATGGGCGGCGCTGGCGAGGGGATGAACATCACCCATTCGCAGAAGCAGATGGAAGAGGATCACCTCAAAGCCTTCCGCGACCGCTTCAATATCCCGATCTCGGATGACCAGATCGCTGCAGCGCCGTTCTACAAGCCGCCCGCCGAGAGCGAGGAAATCACCTATCTCCACCAGATGCGCCAGCGCCTCGGCGGCTTTCTGCCGGCGCGCCGCGACGACGCACCGCCGCTGGAAACTCCAGAACTCGCCGCTTTTCAGACGCTGCTCGAAGGCAGCGGCGAGCGCGAGATGTCGACCACCATGGCCTTTGTGCGTCTGCTGACCCTGCTGCTGCGCGACGAGCACATCAGTCAGTACGTGGTGCCAATCGTTGCGGACGAGGCACGTACGTTCGGCATGGAGGGGATGTTCCGCCAGCTCGGCATCTACGCCTCGCAAGGTCAGCTCTACGAGCCAGTCGACGCCGATCAGGTGATGTACTACCGCGAGACCAAGAAAGGCCAAATTCTGCAGGAAGGCATCACCGAGGCCGGGGCAATGTCCTCTTGGATTGCCGCGGCCACGGCCTATGCCAATCACGGCCAGAGCATGATCCCGTTCTACATCTACTATTCAATGTTTGGCTTCCAGCGTGTCGGCGACCTCGCCTGGGCCGCCGGAGACATGCGTGCCAGGGGCTTTCTGATCGGCGGCACGGCCGGGCGTACCACACTCGCAGGCGAGGGGCTTCAGCATCAGGATGGTCACAGTCACGTCCTGGCCTCCACCATCCCCAACTGCATCACCTACGACCCCACCTATGCCTATGAAGTCGCCGTCATCGTCCAGGATGGATTGCGGCGCATGTACCAGAAGCAGGAGAATTGCTTCTACTACATCACGGTGATGAACGAGAACTATCATCAGCCGCCGATGCCCGAGGACAGCCAGGAGGGCATTCTCAAGGGACTCTATTGTCTCAGGCGTGGGCAGGAGGAGCGCAGCCATCGCGTCCAACTCTTGGGCAGCGGCACCATTCTGCGCGAGGTGCTCGCGGCGGCGGCGCTGCTGGAGAAGGATTTCGACTTAGGCGCTGCGGTCTGGAGCGTCACCAGCTTCAACGAACTCAGACGCGAAGGCATGGATGTGGAGCGCTGGAACATGCTGCACCCGGATCAGGCGCGGCGCATTTCCTATGTCGAGACCCAATTGGCCGAGACGCATGGTCCCATCGTTGCGGCAACGGATTACATGCGCACCTACGCCGATCAGATACGCCCTTACGTTCCGCGCCGTTATGTTGTGCTTGGAACCGATGGCTTCGGGCGCAGCGACACGCGCAGCCAGCTTCGCAAGTTCTTTGAGGTCAACCGCTACTACGTCGCCCTCGCCGCGCTCAAGGCGCTGGCCGACGAGGGGGAAATCCCGGTGTCGATGGTCTCGGAGGCGATCGTCAAGTACCGCATCGACCCGGACAAACCCAACCCGGTGACCGTCTGAAGCAACAAAAACGATCGGCACAGGAGGACATCGCGTGGCAACTGTCGAAGATATCTTATTGCCCGACATCGGGGATTTCTCCAGTATCGAGATCATCGAGATCCTGGTCGCCGTGGGCGATCAGATTCAGCCCGAGCAATCGCTGCTGACGCTAGAAAGCGATAAGGCGACCATGGAAATTCCGTCGCCCAAAGGCGGTACCGTCAAAGAGCTCAAGGTGAAGGTCGGCGAGCGCATCAGTGAGGGCGACCCGGTGCTGACACTCGAGTCCTCCGAGCAGACATCCCAGGAGGACGCCGACCAACCGCCAAGCGCAGCGCAGGAACCGCCTCAACCCCCAACGCAAGAGCCACAACGGACCACACGGGGTGCGCAAGCATCAGCATCAGAGAGCACACAGCGCGCGCCCGGAGAAGCCGAGCGGCGCCCGGCACCCGTGGCGCTGCGTCCAAAGGACATGGAGGTCATCACCAAGGGGCGTAAGGCGCATGCAAGCCCCGCCTTGCGGCGTCTGGCGCGCGAGCTGGGCGTCGATCTCACGCGCGTCAAGGGTTCTGGCCCCAAGGGGCGCATCGTCAAAGAGGACGTGCAGGGCTTTGTCAAACAGGCGCTTGCGCAAGGACGCACGGGCGACTCGGTATCACCACAGCCATTGGGGCTTGCGCCCCAGCCCGAGGTGGATTTCACGCGTTTCGGCGAGATCTCGCTTGAGGAACTCCCACGCATTCGCAAGCTCAGCGGCAAGCATCTGCACCGCTGCTGGCTCGGTATTCCGCATGTCACCCACTTCGACACGGCCGATATCACCGAGCTGGAGGCGTTCCGTCAGGCCAACAAAGACACCGCCGCGCGGGATGGGGTCAAGCTCACGCTGCTGCCCTTCCTGCTCAAGGCCGTGGCCACCGCGCTGAACCAGATGCCAATCCTCAAGGCATCACTGAGCAGCGACGCCGAACAGATCATCCACAAGCATTTCACCCATATCGGTGTGGCGATGGACACCCCCCGCGGTCTGCTCGTCCCAGTGCTGCGCGATGTCGACAAGAAGGGGCTCTACGACCTGGCTGGGGAGCTGTCCGAACTCAGCACCAAGGCGCGCGACGGCAAGCTCCAGTCAGAGGAAATGCAGGGCGGCTGTTTCACCATCTCCAGCTTGGGCGCCATTGGCGGGACCGCCTTCACGCCCATCATCAATGCGCCGGAAGTGGCCATCCTCGGGGTCACGAAATCCGCGCTACAGCCGCTCTGGAATGGCACCGAGTTCCTGCCGCGACTGATGCTGCCGCTCTCGCTCTCCTTCGACCATCGAATCATCGATGGGGCCGATGCGGCACGTTTCGTGGTCTTATTGAGTCGGCTCCTGAGCGATATTCGCCGCCTCCTGCTCTAAAGCCCGATCGAGGAACATGGCGTACGCTTATACCTTCGCCTATCCGCCGCCGATCGTTTAGCATTGGCGCGATTATTCGCCAACGATTCAGCGCCCGAGTAGGCCGCAAGAGAAGCACTATCAATATGAGTAACATTATTGAGGTCAAGATCCCCGATATCGGAGATTTCAAGGACGTCGAAGTCATCGAGATCCTGGTGTCGCCGGGCGATCAGGTGGCCCATGAGCAATCACTTATCACGCTCGAAAGCGACAAGACGACGATGGAGATTCCTGCGCCGACAGCCGGTGTCATTCAGGCGCTCAACATCAAGCTCGGCGACCGGGTCTCCCAGGACGATCACATTCTGACCCTCGCGGCAGCCGAGAGCAGCGCTACCGATGAGGCGACAGCCCCACCCGCGACTAGCACGCAAACGGCATCTGCCGACGATACGATCGACATGCTCACCGAGGTGGTGGTCCTGGGCGCTGGTCCCGGCGGCTACACCGCCGCCTTCCGCGCCGCCGATCTGGGCAAGAAAGTGGTGCTGATCGAGCGCTACGAAAGCCTCGGTGGCGTCTGTCTCAACGTCGGCTGTATCCCGTCCAAGGCGCTGCTGCACACCGCGGCCATCATCGAGGAGGCCAAGACGCTCGGCGTCATGGGTGTCACTTTCGAGCCGCCGAGCATCGATCTGGACAAGATGCGCGCCGGCAAAAACAAGGTCGTCGCCAAGCTCACCGGCGGACTTGCGGCCATGGCCAAACAGCGCAAGGTCGAGGTCGTTCAGGGCACTGGGCGTTTCGAGTCGCCCAACCGCATCGCTGTCGAGACCAAAAGCGGATCCACGCGCATCCGCTTCGACCACTGCGTGATCGCCTGCGGCTCCGCAGCGCTGAAGATTCCGGGCTTTCCGCACCAGGATCCACGGGTCATGGATTCAACCGACGCACTCGAGATCGCCGACATTCCAGCACGCATGCTGATTGTTGGAGGCGGCATCATCGGTTTGGAAATGGCCGCCGTCTATAGCGCGCTGGGCACGCGCATCGATGTCGTCGAACTCCAGAAGCAGCTCATGCCAGGCTGCGATCTGGACCTGGTGCGCTGCCTCGAGAAGATCATCAAAAAGCGCTACGACAAGATCATGCTCGAGACCAAGGTCGCTAGTATGAGCGCCACCAAGAAGGGCATCAAAGTCGTCCTTGAGGGCAAGCATCCGGGCACAGAGACCTACGACAAGGTGCTGGTCGCAGTGGGCCGGCTCCCCAACGGCAAGTTGATCAATGCCGAGGCCGCCGGGGTGAATGTCGACCAGCACGGCTTCATTGAGGTCGACGCTCACATGCGCACCAATGTGCCCAAAATCTTCGCCATCGGCGACGTGGTTGGCGGTCCCATGCTCGCCCACAAGGCCACGCATGAGGCCAAGGTTGCCGCCGAGGTCATTGCCGGAATGCCAGCCCTCTTCGACCCGCTGACCATCCCATCGGTGGCCTACACCGACCCCGAGGTGGCCTGGATGGGCCTGACCGAGACTCAGGCCAAGGCCGATGGCATCCCCTATGAGAAAGGCGTCTTTCCCTGGGCCGCGAGCGGCCGAGCGCTCGGCATCCACCGCGACGAGGGCATGACCAAACTGCTGTTTGACCCGAACACCAAGCGGATATTGGGCGCTGGAATCGTTGGTCCCAATGCCGGGGAGCTGATCGGCGAGGCGGTTCTGGCCCTAGAGATGGGCGCCGACATGGAAGATATCGCGCTGACGATCCACCCACACCCAACCCTCAACGAGACCATCGGTCTGGCGGCGGAGATGGCGCACGGCTCCATCACCGACCTACTGCCGCCGAAAAAGCGTTAGCCGAAAGGGATCCATTCGGCGTATGTGCCGGATGGATCCGACCTAATGAAACGGCTATCCGTCCTTGCCCAAGAACCGTTAGATTCCGGCAGCGGCCCTCTTCAGACCCGATAGCGACTGGCTGGAATTCCTGTCGGAGTATTGTTACGGTGAGTTGCGGGAACGTGAGTTTGTGTCTGTGGACAATGACTGGATCAAGACCGGCGTCGCGCCCAGGCCAGAGAATTTCAGCCTGATCTTTCCTGGCCCCAAAGGTCTGACGGTCACTTTTCCGCCTTATGTCGTCGCGCCCTATGCAGCGGGTCCGGGTAGTGCCCTTATCTGTAGGATGCAAAAAACCTTAAGCATTTGTTTAATAAAACAATTTTTCCATTATCGCCATATGGATAAGGGCACTACCCCCCGTTATCCGCATACTTAATCGATGGAATTTCATCGCAACCTTAGGAGGCCATGATGAACGCCACGCTACCAGCAACGTCCTCGACCCCGCTCGCTCCCGACCTGCTCGCCCGAATCGACGCCTACTGGCGCGCCTGCTGCTATCTGGCCGTCGGCATGATCTATCTGCGTGATAACCCGCTGCTCAGGGAGCCGTTGCGCGAAGAACACATCAAGAAACGGCTGCTCGGTCATTGGGGCGCAAGTCCTGGGCTGTCCTTCATGTATGTGCATCTGAACCGGATCATCAACGCCCACCAGCAAGCGGCCATGTTTATCGCCGGTCCGGGTCATGGCGCGCCGGGCGTATTGGCCCCGGTCTATCTGGAAGGCACCTACTCCCAGATCTATCCCAACAGAAGCGAGGACGAGGACGGTCTGCGCGCCTTTTTCAAACAATTCTCCTTTCCCGGCGGCATCGGCTCGCACTGTACGCCGGAGATACCCGGCTCGATCCACGAAGGCGGCGAGCTGGGCTACTCCATCTCACATGCCTTCGGCGCGGCCTTCGATAACCCAGACCTCTTGGTCGCGGTCGCAGTCGGTGACGGTGAGGCCGAGACCGGGGCGCTGGCGACCTCCTGGCACTCCAGCAAGTTCCTCAACCCCATCCGCGATGGCGCGGTGCTGCCGATCCTTCATCTTAACGGCTACAAGATCAACAATCCGACTCTGCTGGCGCGTATCCCCAAGGAGGAGCTGGCCGATCTCTTCCGCGGCTACGGCTGGACACCGCACTTTGTCGAGGGCGATGATCCTATGACGATGCACCAGGCGATGGCCGAGACCCTGGACGTCTGTTATCGCGAAATTCGCGCCTTCCAGCAGCAAGCCCGCGACAGCGGCGAGGCGACTCGCTGCCATTGGCCGATGATCGTGCTGCGCAGCCCCAAGGGTTGGACTGGACCGGAGTTCGTCGACGGACTCAAGGTCGAGGACTTTTGGCGCGCTCATCAGGTACCGCTGCCCAAGGTGCGTAGTAATCCCGAACACCTTGAGCAGCTCGAGGGCTGGATGCGCAGCTATCAGCCGGAGGCGCTGTTTGACGCGACTGGTCGGCTGATCCCCGAGCTCAGAGAGCTCGCCCCCAAGGGCAAGCTGCGCATGAGCGCCAGCCCGCATGCCAATGGCGGATTGGTGCGCCGCGCGCTGCGCATGCCCGATTTCCGCGACTATGGCCAAGAAGTGCCCCATCCAGGGCGTACCCACGCCATGAATACCAAGCCCGTTGGCGTGCTGCTGCGCGACATCATGGCCAGGAACATGAGCAACTTCCGCGTCTTCGGCCCGGATGAGAACACCTCCAACAAGCTCGATGCAATCTACGAGGTGAGCAAAAAACTCTGGCTGTGCGACTATCTGCCCGAAGACGCCGACGGTGGCGAGTTGTCACCGGACGGGCGAGTGCTGGAGATGCTCTCCGAGCATACCCTGGAGGGTTGGTACGAGGGCTATGTGCTCACCGGACGGCACGGTTTCTTCGCGACCTACGAGGCCTTCGTCCACATCATCGACAGCATGTACAACCAGCATGCCAAGTGGCTGGCGATCTGCGAGGATATCCCTTGGCGGGCGCCCATCTCCTCGCTCAACCTGCTGATCACCTCCACCGTCTGGCGTCAGGACCACAACGGCTTCACCCATCAGGATCCGGGCTTTCTCGATGTGGTCGTCAACAAAGACCCTCGGATCACGCGCATCTATCTCCCACCGGATGTCAATACGCTGCTCTCGACAGTGGATCATTGCCTGCGCAGCCGCAACGACATCAACGTCATCGTCGCCGACAAGCAGAACCACCTCCAGTATCTCGACATGGACGCCGCCATCAAGCATTGCACCAAGGGCATCGGCATCTGGGACTGGGCGAGCAACGATCAGGGCGTCGAACCCGACGTGGTGATGGTCGGTTGCGGCGACATCCCGACCAAGGAGGCGCTGGCCGCCACCGCGCTGTTGCGCGAGCATTTCGAGGACATTCGCATTCGCTTCGTCAATGTCGTGGATCTCTTCAAGCTCCAGTCTGCCGGGGAGCATCCACATGGCCTGACCGACCAGGATTTCGACAGCCTCTTCACCAAGGATCGGCCGGTGATCTTCAACTTCCACGGCTATCCCTGGCTGATCCACCGGCTCGCCTACCGGCGCACTAATCACAGCAATCTGCACGTGCGCGGTTACAAAGAAAAGGGCAGCATCAGCACACCGCTCGAGCTGGCAATCGACAACGAGATCGACCGCTTCAGCCTGGCCATCGATGTCATCGACCGGGTGCCCCGACTGCAGGTGGCGGGCGCGCATGTGAAGGAAAAACTGCGCGATATGCAAATCGAGTGCCGTAATTACGCCCATGAGCACGGCATCGATAAACCGGACGTCGACGAGTGGACCTGGCCGTTCTAGGGCAGTCGTTGTAGGTTTCACAGTTTTTGGAGAGCATCCGCCGCCAACAAAATAGCGGCGGATGCTCACTCAGTCCTCGCGACGATAATCGCCCTCAATGATTTTCGGTTCCTGGCCATCTCCACCCGGTGACGGCCGCCGAGCCGGGACGATGCGCACATAGCGCCCGATCACGAAACGCCGCAACGGGGCAATCAGCAACAGGAAGCCGACGCCGTCGGTCATGAACCCCGGTAGCAGCAGAAACAGCCCGGCGATGAGAATGAGGGCGCCATCCATCACCTCCAGCGCGGGAACCTCACCCTGATCCGTCATCTGGCGCACCCGCATGAGTACGCCGAATCCTTGGATACGCACCAGCCAGGTGCCGATGACGGCGGTCAGGATCGCCAGAGCGATGGTGGGTAGTGCGCCGATCTCCGAACCCACTTCGATCAGCAAGTAGATTTCGATCAACGGCAGACCGATGAACAACAGCAATAAAATCAATGCCATGATGTGCTCTCCTCGGGGCGCCGACGAGAGGCTCGCCCCAGTGAATGTTTCTAAATGACAGTCCCGGCACGAGGTTTTACACGTCACCACTGATGAGCATCTGATGACGGCCATGCACTCTTGCGGGTAGGATCGTCGACGAGCCACCTGATGGAGTCGGTCGGACTGGGGAATCAATCGCACTGTTGCGAGTCAGATCAGCGTCCAACGATTTCAAATTGAGAGAAACCTTACCGCTTCGGAAAGCTCAAGTCCAAGCGGCACGCAGGAGCACGGCACACGCATGACCACGCATCACCGTCTGATGTTCTGCGCCTGTCCCGATCGGGAGACAGCGCTCGGGCTGGCCAGGACGCTTGTCGAGGAGCGTCTTGCGGCCTGTGTCAACCTGATTGCGGACGTCACCTCAGTCTATCGCTGGGAGGGGGAGATTCAGGAGGACGGCGAAGTCCTGCTGCTGATCAAGACGACGGGCGAGCGCGTTGCAGCCCTGACCGAACGCCTGCGTGAGTTGCATCCCTATGAGGTCGCGGAGATCATCGCCGTGCCCATCAGCGAGGGTCTGACCGACTATTTGAGCTGGATAACCACATGCACCACAGAGCAAGAGTAACGATGCAGCAACCGTCTTGGCCCGGGCCGCCAACGCCCTTGATCGAGCAGGCGAGTCATCGCCACGGCCCAGCCACGATCGTGCTCCTGATGCTGATGGCCCTGATCGGGTTCGGCTTCATGCCGCAACTCCAGGCCGAGGACGAGTTCCTACTGCCCGACCAGGCGTTCCAGATTTCCGGCAAGGCAGATGGCCCAAACCGCGTGCGGGTGCGCTGGGAGATTGCCGACGGCTACTACCTCTATCAAAGCAAGCTGCGCTTTCGCTCGCAGACGCTCGGCGTCACCTCCGGTGAACCCGAACTGCCCGCAGCCGAGATCAAGAACGATCAGTTCTTCGGCGAGGTGGCCGTCTATCGCGATGCCGTGGAAATCGCCCTGCCCCTGACGCGCGAGCCTGGCTCGGAGAACATCGTCACGCTGGAGGCCAACTCCCAGGGCTGCGCCGACGCCGGACTCTGCTATCCCCCGCATCGCCAGCAGCTCCTGCTCGAACTCCCAGCACTAGCGGCCAATACCCCCGAGCCTGATCGCACGACAGACGCGCCCGCGTCGATGCGCTTGGGTGCATCGGCGAAACTTGGGCAGTCGTTCGGCATGGGAGCCGAAGACGAGATCCTGGATGTCGCCGAGGCGTTTCGTTTTCAGGCCGAAGTCGCGGCCCCTGACCGGCTCCAGCTCACCTGGGACATCGCGCCCGGAACCTATCTCTATCACCACATGGTCGAGGTCGCGCTTGAGAATGCACCCGATGTCACACTCGGCGATTTCGAGCGCCCACCCGGCGACATCAAGCAAGACTCAATCCTGCCCGACGGCTCAATCGGCGATGTGGAGGTCTACCACGACCGGGTCGATCTGAGTCTGCCGCTGCGCCGCGCCTCGAGCGCCGCGAGCCAGATCACCCTGGTCGCCAAGTATCAGGGCTGTGCGGACATCGGCATCTGTTATCCCCCGCAGACCCAGCGCATCACCCTGAATCTGCCGGAGGCACCGGCGGCGATGCTTGTGTCAGTGTCTGAATCTGCGCAATCTGAGTCCGCGCAATCCGAAGCCCAGACAACCGCGCGTCCAAAGCTGGTCTCGGAGCAGGATCGCATCGCCAGCGTGCTCGCCGACGAAAGTCTTTGGGTCATTGTCGCAGCCTTCTTTGGCTTCGGGCTGCTGCTTGCCTTCACCCCCTGCGTTTTCCCGATGATCCCAATCCTTTCCGGTATCATCGCCGGTCAGGGCGACAGCCTCACGACTCGCAAGGCATTCGTGCTCTCGCTAGTCTACGTGCTAGCGATGGCGCTCACCTATACGGTGGTCGGCATTCTGGCGGGGCTTTTCGGGGCCAATCTACAGGCGCTCTTCCAGAACCCCTGGATACTGATCTCCTTCGCCCTGGTGTTCGTCCTGCTGTCGCTGTCCATGTTCGGCTTCTACGACTTGCAGTTGCCCTCCAGTTTTCAGTCGAAACTGGCCGAGATCAGCAATCGTCAGGAGGGCGGCACTCTGATCGGGGTCGCCATCATGGGTCTGTTGTCGGCCCTGATCGTCGGACCCTGCGTGGCGCCCCCGCTGTTTGGCGCGCTGATCTACATCAGCCAGACCGGCGACGCGCTGCTCGGCGGGGTGGCGCTGTTCGCGCTGAGTATGGGTATGGGTGTGCCCCTGATTGCAATCGGCACCTCCGCCGGCAAGCTGCTGCCGCGCGCCGGTGCCTGGATGGACGCTGTCAAGGCGGTCTTCGGCGTGGCCTTGCTCGGCGTGGCCATCCTGTTGCTTGAGCGCATCCTCCCGGCGGCCGTCGCCATGCTGCTCTGGGGCCTGCTGCTGATCTGCTCGGCGGTCTACATGGGCGCGCTGACTCAGACGCCAGCGGACGGCAGTGGCTGGAAAAAGCTCTGGAAAGGGCTTGGCGTCTTTCTGCTCATTTATGGTGCGCTCATGCTGGTTGGGGCCGCCGCAGGCGGGAAGGACACCCTGCAACCGCTGCGCGGGTTGAGTCCGGGCGGCGGCGCGGCCGGCGTGGCGCACGCAAGCTTTCAGCGAGTCAAGACCGTGGCGGATCTAGAGCGCGCGCTGGTCGAGGCGCGCTCGGTCGGCAAGCCAGCGATGCTGGACTTCTATGCCGACTGGTGCGTCTCCTGCAAGGAGATGGAGCGCTACACCTTCAGCGATCCCACTGTGATCACCGAGATGGATCGCTTCGTCCTCCTGCAAGCCGACGTGACCGCCAACGACGCCGAGGATCAGGCGCTGATGCAGGAGCGCTTTGGTATCCCCGGACCGCCCGCGATCTTGTTCTTCGATGAGACCGGAGCCGAACTCCCCGACTATCGCTTGGTCGGCTTCAAGCCCGCAGATGATTTCCTCGCGCATCTGCAAACCCTGCGTTCAAACGCGGATGTAGCGGCTAGATGAAGCTGTTTAAAGTCGTCCTGGTGACCGTGCTGGCCGGCACCATCAGCATTGGCGTGGCCATCTTCGGTCAACGCTGGATCGACGAGAGTCCTTTCTTTGAAGGACTGTCAGAGCGCAGCGCCGACCCTTTGCAAACGTTGCCGGACTTTCGTCTAAACGATCTCGATGGGCGCGAGATTGCGAGAAACACCTGGGCCGGCAAGGTGCTGGTGCTGAACTTCTGGGCGACCTGGTGTCCATCCTGTGTCGATGAAATACCCTTGTTCATCCGCACCCAGGACGCGCTGCAAGACGCCGGCGTACAGTTTGTCGGCATCGCCGTCGACCGGGTCGAAGACGTGCGCGCCTTCGTCGCCGAGTACCCGCTGAATTATCCGATTCTGATCGCCGACAGCGAGATGATCGCGCTTTCCAAGCGGCTGGGAAACCGGCTGGAGGTTCTGCCCTTCACGGTGATCTTCGACCGTCGTGGTCGGCGCGTTCACAGCCAGATCGGTGAATTGGAACCCGAGGAGCTCCAGGCGCAGCTCGTCCGGCTGATCGATTCGCGCAACGCCAAGCTCTGACCAAACGTCAGGACCGGCGCACCCGGAGACGGCGCTTTCTAAACAGCGCAGCCATCCGACATCGCAACCGTCGAGGAACCAACCATGTCTCTTGCACAGGCACTGGACAGTATTGACCGACGCATCATCTATTCCAGCGACGAGCGCCTGCCCTTCGATCGGGTCGTGCTCTTCGGCTCGGGCCGCTGGGCGCTCTTGGTACACCACTTCCTGACCCGGCGCGGGGTGGAGATCCCGGCCATCGTCGACAGTGATCCCAAGCAGCAAGGCACAAAAATTCACGACCTCGAGGTCCAGCACCCCGATCAGGCGATCGCCTATAAGGATCTTCCTTTCCTGATCCTCCTGCCCCCGAGCTTCGCGTCTTATAATGCCCACCAGGTCTTGATCGGCCTCGGGGTGACTGACATCTACCACGGCTTCCGCAAGAATGCCCATCTGTTCGAGCCGGCCCTCATGGAGTGGGTCGGGCCGCGTCTAGAGGCCATTTATCAGCGGATGGCTGATCATGCCTCTCAGCTTCAGTTCGCCGCCGTGCTCAAGATGATGCTCTCCGGCGACGATGCCTTTCTGCGCATCTCTGATTACCCCCAGTACGAACACCCCGTGGTACGCCCCGTGGCCGGTGACGTGATCCTGGACGGAGGTTCACTCGACGGCGACACGGCTGTGGTCTACGCCCGCATGACAGAGCGCACGGGCACCGTGTACTGCTTCGAGCCGTCCGAGGCCAACCACGCCCTGCTCAGGCGCACGATCCGCGCCCAGGGTCTCAAGGACTATGCCGTTGCGGTCAAGCGCGGACTCTGGAAGGAAAAGAAAAGACTGTCATTCACCTACAACCCCGGGGAGGCTGGGGCCTCGCGCCTGGCCGAACAGGGCCTGGAAACGATCGAAGTCATCGACGTGGACACCTTCGTGGCCGAGAATCACCTGTCGAGTGTGGATCTGATCAAGATGGACATCGAAGGCGCTGAGATGGACGCACTGAACGGGGCGCGTCGAACGATCGCCAGGCACCGCCCCAAGCTGCAGATCTCCCTCTACCATCGTCTGGAGGACCTGTGGGAGATTCCCGAGTTGATCGAGGAGATCGCGCCAGGCTACACCTTCTACTTCGGCCACCACCAGAGCATTTACACCGAGACCGTACTCTACGCCACGCATCCGGAGCACTAAGTCGTCAGCATGGGCATTATTAGCCCTCACGCACCGCGAAGCATTAAGGAAATCTGTCAGTATTCCGCACAAACGGGGGCTGGGAGGTTAAAATCGCGCCAGCGAGTCAGCCCCGGTCTTCAGGAGTCTCAAGTCCAATGACGCAGCCGCTATCCACTATCCACCGAGACGCACTGCCCGTGTCGGCGCCAGACGAACTCTCGCGCGAGGTCGCCGCACTCATCGTCTCCGCCTTGAACCTCGAGATCGCGCCTGAAGACATCGCGGCGGACGCCCCGCTCTATGGCGAGGGACTGGGGCTTGATTCGATCGATATCCTGGAGGTCGCGCTCGTGATCTCGAAACGCTATGGCTTCTCGCTGCGCGCCGACAATGAGGACAACGTCTCCATCTTCGGCTCGCTGCACAGCCTGTGCGAACACATCGCCGCCAACCGCACGCTGTGACCGGCATGACGGGGCACATCCTGCGTTTTCTCCTGCTTGTTCCGCTGGCCGGCGGCTATCTGCTGCTGGCCTATCTGACGACCGCAACGGCCGAACCCAGCACCCTGGGCGCTCTCGTCGCTATCCTGCCACTGATCTGCGTCGCGCTCCTCATGGCCTGGCGCGCGCACCACCGGCACATCGGCCTGGGGATCTGGGCAGCGGCCATGCTGGCCCTGCTCGTCGCCTGGCCGATAATTGAGTCGCGCTTCGCCTGGGTCTATTTCATCCAGCACGTGGGGATTTTCTTGCTCCTGGCCATTGCCTTCGGACGCACGCTGGCGGGTGGCGAGGAACCCATGGTCACCCGCTTCGCCCGCATGGTGCACGGCACCGGGCTGGCGCCCGTTATGCTGCGTTACACGCGCGCCGTCACCCTGCTCTGGACGGTCTTTTTCATCGCCATGGCGACGACATCGACCCTGTTGTTTGGTCTGGGAGACCTGACCCACTGGTGGCTGTTCGCCAATCTGCTCTCGCCTCTGCTGGTGGCCGCGACCTTCGCGGGCGAGTTCGCCGTCCGGCGACTGGTGCTGCCGCCTGGGGTGCGCACGAGTCTGATCGATTCAATCCGTGCAAGCATCGACGTGGCCCGACAATCCAGACCGCCAGCCCTCTAGCGCCACGGCATGCAGCCGTCAACCACAGACTCAAGCATGACCCCCCTGCTCGCTCATGCTGATCCGAACGCCACCCTGGCCTACCAGCGCGGTGAGGCGATCAGTGTCCGGCGCTTCTTGGGCGACGCGCGGCGTCTGGCCGACGCGCTGCCCGAGACCGGCCACATCATCAACGCCTGCTCGGACCGCTACCGTTTCGCAGTCGGCTTCGCCGCCTGCCTGATCAGCGGACGCATCAGTCTGCTGCCACCCAGTCACGTCGCCAGAACGCTAGAGCAGCTCAGGGATTTCGCAGCCGATGCGGTCGTGCTGGCCGATACCGAGCAGCGCGATCTGAAAGTGCCTGTCATGCCCTTTCCGCGCTGGCCGTCGACCTTACCAGACTCGGAATCGGGCGTGTGTGAGATACCCAGCGTTGCGGCGGATCAGCTCGCGGCCTGGATCTTCACCTCCGGCTCGAGCGGCGCGCCGCAATCCCATCGCAAGCACTGGGGCCTACTCAGACGCAACGTCATCAATCAGGCCCGGGCGCTTGGTTTCGAACCGCAGCGACCCTTCACCCTGCTCGGGACGGTGCCGCCGCAGCACATGTACGGATTCGAGTCCACCCTGCTGCTCGCCTGGCACAGTGGTGGGACCTTGGTGGCCGAGCGCCCCTTCTATCCAGCCGACATCGTCACCGCACTGGCTGCCTGCCCGGCGCCGACGATGCTGATCACCACACCGTTCCACCTGAGCACGATCCTTGACGCCGGGCTACAGGTTCCATCGCCCGCGCTGTTACTCTGTGCCACCGCGCCTTTGAGTGCATCACTCGCCGAGCGCGCCGAGGCGACCTTCCGCGCGCCGTTGCTGGAAATCTACGGCAGCACTGAGACCGGCCAGATCGCAACGCGACGGACCAGCCGTGAGACGGCCTGGGCGCTGTTTCCGGAGGTCAGGCTCGCGACACACAACGGACAGACCTGGTGGGCCGAGGGCGGACACGTCGAGGGGCAGGTGCCGCTCGGCGATATCATCGAGCAGGTCGATGCACGCCACTTCAAACTCGCGGGACGCCAGAGCGATCTCGTCAACATCGCCGGCAGACGGACATCGCTTGGCTGGCTCGATCGGCAACTGCTGTCCATCCCTGGGGTCAAGGACGGGCGCTTTCACCTGCCCGAGCAGGCCGATGGTAAGCAGGCATCGGAGGTCGTGCGGCTCGCTGCCCTGGTCGTCGCGCCGACGCTCGACAGCGAGCAGATCCTCGCCGCGCTGCGCGAGCGCATCGACGCCATCTTTCTGCCACGTCCGCTGGTCATGCTCGACGACTTGCCGCGCAACGCCGTCGGTAAGCTGCCGCGGGCCGAGTGCGAGGCACTACTCGCGCAGCATGCGCGCGGCAGAGATACCACTTCGAAGCGGCGCGTATGAGCGACTGCGCCCCGATCCCGATCCCGGCCAATCATCCGGCCTTCAACGGACACTTCCCCGGTCGGCCCATCCTGCCCGGCGTGGTGCTGCTTGATGCGGCGGCGCGGCTCATCGCCAGCACGCTCATGCCGGGGGCAGCGCCACGCTGGCGAGTCAGCCGGGTCAAGTTCTTCCAGCCGGCCCTGCCCGGTGATCGGCTGACGCTGCACTGGGAGCGCACTGCAAGCGGCGACATCGGCTTCTGGATCGAGCGCGCGGAGCAGCGCATCGCCTCGGGGTCACTGAGACGAGCATCCGAATGAGTACGAGTGACTCCCAATCAGCGCACTCTGCGACCCCAACGCTCTGGACCCGACACCCGGAACGCAGCAACATGGCCATGCTGCGTGTCATGACCTGGATCTCCCTGCGACTTGGACGCCCTGCCGGGCGGCTCGTCCTGCATGGCATCGCCCTCTACTTCCTGAGCTTCGCGCCCAGCGCCCGGCGCGCCTCGGCAGACTATCTGCGGCGCGTGCTGGGGCGGGCACCGACCCTGGCCGAGCGCTATCGACACGTCTTCACCTTCGCCGCCACCATCCACGACCGGGTGTATCTGCTCAACGGGCGCTTCGAGGCGTTCGACATCGAGATTGAGGGCGAACAACTGATCGCCGATCAGGTCGCAAGTGGCAATGGGGCGCTGCTGTTGGGCGGGCACCTGGGCAGCTTCGAGGTCACGCGCGCGCTTGGGCGCCGTCAGCCGGGGCTGCGGATCGTGCTGGCGATGTATGAGGACAATACCCGCCGGCTCAACAGCGTCCTGGACGCCATCAACCCAGCGGCGCGGCCTGAGCTCATTGGTCTGGGGACGGCCGAGGCGATTCTGAGCATCCGCGACCGCCTGGCCGAGGGCGCGCTGGTGGGCGTTCTGGCCGATCGCAGCCTGCGCAGCGAGGTCTGTCACCGGCTACCACTGCTGGGGTCGGCCGCGTCCTTTCCGGTCAGCGCCTTTCGCATGGCCGCGCTACTCCAGACCCGGATCATCTTCATGGCCGGGCTATACCGAGGTGCCAACCGCTACACTATCCGTTTTCTGCCAATCGCGGATTTCACCGGCATCACCCGCGCCGAGCGCGACGCCGCCATCACCGAGGCGCTGGAGCGATACGTTGCGGCGCTGGAGGGCTGCTGCCGCGATGCGCCCTACAACTGGTTCAACTTCTATCCCTTTTGGGCCAATCCTGCGGAGGCCGAGCTACCTTGAGTGAGCCGTCGGGTCAGGGTATGCGCCAAGTCAGCCCGTAGCCCGTAGATACTCTGTTCTGCGGCTTACAGCAGCTTGACCAGCGCCGCCATGGCGCCGACTTGTGCGAACATGAGCGGGATGAGCCACATCAGGAGACTGTTGCGACTGCGCTCGATGTCCGTTTTGACCTCACCGCGCAGTTGCTCGATGTCCGCTTTGATCTCGCCACGCAGTTGTTCGATGTCCGTTTTGACATCCCCGCGCAGTTGTTCGATGTCCGTTTTGACTTCACCGCGCAGTTGCTCGATTGCGGTCTTGACCTCACCACGTAATTGCTCGATCTGCAGGGTCAGGTTCGCACGCACCTGCTCGATCTCGCGCTGTAAACGCAACTCGGTCTCGCGCAGATGCTGCTGGGTGGCAAGGTCAGGAAGGTGCGGATAGCGCTCGTCGAGCCGCTCGAAGGCCTCGGCGATCACCCGCGCGCGAGCGCGATCGTCCGGGGCGCTCGCCAAAGCCTCGTAGAGTTCGACAACGGAGGACATAGGGTTCAATGGTGCTCGGGAGTCTTGGTAAGCAGCCAGTATAGCAAGGTCGGATGGGTAGCCGGGATCGGGTCGGGTACGCATCGCGTACCTGAACTATGCGGCTATCAAGAAAGCGTCGGCTTGACCCCACGCCTGAAGGCGGGGGATTGCGCCGACAAGATGCTCAAAATACTACCCGTACCCGCAAGCAGGCACCGGTAGATTATTCGCCACACACACCCGCAAGACGTGGTAGGCAATTATCAACTCTTCGTCAGTTGGAATCACCCAGGCACCGACCCGGCTATCTGTGACGCTGATACGGGTGTCATGAGCGGCGTTTGCGACAGGATCGAGTTCCAGACCCAGCCAGCGACAACCTTTGCTGACTGCTTCGCGCACCGGGGCAGCCCGCTCGCCTATTCCGGCGGTGAAGACCAGATGGTCAAGCCCGCCCAGCACTGCCGCTAGGGCACCGATCTCGCGCACGATGCGGTGTACGAAAAGCTCGATGGCCTCGCGGGCGCTAGGCTCGGTGCTGTCGAGCAGCACTCGCATGTCGGCGCTGATACCCGATGCACCGAGCAGGCCAGACTCGTGATAGAGCATCCGGCTGACCTGCTGCGAGGTCAATCCTTCCTGTTGCAGCAGATGCAGCACCACACCCGGATCCAGATAGCCGCAGCGCGTGCCCATCGGCAGGCCGTCTAGGGTGGTGAAGCCCATGCTGGAAGCCACACTGACTCCATCATGCGCGGCACACAGACTGGCACCATTGCCCAGATGGGCCATCACCACGCGACCGCTTGGCGCACCATCGAGATGCTGCGCCAACCGTCGGCTGACATAGTCATAGGACAGCCCATGAAAGCCATAGCGGACGAAACCGGCTTCGCTAAAACGCCGGGGCAACGCATACGCCTGAACGACTTTGGTCTGGCTGGTATGGAAGCTGGTGTCGAAACAGGCCACCTGCGGCAGCTCCGGGCGCAGCTCAGCAAACAACCGCATCGGTGCCAGACTATGTGGCTGATGCAGCGGAGCGAGCGGGGTCAGTGCGTCGAGCCGCTCTAAGGTTGATGTATCCAACAACACCGGCTGACGATACTCGTGCCCGCCATGCACCACCCGATGCCCGATGGCCAGGATTGGCCTCGCGTCCGGCTGGTCATCCAGCCAGCCGAGCAATTTTTGCAGGGAGCTGGCATGGGTGAACGCCGCCGCGCCGGCCGGCGTTGCCTCGGCCAGCGTAACCCCAGCGCCGTCTTTGACCCGCAGCCGGGACTGGTCGCCACCCAGCCCGGAAAAATGCCCCCGATAGCGGGCATAGAGCGCATCCATGCCCTCCCCGCTATCGGTGCGGCCAAAGACGGCGAACTTGATGCTTGATGAGCCGCTATTGATGATGAGCAGATCGCCGCTCATGGCCCCTTCTTCAATTGATATTGCGCCAGCAGCAGGGCTAGGGCGCAAGAGGCCATGCGGGTGATGGCGTCATCGGCACGGCTGGTGAGCACGATCGGCACCCGCGCCCCAACCACCAGACCCGCGCCGGTGGCGTCGGCCAGATAGATGAGCTGTTTGACCAGCATGTTGGCAGATTCCATATCGGGTGCGACCAAGATGTCGGCCTGACCGGCGACCTGCGAGAGAATGCCCTTGGTCGCCACCGCTGACTCGGACACGGCATTATCGAAGGCCAGTGGGCCGTCGAGTAACGCGCCCTTGATCTGGCCGCGCTCGGCCATCTTACACAGCGCTGCTGCCTCGATCGTCGAGCGGATCTTGGGGTTGACCGTCTCGACCGCCGAGAGGATGGCGACCTTGGGCAGTGCGATCCCGACCGCATGCGCCAGTTCAATCGCGTTCTGGATGATATCGACCTTCTCCGCCAGGGTCGGATCGATGTTGATGCCCGCATCAGTAATAAAGAGCGGTCGGGGATAGGTCGGCACATCGAAGGCGCTGACATGGCTGATGCGGCGCTCGGTACGCAGACCCGAATCGCGCCGCACCACCTCGCGCAGCAGCTCGTCGGTATGCACCGCGCCTTTCATGATGGCGCTGACTGCACCACTGCGCGCGAGCGCCACGGCCTGTTCCGCCGCCGCCTGACTGTGGGGCACATTGACGACTTGGAAGCCCGAGATATCCACCTCAGCCTGATCTGCCGCGTGGCGGATGCGATCTTCAGGGCCGATCAGCACCGGAGTAATGAGGCCGATCTGTGCGGCCTCGAAAGCACCCATCAGCGATGGCACGTCTACCGGATGCACCACGGCCATCGCCAACGGCGCCGGCTGGGTCGCGGCATCCAGCAGCTCATGCAGTTGCGCCCGCTCGGCCATACGCACACGCGGCATGAGGGTGCGTGCGCGGCGGATCTTCTCGGTCGGTGCCAGCACATCGGCCACGCCTTCGATCACATTGCGGCCATTCTGATTGATGCAGGTGCAATCGAACGTAACGCGTTTCTTTTCAGAATCTTTGTCGCGCACCGTGACCGTTACTTTGACGATATCCCCCAGAGCGACGGGGGCGCGAAAACGCAGGGTCTGGCCCAAGTAAATAGTGCCGGGGCCGGGCATCTCAGTGCCGAGCACGGTGGAGATGAGCGCCCCACCCCACATGCCATGCGCGATGACTTGCTGGAAACGGCTGCTCTTGGCAAAATCCTCGTCCACATGGGCCGGGTTCACGTCGCCTGACATCACCGCAAACAACTTGATGTCGTCCATCGTAAGGCGCCGCTCAATCGTGGCGCTATCACCGATCTGAAGTTCATCGAAAGTCAGGTTCTCGATGAATTGCTTTCCGTTTTTGTTTTCCATGGTTCAGGCTCTCACGTTGACGCCAGCATCGACATACGTCGTGCTGCCGGAAAGCCCGCTGCCCGCCTCAGAGGCGAGAAAGACCGCCGTGCGCCCAACATCCTCAATGCTCGCCAGTCGGCGCAGCGGTGCGCGGCTCTCGGCGCTAGCCAGCAATTGATCGAAATCGACGATGCCGGACGCGGCGCGGGTCTTGATCGGACCGGGCGAAATGGCATGAACGCGAATTCCCTGCGGCCCAAGTTCCGCCGCCAGGTAACGCACCGACGACTCAAGTGCCGCCTTCACCGGTCCCATAAGGTTGTAGTTATCTACCACCTTCTCGGCGCCGTAGTAGGACAGGGTGATTAGCGTTCCACCCTCTTTCAGCAGTGGCTCGGCGTGCTTGGCCAGACGGATGAATGAATGACAGGAGATATCCATCGCAAGCGTAAAGCCCTCGCGCGAGCAGTCCACGATCCGCCCATGCAGATCGTCTTTGAGCGCAAAAGCCATCGAATGAATCAGAAAGTCCAGCTTGCCCCAGCGGCTGGCGGCGCGCTCAAACAGCGCCACGACCTGCTCTTCGTCCTGCACATCGCAGAGCATCGCCTCGGAATCGCCGAGCTCAGCCGCCAGTGGCAGGACATATTTATCTGCCTTGGCATTGCCGTAGGTCAGCAGCAGCTCGGCCCCGGCCTCATGCATAGCGCGTGCGCAGCCGTAGGCGATGCTATCGGCGTTGGCAAGCCCAGTCACGATGCCAGTTTTGCCTTGAAGTGAAAAAGGATGAGTATTGGCGCTCACGCAGGTTCTCCAGGTTGGTAGGTGGGCACAATCAAGCAGCCCTGAAATAGAAGGATAGAGTTATACGGGTTAGTTTTTGTTCGCTTTTTATCGAAAAAAGCCAATCAAATAAGCTCATCAAGTAATTGATAAAGCATGATTAAATATCAATTTATCGAGCTGAGATTCCGACTATTAGGCCGTGCGACGAGGACGGGCGAAGTAGGCGTTATAGCAGTGGAAGAAACGCCACACAGTAAGGCGCTAGCACTTTCCGAAGATGACCGCTGCATTATTTATGCGAGCAATCTTTATAGCGGGAAGACTTGTGATTAAATCATAGTTTAGAACTGAAATCGATACCCAAAAAATATACTTCAACACACTCGACTTTCTTGCCGACCTCGGCTAGGGCAATCGCATCAAGGTTTTCTAATATCAAGGTTTTCTAATATAGAAAAGGGCGATAGAATCTAATCGGGCTGACCGAAAAATTAGGTCTTTTTGGTCTACTTTTTGCTTGATGGAAGTACGACCCAAAGTTTCTTGGTAGTGCTCTTATCTATAGGATAAATAATTAGCAATGCATTGTCCAAAGTGTGGCTCAAACGGAATCGTGAAGAATGGAATCAATGCAACCGGAAAGCAAAATCATCGGTGTCAAGAATGCAGTCGACAGTTTGTGCTTGAATCGCTCAAACAACCCATCTCCGATGAGAGAAAAGAACTCATCGATCGTCTTCTTCTGGAGCGGATAGCGCTCGCCGGTATTGCGCGTGCAATCCCGGTTTCAGAATCTTGGCTTCAAGCCTATGTTAA
>JARIBS010000002.1 GCA_029257385.1 Thiorhodococcus sp.
TGAAGTAGAAATGCCGCTCCGACTGACTCTTATGTCCCGCGCCCGTGACCTTGATGTGATAGCTCTCGCCGTGGACGTTGATTTTGAACTCGGTCGGCGCGGATGTGGCGCGCTCGCTCGGAAGCGCTTCAAGCGGCTCGGCCATCAGCGTACCTGCGGCGCGATGCTCCAGAAAGCCGCGACCGATCTCAGGGAACATCGCAAAGATCAGCACGTCCTCCGGCGATTTGGCCAGTGAGCCGACATCCTTGGTCAGTCGATCCATCTCAGGTTTGAGCAAGTCTGCCGGACGGCAATCGACTAGCTCTTCATTACCCACCGCCTCCTGCTGCAAGGTCGGATTGACAGTCCCAGGCGCGGCCCCGTAACGGCCCTGAAGATAGCGCTTGACCTCGTTGGTGATGGTCTGATAGCGCTTTTCGGTCAGCACGTTGAGCACCGCCTGGGTGCCGACGATCTGCGAGGTCGGCGTCACCAGCGGCGGATAGCCGAGATCCTTGCGCACGAGCGGGATTTCATCGAGCACCGCGCCCATGCGATCGAGGGCGTTCTGCTCTTTTAGTTGATTGGCTAGGTTGGAAATCATCCCGCCAGGGACTTGATTGATCTGGACTCGGGTATCGACCCCGGTGAATGCGCTCTCGAACTGGTGGTATTTCTTGCGCACATGGTAGAAGTACACGCCGATTTCCTGGATCGCCTCCAGATCCAGACCAGTGTCGTACTCGGTCCCGCGCAACGCGGCGACCATGCTCTCGGTCGGCGGATGCGAGGTGCCGCCCGCCATCGAGGAGATGGCCGTATCGATGGTGTCGCAGCCGTTCTCGATGGCCTTGAGATGACACATATCGGCCAAGCCGGACGTGGCATGGGAATGTAGATGCAGCGGAAGATCGACGCTATCTTTGAGCGCCTTGACCAGCTCTGCGGTCACGAAGGGCGTGAGCAGACCGGCCATGTCCTTGAGCGCGATCGAGTCACAGCCCATCGTTTCAAGCTCTTTACCCATACGCACGAAACCGGCGATGTCGTGAACGGGGCTTACCGTATAGCAGATGGTACCTTGCGCGTGTTTGCCGGCGGCCTTGGTCGCCTCGATCGCGGTCACGAGATTGCGCAGATCGTTGAGCGCGTCGAAGATGCGAAAGACATCCATGCCATTCTCGGCCGTGCGCTGCACGAAGGTACGCACCACGTCATCGGAGTAGTGACGATAGCCGAGCAGATTCTGACCGCGCAGCAGCATCTGCAGCCGGGTATTCGGCAGCGCCTCGCGCAGCTTACACAGGCGCTCCCAGGGATCTTCTTTCAGAAAACGCACGCAGGCGTCGAAGGTCGCCCCACCCCAGCACTCCAGCGACCAGTAGCCGATGGCGTCGAGCTTGGGACAGATC
Source organism: Thiorhodococcus sp. (assembly GCA_029257385.1). Classification (GTDB taxonomy): domain Bacteria; phylum Pseudomonadota; class Gammaproteobacteria; order Chromatiales; family Chromatiaceae; genus Thiorhodococcus. The sequence continues at coordinate 1,395 of JARIBS010000002.1, forward strand.
GGCAGCATGTCTTCGGTGCGCATGCGCGTGGCGAGTATGGACTGATGGGCGTCGCGCAGAATGACGTCGGTGATGTTGATCTTCGGCATAGTGTTGCTCACGGAAAGCCAGGCGAGTAGTCAGTTTTCAGTCTAAAGCCCTGCATGCGCCGCGATTGCCGCCGCGAGTATGGCGGCAACGTCTTCGCGACGCCGTTTGGTGGAGTAGTTCAGCAGCTCGGGATGGGTATCGAGAAAGCTGGTGTCGAAGCGCCCGGCGCGAAAATCCGGGTGCTGCAGGATCTCTTGATAAAATGGAATCGTCGTCTTAACGCCATAGACCCCGATGTCACGCAGCGCACGGTGGCCGCGCTGGACGACTTCGTCCCATTCCAGCGCCCAGACGATGACTTTGGCGAGCATGGAGTCGTAATAGGGCGGTACGTTGTAGCCGGTGTAGATGGCGCCATCGGTACGCACACCAGGGCCGCCGGGTGCGTAATAGCGCGAAATGCGCCCGAAGCTTGGCAGGAAGTTGTTCTTGGGATCTTCGGCGTTGATCCGGAACTGGATGGCAAAACCACGCCGCTTGATCTGATCCTGCCGATAGCGCAGTGGCAACCCCGCCGCGATGCGGATCTGCTCCTCGACCAGGTCGACGCCGGTGATGGTCTCGGTGATGGTGTGCTCGACCTGAATGCGGGTGTTCATTTCCATGAAATAGAAACGCCCGTCTGAGTCCAGCAGGAACTCGATGGTGCCGGCATTGGTGTAGTTGACCGCCCGCGCTGCGAGCACGGCAAGCCCGCCGACATACTGGCGTTGCGCGTCGTCGATCTGCGGCGAGGGCGCGATCTCGATCAGCTTCTGATTGCGACGCTGGATGGAGCAGTCGCGCTCATAGAGATGCACACAGTTGCCGTGATGATCGCCGAGCACCTGCACCTCGATATGGCGCGGATTGACGACGCATTTTTCGAGAAAGACCTCGGCACGACCGAACGCCTTGGTCGCCTCGGAGATGACCCGCTCGTAGTTGTTGCGCAGAGCGGCTGAGTCGTCGCAACGGCGAATGCCGCGTCCGCCACCGCCAGAGGTGGCCTTGAGCATCACCGGATAGCCGATTGTCTCGGCGCATGCCAGCGCCTCGTCGAGGCTATCGAGATTGCCGGGGCTGCCGGGTGTGACCGGCACGCCCGCCTTCTGCATTGCTTGACGCGCTGCGGTCTTGTCACCCATGCGGGCGATGACTTCGGCGTTCGGACCGATGAAAATGATGCCGCGTCGCGCGCAGGCCAGCGCCAGCTCGGGGTTCTCCGACAGAAAGCCATAGCCCGGATGCACCGCATCGCAACCTGTGGCAACAGCCAGGTTGACGATGTTGTGCACGTTGAGATAACCCGCCAGCGGGTGGCTGCCCAGGCTGTAAGCTTCGTCGGCTTTCTTGACATGGAGCGCGTGCCGGTCCGCCTCGGAATAAATGGCTGCGGAGCGCACACCCATCTCGGCGCAGGCGCGGATGACGCGCACCGCAATCTCTCCGCGGTTGGCGATCAGGATCTTACGGAGCATCGGCGTGCCTCTTCGATGGCCGCTTGCGCGGCCGATATAGCGATAACGGATGTATCTCGCGGTCGATACTGCTATGCAGCATCCGCACCGATGGCGATTGTACAAACACGACGGGCGGATTGAAATCGATGATTGATCAATCAGCTATGCGGGTGGCTTGATTATCAGGCATTGGTATCTTGAGCGGCTGGAAATCGCTCCAGCACCAAACAACTAAAACGTCGTAAAAGAACTGCTTGCACCATTGCCAGAGTCGTGATTAAAATTGAGAACGACTCTTGTTTCAAAATCTCTAAGCTGCCGAGAACCACGCTCATGAGCCACTCGATCCATTACCTGCCTGGACGACTCCGTGTTCGCTCAAATGCATTTCGCTGCCGGCCCGCCGAGGCGCGCGCCGCGCAGGCGCGCTTGTCTACCATGGACGGCGTGAATCAGGTTCGACTCAACGCGCATGCTGGAAGCATCACGGTCCATTACGACCCGGCTCAGCTCACCCAGCAGGCGTTGCTCGACGTCATGAAAGACTTAGGCTGTGCACACAAGCCGCTCCAAGCAAACCCCATGGTTGCGCACAAGGCTGGCGAGCTGTTTAGTAAGGCGCTCATGGGTGCGGTGATCAACAAGGCCATCGAGCGCTCGGCCTTCAAGCTCGTCAGCGTTTTGCTGTAATAACACGCATCCGACACCCACTATCGCAAAAAAGCGCGTTGAACACCGGTTCAACGCGCTTTTCAATGTTGCAAGACCGTTTCTTCGACGCTAAGACGCCACGTCTGAGCGCTGTATCCGCCGTGCGGCAAGGGCGAGAAAGATTGCCACCCAGCCATTGATCAGCAGCTCCACCGCGATCACTAACCCGATGACCCAAAAGCCTGACACCGGCCACTGCAACAGGACGAGCGCGCCGAGCACGATCGACAGCGCGCCACCAACCGCAGACCATTGCCAACCGCTCTCGCCGCGATGCTGAAACGCGATAACCAGCCGCAGTGCGCCAGCGGCGAGCAGTGCGATACCGAGCACCAAAGTGAGCGCCATCGCTCCGCCAATCGGATCAAATATCATCACCAGACCAGCGATCAGATAGATGAGCGCGATTCCGCCATGGGCCAGAGTGCTCTTCCAGCCCGCGCATTTGATTGCATCAAACAACTGTAAAACACCGCCTAACGCCAGCAGGATGCCGAACATCAGCACCCCCGCGAGCGTGAGCCAGACGGTCATACCCAGACCGACGAGGCCGAGCAGGGTCGAGACGATGCCAAGACCCAGCAGCCAGCCCCAGTGACGGGGCAGCGTGCCATATAAGGCTGGCATGTTTTCGTTAATGGAAGGATTTTTCACAGGTGCATCTCCTAACCTTAGAGGCGCGTGAAACCGAGCGTGCTAGAGCGGCCCATACATCGGGTTGGCGGTCGTGAGCGGCACGCGTCCAAACTTGAAACCGAGAAACCGATTTCCAGCCCGAGCAACGGGAAAAGAATAGCGCCGCACAGCGGCGCCAAAACAGCGGGTAACAAACGGATCGCGCCCTGCATGGGCGAAACCTTATCCGAGCTTATCAGCGCGATGAGTTCTGCCCGCCTGAACGGCGGGAGTAGATTTTTTAGAGGCTAGTAAGATGCCTAATCGGTTTGGCTCTCGATGCGATCTCCAGCGTCTTCGATGCTATCGCCGGCTCGCTCCATTGAGTCAGACATTGAGTCTTGGACATTGTCGAGTGTATCGCCCGCCTCTTCGGTGGTGCGGTCGAGTCTTTCTCCCGTGCGCTCAGCGGGTCCATCATCTGCGTCGCCGCAGGCCGTCAGCGTCAGGGCCAACAAGATCGCAGCCGGGATTGCAAATTTTTTCATAGTCATCGTTTTCATGGATATTTCTCCGTTTTTAGTTGCATCATTGCGCTAGTGGATCGTTGCGTACGCGCGAAAGACACCGCGACAGCGTTGCATCAGTTGCCGAACTATCGCTTCCGCCCGCTCCTAACCGTGAACGATAGCACGGGGCATGCCATACTTATCCGGTCGCTGGCCTTGGCACCGTACAGTATATGGATACGAGTCGTGCACCAAGTTTCGCCCGCGAAACCCGCATCGCACTGGCCGTCTGAGAGCCACTGGACCAGGTTCTTTTACCCCGTTGATCGGCTCAAATGCACCGATTAATAATCGCACCTGTCATCTTGTGACGCTAATCCACATCTCATATTAGCGCCTCATTGACGACGCCCGCGCAACCGCTATTGGTATGCTTCTTGGTATTTCCACATTGAAAAGATCGACACTGCAAGCAACCAGAAGCAACCATGGGGCCAGCCATGACATTTGGCATTGGTGCCCGCGATCTTACGAACCACCTCTGCCCTTGCCTATTGGACGACGCCATTGACTGAACACCAGGATCATCAGCCCGACGCCATACGCACTCAAATCGATGCCCTGCGCGAGACGCTCGCGCGCGATAAGGGCAAACGCGCCCGGCGTCTGCTCAAGGCGATGCATCCGGCGAAAATCGCGAGCCTGCTGGAAACGCTCACTCCCGAGCAACGCGTCGCCGCCTGGCATCAGATCGATGCGCGCACCGAGCCAAAGGTACTGGTGCACCTCTCCCCCCGACTGCGCGCGCAACTTGCCCGCGATCTGGAAGCCGACACCGAGACGATACCCGAAAAGCGCCTGGCGCCCACCGATGAAGCACTGAGCGACGACGAGCCCGAGACCCAGTTGCGTCTCGTCCTCGATGCGCTGGATCAAGGCAAGCTCAAGCGCATCGCACGGCTGTTTCGCGAACTGCATCCAGCGCGCGTCGCCGGACTGCTGGAGTCGCTTCCAGCGACCGGGCGCTCTGCGGCCTGGGACATGGTCGACAGTGAGCGCGCAGGCAAAGTCCTGAGCCATCTCCACGAGGAGGTACGCCGACGCCTCGCCGCGGAGATGGACCTCGATCACCTGGTAGATGCTGCGCGCGGACTTGAGCCGGATGATCTAGTTGATCTCATCCAGGATCTGCCGGATGCCATCGGCCACGAGATTCTGCGGGCCATGGACCAGCGCGAGCGCGAGCGCTTGGAGTCGATGCTCTCCTATCCCGAGGACAGCGCCGGCGGCCTGATGAACATGGACCAGATCGCGGTGCGTTCTAACATCACGATCGGCACCCTGCTGCGTTATCTGCGACTGCGCGAGGACTTGCCGCCGAACACCGACAAGCTGTTCGTCGTCGACCGCAAGAGCCACTATCAGGGCATTCTACGCACCCGTCGTATTCTCACCACGCTGCCCGAGGTGACGGTCGCCGATCTGATGGAGAGCGATTTTGAGCCGGTGCTGGCCGATGAGTCGAGCGAGGCGGTGGCGCGCCGCTTCGAGGAGCAGGATCTCAGCTCGGCCCCGGTGGTCGATGAGAACGGTTGTCTGCTCGGGCGCATCACCATCGATGACGTGGTCGATGTCATCCGCGAGCAGGCCGATCGCTCGATCATGGGCATGGCCGGACTGGACGAGGAGACCGATATGTTTGCCCCGGTGTGGGCGAGCAGCCGTCGGCGCGCAGTCTGGCTCGGCATCAATCTGATCACTGCCTTTCTCGCCGCCTGGGTCATCGGGCTGTTCGAGGCCACCCTTGAGCAAGTGGTCGCGCTGGCGGTGCTAATGCCCATCGTTGCGAGTATGGGCGGCATCGCCGGCAGTCAGACGCTCACCCTGGTCATACGCGGACTGGCAACCGGTCAGCTCGCCGGCAGCAACACCCGCATCCTGCTGTTAAAGGAGGCCGCCATCGGACTGCTCAATGGGATGCTCTGGGCATTGGTGGTGGCGGCCCTGGCCATCTTGTGGTTCGGCAATTGGGCCATTGGCGGCATCATTGCGGTCGCCATCCTGATCAACCTAATCTGTGCGGCGATCTCCGGCGTAGTAATTCCCATGCTCATGCGCCGTCTCGGCATCGACCCGGCCCTGGCCGGCAGCGTGGTGCTGACGACGGTCACCGATATCGTCGGCTTTTTTGCCTTTCTGGGACTTGCAACGCTGGTTCTGCTCTAAGTGGCACGGAGTATTTCAGCCGGTGGTTGCCGTTGACTGCGGTTGCGCGATCGATCGCCTGAGAGCACTTCACGACGTTGGGGCGCGCCGAGAGCACCTTGAAAGCAAGACATACTTGGCGCGCCCCATCCACGCTCCCTGGCTCAGGTGCGAGGACGCGCTTCAACGGCGCTTGAGAAACGGCACCATTTTCTCCATTACCCCATCTCTCAGTGCCCAGGCATGGCGCAGCGCTGCCGAGATATGCAGCGCCATAAGCATAACGAGTGCCAAGGCGCCAGCAATATGCAAGCCAAGCAATGCATACCGCAGCGTTTCATTCTTACCGATCAGCGCGGGCAGTTGAGCGTTGAAGAAAGGAATCGGGTGGCCCGCCGCGCTCACGAGCAGGTAACCGCCGAGCGGAACACCAATCAGCAGGATATAAAATGCCCAATGCGTTGCATGCGCCAACCATTTCTGCGTGGACGTCATGGTATCTGGCAGCTCAGGAACTGGATGCGTAAGCCGCCAGTAAAGTCGCATCAGCATCAACCCGAGAATCACTAAACCAATTCCGGCATGATAAGGCATCAGCGCGCCTTTCTGTGGATCATCGGCGGCCATTTGCCAGAATTTAAATCCGAGAATGAGCTGTATCACAACAGCTAGCACGACAAGCCAATGCAGGGCTATCTGGACGAAGCCCCAGCCTTGCTTGGTATTTTCTGCTTGCATGAGATGTATCCTCGCTTGCAATCTAAAGTGATCGGGTTGAAGTTTCTATTCGGAAAACAGCGCTATGAAGCGCCGCTTGTTTAAAACAGCAAGCCGTATATAGGAAGCAGCGCGCTCCCTGCATCACTTAACAGGCAGATTATATGCCAACACTAGATTTTTATTTTTGAGGCTTATCAGCCGACAGATTATGAAACAACGGTTCTTTTCACGAATCCTTTTGGTGGAATAGGGTTCATTTGCCTGCGATGAGCGCTTCGTGATTAAAAATAGCCACCGATGATCCTCAAACTTTCAGGATGACCTGTACGTCCCCGTCCTTGCGTTCCACTGTCAGGCTCACGCTCTCTGCGTGTTTACACAGCAACAAATCGACGCTTGCATCATGTACACGAAGATTGCGCAATTGAACTTGTTCGATCTGATCTGGCAACAGCGGCTGATTAAAACAAATTTCGCGTTTGGTACCATCGAAACTCAAACCTAGACAAGACTGAAGTAATAGAAATGGCGCGGCTGCCGCCCAAGCTTGAGGGCTACATGCAGAGGGATAGGAGGTGGGTCCCTCGCCTGGACGCCGACGTAAACCTGAGAAGAGTTCCGGCAAGCGATTCATATCGATCAAAAGACTCGCTTCGAACAAGCCCGAAAGAATACGTAACGCCTCGTCTTTACGTCCATAACGTGCTAAGCCGGCAGCGATCAAGGCATTGTCGTGCGGCCAAACCGAACCATTGTGATAAGAGATCGGATTAAAACGTGCTTCATGGGAATCCAGAGTGCGTATACCCCATCCAGAAAAGGAATTTGCATGCATGAGTGTGGCAATGGTTGGCGCAGCATGCTCGCTCGCAACGATTCCCGTCCACAAAAGATGTCCTGCATTCGAGGCACGTACCCGACAGGGCCGCTTATCGCCATCGAGCGCAATGGCGAAGGTCGCGATCTCCTCGCACCAAAATGCGCGATTGAAGCGATCCTTCAGCGCCTCGGCCTCTTGGATCAGTCGTGTCGAAAGAGCCTGCTCTCCAAGCTGAGCAGCCAAGCACGCGGCCGCATGCTTGGCTGCATAAACATAGCCCTGGACCTCGCACAGTGCGATTTTACCCTGCGCTGGTCGCCCGTCTGCGTGAAAGATCGAGTCATCAGAATCCTTCCAGCCCTGATGCACCAGGCCGCGCGGATTATGACGCTCGTACTCTAAAAAACCATCGCCATCGCAATCGCCATACTGGTCTATCCAATTTAATGCCGCGCACAGATTTGGCCAGATCGATTCAATAAATTCCAGATCTCCTGTGCGCTCATGATAGGCACCTGCCAGCATGATGAAGAGCGGCGTTGAATCGATACTGCCATAATAGCAGCCAAAGGGCACTTCATTGAGGGTGGGCATCTCACCCTTGCGCAATTCATGAAAAATTTTACCCGGTTCAGCCTCTTTTTCAGGATTGAAATCGCAAGCCTGATGATGCGCTAAAAAGTTTAGAGATCCACGCGCGATGTTCGGGTTTATCCATAGATATTCGAGCGCAGTGATAATCCCATCGCGCCCAAATGGCGTGCTGAACCAGGGAATACCGGCATAAGGATAAGGGCCCTGATCAGTGTAGGTGGTCAGCATGTGCGTGTCGGACTGAGAGCGCGACAACCAGCTATTGAATTGCTCATTAGAGGTGGTTACTTCACAGTCATCAGAACGTCGTAATTGCAGCGTATACGCTGATTGCGTCAGTGCCTCTTCATAAGACAGGCGGTGCGGCTGCTGTAACTCGGGAGCGAATTCAATACGCAGGCACAGCTCACGGCTCTCGCGCGGTTTGAGCGTTAGCCTAAATTCGAACGATGTCTCCGTCAGCGCATATGGTGTTGTATCAGCCGTCAGACGGGTGTGTCGGATGACATCATCAAGGCCGTGATAGCCGAGCGTGACTGAGTTCCCATCGATCTTGGGTGTCAGCGCTATGCCTCGGCGCGGCCGCTGCTTGCCGCGCACCTCGAACATATCGAAGAAATCGGCGCCGAAGTCCAAATTCAACACCAGATTCATCGGTGCATCAGAATAATTTGTAAGGCGCAGATGTTCGTAGCATACGCCTTGCCAGAGAATACGGGATCGGAAGATGTGTAGCGTAGCGTGTGCTAAGACCGCGCCGTCTGCGTGCGTAATTAGTGGATTAGTCAGATCAACGGCCAAGAATGTGTTGTTGTTTTTGACCGATGAATCAAGTAGCAAAGGTCGAATCTGATTGACGCGCAATCCCAAGCGCGATATATGGCGCGTGCCAGCGTGAAAGATCCCCTGCTCGCAGGCCCCGACCTGATGGATGTCGCCATAACGGTCAAAGACGCCAAAGCTATCGCCATATTTGAGTGCGTGGGTTCTGCCGTCAACTCGTGTAGAGGTGGCAAGCAGATATTGTCGGCCGCTAACATCAATTATATCTGGAGTCGGCATTGTGTCAGCCCACGATTTTCCGAAGCGGCGCGATTTCGTGTGTCGACTGCAATCGAGAATAGATATTCACATAGTCACTGGTCATTCGGCGCACTGAAAAGCGTTCTTCGAACACCTGACGACAACGACGTCGGTCGATCGTATCGATCTGAGCGACCGCAGCCACGGCGACATCAACATCATTATCATTGACGACGAAGCCTGTAACGCCATCATCCATCACTTCTGGCACCGCGCCGTGGTTATAAGCGATCACCGGCGTACCGCACGCCATCGCCTCGATCATCACTAGCCCAAAAGGTTCTGGCCAATCGATCGGAAACAACAGCGCAGACGCACCACCCAAAAATTCGCTTTTTTCATGCTCAGCAATTTCACCAATGAACTCGACTCCAGGACGATTGAGCAACGGACGAATTTGGGATTCGAAATAGTCTTCGTCAACTTTATCGACCTTTGCCGCAAGTTTGATTGGGAGACCACACCTGGCAGCGATCTCAATGGCGCGATCGGCGCGCTTCTCTGGTGAGATACGCCCAAGAAACGCCAGATAGCCTTCCGGCTTATCCTGAAATTTTAATGTATCCTCTGGTAATCCGTGATAGATATTGGCGCACCAGTTTGCCTTCCGGATTGGCTTGCGTTGAGAGTGTGAAATGGAAACCAGCGGCATTTCTGAGAACCGGCTGTGGATCAACTCCAAATCTGGTATATCTAAACGTCCATGCAGCGTGGTCAATGACGTATGAGCATGACGGCGTGAGAGTGGAAAATGTAAAAAATCTATGTGAAAGTGAATCACATCGTAATTGTCTGCTTCGCGAAAAACGTCTTCTAGCATAAGAAAGTGGTGAATGAGCGGATCTCCGCTTTGAGGGTTAAAGCGAAGCGCATGAGCGACGGGTGGGCGCAAGCGCGCGCTGGTTTCAGAATCACCACTGGCGTAGAGCGTAACCTCATGCCCCTGGCGCACCAACTCTTCGGTTAAATAGGAAACGACACGCTCGGTGCCACCATATAATTTAGGCGGAATGCTTTCCATCAATGGTGCAACTTGGGCGATTCTCACTTTAACACCTCTGGCTGGAGATATAATTCAATGATCTTTACCATGACTTTCAAAATCCCCATTGAAATTCATCGATACAGTTGGCTCAAGGGGAGTCGAGGTACTTTATTTACGATACTTTGTAACAACTTAAAATAATGCAATGTGCGTGCCAGCTAATGGGAAAGCCGCGCTTTAGCCGCCAGTCAACAGCCGCTCTCAGCGCAACCAGTGACCCGCACCGCGATACACGGATGCGCCCCCGCTTCTTTAGATTGCCCGCAACACACACCGCTTGAGCTCGACACTGTATGACCGGTCAGCTTCCACAGCTCTCCCGCCTGGCGGGCGCCTCCTGTCTGTCTTGGAAGATCTAAGGTTTCGCACGCACCGCAGTGGTCGATGATCAGTGGCTCAGCCGGTCGAGACACGTGCTCAGTCGAGACGCTTGAAACAATGGTTTATTTCAACCGTCTGCTGGTTTTTTTCACGCACCATTACCACCAAACAATGGCGGTCGATCGGCCCTGTCCAGGGTCAGCAGAAACCTGTTTAGCCTGCGTTAGGCGTGTTGTGGCAGAGTTTGCTCGAACATCGTTCAGCGCGTCGGGAGAAAGCAAACTTGTCCTGTCTAAAATGATCGGGCGCATGCTGCTACAGCCTGAAAATTAAAACTTATCTAACTGATTTTTATATAAAATATCTTATATAACAGATGATCTTTACAAGCTCGAACAGCTTTAACGGCTTGAGTTGGCATCGTTATTGTATAAGTCATACCGCCGGCACCATTCTAAATTCACTTATCAGACCTGCTTTGGCTGGTCGGGAGAAAACGATGAACTGGGACCAAATTCGCGGAAATTGGCAACAAGCAAAAGGTGAGATTAAAACCCGCTGGGGAAAACTCACTGATGATGACCTGGATGTCATTGCAGGCGAGCGCGACAAGCTCGTTGGCAGTTTGCAGGAGAAATACGGTATTACGAAGGAAGAGGCGGAAAAGCAAGTCGACGACATGCAATAATCGCCTCCATTACGGCCAGGGAAGGCCCTAAACATTGATTAACTCAGTTATTATACAATCAACTTGGCCATTCAACAGTTTGGTCATTGGAGACACATCATGATGCAATGGGCTTTGGTTTTTCTCGTCGTGGGTATCATCGCCGGTGTTTTTGGAGCATCTGGAATCGCTGGTGCCGCTACTCAAATCGCGTGGATCCTGTTCGTTGTCGGCCTCATTCTCGCCGTGATTTTCTTTATTCGGGGACGCGGCTCAAGAATGCCTTAACTGGTCAAAGGCGAGTCAGCGCTCGGCCCTTAGCCGCACGCGGGCTCGCCTTCAACAACGGATCTCGCACTAGCGTTGGATACGGGATACCTATCCGATCTAAGATAATGTAATCTCAGCAAGCGCATATCCATTCGCGGAGTTGATTCTCATGATGCATTCGCTACTACAGACTAGGTGGTCGCTCTTATTGCTGATACCAATGATACTGACCATACAGGGCTGCAACACCATGTCCGGCGCCGGCCAAGACCTCGAAGCCGCTGGCGCGGGTCTGGAAAAGTCAGCCGAACAAGAGAAGGGCTACTAACGCCAGAGCACGCGCTTTAAAATCATGTTTCAAGCGCAACGGGCCTTCAACAACCCGTTGCGCACCTTCGAGCACACCTCGCAAAATTGATCTCGACATCCTGCCAGAGAGTACGCAGCCGACACCAACAGGCCCGCGTGCCGATGCAACGCACTTAAATTCGCTCGACCAGCACACATTCATCCAGCATCATGCCGTCTCTCATTCATTCGTTCAGCGACCTACGGCGTGGCTTATGAGACAGCTTGTTCTGCCCTCACTCTGCATGCTTGCAATCTGGCTCGGTCCGAGTCAGGCGCGTGAGGACGTTTTCGTTCCAGACCCGGAGCCGCCCGGACCCTTGGAGTTTATTCCTGGAGAACCGTGGCGGGAGGCAGCCGTTCCACCACCACCCTGGCCCAAGGATGCCGATCTGGTCGAGTTCAAGCTCGACGGACCGCCCGACCCCTTCCGCTATTTCATCGACGCCAAGCATCTGAGCATCGGACCTGATCGGGTCGTGCGCTATACGCTCGTGGTCGAGGGGCGCAACGGCACGCGCAATCTGTCGTTCGAGGGCATCCGTTGCACACCAAAGGGTCAGTACAAAGTGTATGCTTATGGTGTCGCAGAGCGGTTCAGCACGCTCGAGGGCAGCGAGTGGCAGCGCGTTTTAACGCCCGATGCAGAGCGTTACCGCCTCGATCTGTGGCGTTTTCATCTGTGCGTCCCGCGCGAGTTTAAGCCCCGACCGAAGCAGGATATGATTCGCTCTCTCAAGGGACGCATTCCACCGCGCCAGAATACCGGCTTCCAGTCCGACTGATTCATGCTCGATTGAAGATCGGCGATCGTCCCGCACCTCAGCCCCAAGGCGCGCGGGCCATGTCACATCACGACAAGGCTAACGGCCGCCAGCTTTTCACATCTGTCACTGGATTCCAGCACCCATGTCCAATCCTTCCAACCCTCTCCTTGATCAAGTCGGCCTGCCATCTTTCCAGCGGATTCGTCCCGAGCACGTCGAACCTGCCATTGATGCGCGACTGGCGGATTGTCGCGAGACCATCGCACGCCTTACCAGGGACGTTGCCATCCCGACCTGGGAGAACTTCATCGAGCCGCTGGAGGAAATAGACGACACACTGAGCAGAACCTGGTCGCCGGTCGGCCACCTCAATGGCGTCCTCAACAGTGATGCACTCCGCGCGGCCTACAACGCCTGCCTGCCCAAGCTCAGTGACTATGGCACCGAGGTAGGACAGAACGAAGATCTCTTTCGCGCCTATCAGGCCGTGGCCGCACAGGAGCATCTGGACACCGCGCAGCACAAGCTGCTGGACAACGCACTGCGTGACTTCCATCTCTCGGGCGTCGATCTGCCCGCCGACAAGAAGGCCCGTTACAAGGCAATCAGCCAGGAGCTCTCGACGCTCACCAGCAAGTACTCCGAGAATGTGCTGGATGCCACCAATGCCTGGAGCACACTGATCGAGGACCCGCAGCGTTTAAAGGGGCTGCCAGAGTCGGCGCTGGCCCTGGCGCGCCAGAATGCCGAGCAACAGGGCAAGGACGGCTGGCTGTTCACTCTGGATATGCCTTGTTATCTACCCGTGCTGATGTACGCCGATGACCGGGATTTCCGCTTCGAGATGTACCACGCCCACGGGACACGCGCCTCGGATCAGGGGCCAAACGCCGGGCAATGGGACAATGGCGAGATCATGGAGCGCATTCTGGGACTGCGTCACGAGCTGGCCCTGTTGCTGGGCTTTGCCAATTTCGCCGAGCGCTCACTGGCGACCAAAATGGCGCGATCATCCGAGGATGTCTTAGCCTTTCTGAATGACCTGGCCGACCGCTCGGTCACGCAGGCGCGCCACGAACTCGCAGAACTCCAAGCCTTCGCGCGCGAGCATTCGGGCGTAAACGAGCTGGCACCCTGGGACATCGGCTATTACGCCGAGAAGCTGCGTGTCCATCGCTACCAGATCAGTCAGGAAGAACTGCGGCCCTATTTCCCTGTCTCACGCGTCCTGTCAGGGCTCTTCGGCGTCGTGGAGCGCCTGTTCGGCATCGGTATCCAGGAGGTCGAAGCCTTCGAGACCTATCATCCGGATGTGCGCTTTTTCGAGATCCGTGACCTGCACGATGGTGCGCTGCGCGGCCAGTTCTATCTCGACCCTTTCGCGCGCCAGAACAAGCGCGGCGGCGCCTGGATGGATGTCTGCACCAACCGCATGCACACCACCCGCTGCGACCAGATCCCGGTCGCCTATCTGGTGTGTAATTTCACCCCGCCAGTTGGCGACCAGCCTTCGCTCCTGACTCACAATGAGGTCGAGACCCTGTTCCATGAGTTCGGCCACGGGCTGCACCACATGCTGACGCGGGTCGACTATCCTGCTGTGTCTGGCATCAACGGGGTGCCTTGGGATGCCGTGGAGCTGCCCAGTCAGTTCCTGGAGAACTGGTGCTGGGAGCGCGAGTCGCTGGATCTGTTCGCTGCCCATTGGGAGACCGGCGCACCCTTGCCAGAGGATCTCTACGAGCGCATGACCGCAGCAAAGAACTTCCAGTCGGGCATGCAGATGGTCCGTCAACTGGAGTTTGCGCTGTTCGACTTTCGTCTCCACGCCGAGTACGACCCGCAACGCGGCGGGCGTATCTATGAGATTCTCGACGAAGTCCGCGACCAGGTCGCCGTAATCCGCCCACCCGACTTCAACCGCTTCGCGCACGGCTTCTCGCACATCTTTGCTGGCGGTTATGCTGCGGGCTATTACAGCTACAAATGGGCTGAGGTGCTGTCGGCGGATGCGTTCTCGCTGTTTGAGGAAAAAGGCGTGTTCGATGCCGACACCGGACGTTCCTTTCTTGAGAATATCCTTGAGCGCGGCGGCTCCGAGGACGCTATGGTCCTCTATGTGAGATTTCGTGGGCGCGAGCCCAATACCGATGCGCTCCTGCGCCACTGCGGGATTGCGGCCTGATGCGCGGAATCGGCGTCTGAGCGATGAAATACAAGGATCTGCGCGACTTCATCGACCAACTTGAGCAACGCGGCGAACTCCAGCGTATTCGCACCGAGGTCGATCCTTATCTGGAAGTGACCGAGATCTGCGACCGCACCCTGCGCGGGGGCGGTCCGGCCCTCTTGTTTGAGCGACCCAAGGGGTCTGACATCCCGCTGCTCGGCAATCTCTTCGGCACCCCGAGACGGGTGGCGCTCGGCATGGGCGAGGAGTCCGTGGAGGCACTGCGCGAGGTCGGCAAACTGCTGGCCTTTCTCAAAGAGCCTGACCCGCCGAAAGGGATGAAGCAGGCGTGGGAGTCCCTGCCCATCTTCAAGAAAGTGCTGGACATGGCCCCCAAGGTGCGACGTAACGCGCCCTGCCAGGAGGTCTCGTTCAGCGGTGCCGAGGTCGATCTGGGACGTCTGCCGATCCAGCACTGCTGGCCGGGCGACGCCGCGCCGCTGATCACTTGGGGTCTGATCATCACGCGCGGACCGGAGAAGTCGCGTCAGAATCTGGGTATCTACCGAATGCAGGTGCTCGGGCGCAACCGGGTCATCATGCGCTGGCTGGCGCACCGTGGCGGTGCGCAAGACTATCGCGACTGGCAGCGTGCGCATCCCGGTAAGCCCTTCCCGGTCGCGGTGGCGCTGGGCGCGGATCCGGCGACTATTCTGGGGGCAGTCACGCCGGTTCCGGATACGCTCTCGGAATACGCTTTTGCCGGATTACTGCGTGGGAGCCGGACCGAACTGGCGGCCTGTCTAGAGTCGGACCTTCAGGTTCCGGCCAGCGCCGAGATCGTGCTCGAAGGCTATATCCATCCAGACGATATGGCCCCAGAGGGTCCGTTCGGCGACCACACGGGGTATTACAACGAGGTCGACCGCTTCCCGGTCTTCACGATCACGCGCATGACCCAGCGCCGAAATCCGATCTATCACAGCACCTATACCGGACGTCCGCCGGACGAACCCGCCGTGCTGGGTGTGGCGCTCAATGAGGTCTTCGTCCCGATCCTGCAAAAGCAGTTTCCGGAGATCGTCGACTTCTATCTCCCGCCCGAGGGCTGCTCTTACCGACTGGCTGTGGTCAGCATTCGCAAGCAATATCCGGGGCACGCCAAGCGGGTGATGATGGGGGTCTGGTCGTTCCTGCGGCAGTTTATGTACACCAAGTTCGTCATCGTGGTCGATGAAGACATCTGTACGCGGGACTGGAAGGACGTCATCTGGGCCATGACCACACGCATGGACCCGGTGCGCGACACGGTGATGATCGAGAATACCCCGATTGATTATCTGGACTTTGCCTCGCCGGTTTCCGGTTTGGGGTCGAAGATCGGCTTCGATGCAACCAACAAATGGCCGGGAGAAACGCAGCGCGAATGGGGCGAGCCGATTCGTATGGACGAGGCGGTCCGCGAGCGCGTCGATCGTCTCTGGGACGACCTGGGGATTAGGTTGCCGGGCTGACTCGAGCGACCGGTTTTCACTCGATGACAACCGGTCCCCATAACAGGGACCGGTGTGCGGTTTCAGTACTGACCGCTACGCGGTCGCTCGGCACGCGGACGCGCCTCGTTGACTGTGAGTTTACGCCCCTGCATCTCCGTTTCGTTCAAGTCCTTGATCGCGGCATCAGCCTCGGAGTTGTTGGGCATTTCCACGAAGCCGAACCCCTTCGACTGCCCAGAGAACTTGTCCTTGATCACCTCGGCGGTAGCAATCTCACCATATTCGGCGAATAGGTTCCGCAAGTCATCGTCTGTCACGCTGTACGTCAAGTTACCTACGTAGATCCTCATCTCAGTTTCTCGCGCTCTCATCATGTGTGTTGATCGAACGGATGCTGTCGGTGGCCAACACACAAACCGACTCGACAGCGCAGGCCATCAGAACAGCTCCAGATCGCGGGACGTGAAACCATGCCCGGACCAAGCCTCGCAATGAAGTGATCGGCAAACGCCTGAGAAGTCTGAACCATGCGGCGGGAGGATACCGGGGCATGCCACACACTAAAACAACTGGCGCTGATACAGCGCGTGCGGGCTTGGAGTCCCAAGGTCCAACGCCGGATGGCTCCGGATTGGCGATGGTGCTGATTACTCGCTTGAGGCGTACGGGATCCTGGCGACGGCCGCGATTGGGACTTGAGAAAAAGCTAGTAGATCGAAGACCTTGCGTCAACAGCAGCGCAGCAAAAAACCGGGTTTTTAAAGTGGCTTTCTAATTCTATTCATCTTTGGTCTTGAAGCTGGCTTGCTCAATCGCGGTGACAAGTCACGCTACACCGAGCCGATCTCTTCGAATCCGGGCCAATTTAGGGTCGAGATAGAGGTGAAAGACATCAACAGTCCTTTACTGCGCCATCCCTGGCATGAGTTTGGCCTCAATCGATATAGCCCTTTTTATGCTGATCGACGAGATAGCCGCCCACGGCTCCAGCGCCCGCCCCGATCAGGGCGCCCGCGCCCGCTTGAGCGCTCAATGAGCCGATCAGGGCGCCGCCGGCGGCGCCCATTGCCGCTCCACTTCCGGCACGGCTGCCAGTGGTCGTTCCGCAGCCGGTCAATGCCAGGCTGGTCAGCAGTACCAATGCAGTGGTCATGGTTTTCATCGTCATACTCCAAATCAGTTACGCAATAGATCCGCGTTATCTTTTACCGCTCTGAACGGCGGGAGCTTACCGCGCACCAGGTCATCGAATGTTGGCCGAGTACACTGCTTAGAGTCGACTCGACCGAGCGCGTTTCATCTCGCGCAAGGGTACTTGGTCGCCAGCGCGCGAACCAGACCGACCACCGGCTGCTCGCCCATCAGCTTGCGGTCTTTGGAATGCTTATTCGCCCAGGCGATGAAAGCGAGTTTGCCATCTTCGATGGTGGCCGCCTTCGGATAGCAGATGAGCGGCTTGAGCGGCTTGCGGGCGCTGATCTCGTCGTGATACTGCACCGACGCCTCGATGAAGGCGCGACAGGCCTGATTGGCAAGAGGGTACGCAACGCTATCCTCGGCAACCGCGCACACCTCGTAGAGGTTGCTCGTGGTGTCGAAGCGAAAGGATCGATCATCGAACGCGCGCGCAGCCTGACTACTCAAGAGTCCCACCATACAGAATGCGGCGAGGACGACGAACGGACGGTTAACGGTCATAAACAGCTCCTGAACATATTTCCAAAGTGCGTTTAAGTGTTGGTACAGTCTTGTCCAAAACAGGATGTCAAAATACCTGTTCGGTGCGCATTACCGTAGCGCATCCGCCAACCCTTCCGCCAGTGTCGGAAAATGCAGCTCCACCCCCAGCACGTCGCGTACCTTGCGGTTAGAGAGGCGGCGCGACTCCTGCATATAGCTGAGCATGCCCGCTGAGAGCCGCTCGGTAGCCGCTGACATGGAGATCAGCGGTGGAGGCGCTAATCCAGTCGCCTCGGCAATGCGCAGAAAGTAATCAGCCATGGTGCTGGGATTGCCGTCGCTGACGTTGAAGACCGCCCCGCTGTCGGCCCTGTCCATGGCGGCGGCACAGATCGCGACCAGGTCCTCGACATGAATGCGGTTGCTGTAGGGGGACTCTTCGGGACGCACCAGAGGATCACCCCGGCGCAACCGCGCCAGCGGCAGCCGTTGTGGGCCATAGATCCCGGAGACGCGCAGCACCACCAGCTCGCCGCCGGTCTCCCGACTCCAACCCCGCAGGGTGTCTTCCGCGTCCAGACGGCGGCGGGAGCGCTCGGCCATCGGGCGTGTCGGCTGGGTCTCGTCGATCCAGTCGCCCTGACAATCGCCATAGACACCCGTGGTGCTGATATAGAGGATGCGCTGCGGATGGCCGACCGAGGCGAAGGACGCCACCAGCCGCCGGGTATGGGTGTCCTCACTCCCCTCGGCGACCGGCGGGGCCAGATGAAAGAGCCGAACGCCTGCAAGCGAATCCGCTGGCGGGACATCCCGGCCCAGATCGAGGCGCATTCGCGCGATACCAGCCTCTGCGAGACGCGCGCTTCCGGCCTCGCTGCGCACCCAGCCAGTGACGTTTTCGCCGCGTGCGAGATATTGGTGTGCGAGGCGCGTGCCCACATATCCGCAGCCGAGGATGATGATTTCCCGCATTGATCCAATCCGCCCGATCTTTGGCGCATGCCGCTCGCACACACCTCTCGTGAGAGACTATAGCAAGCGCCACTCAACACATGTATTCGCTACGAGATGACATTCAAAATCCAGATACGACCCGATGAGACGACCTTCACCGCCGCACCCGGCGAGACCGTGCTTGAGGCCGCGCTGCGCCAGGGCATCGGTCTGCCCTACGGCTGTCGCAATGGCCAGTGCGGATCCTGCATCGGCCACCTGGTCTCTGGCTCGATCGGTTATCCGAGCGGCCTGATCACGGCGCTCGAGGGCAAGCGTGCCGGCACCTGCCTGACCTGTCAGGCCGTGGCGACTTCTGATCTGGTTCTGGAGGTCGCCCAGCGCACGGTCCCCGCACAAATCGAGGTCCGCACCCTGCCCTGTCGCGTGGAGCGCAAGGAGCGCCTCAATCACGACGTCGTGCGGCTACTGCTGAAGCTGCCCGAGCAGCAGCGAATACAGTTTCTCGCCGGACAGTATCTGGAGTTTATCCTGCGCGACGGGCGCAAACGGGCTTTCTCGATCGCTAACGCGCCCCATGACGACGCACGCATTGAGCTGCACATCCGTCAGGTCGCGGGCGGTGAATTCACTCGGCACATCTTTGATGAGCTTCAGGAAAAGGCCATTCTGCGCATTCAAGGTCCATTGGGCAGCTTTATCCTGCGCGAGGACTCACCGCGCCCGATCATCATGATGGGCGGCGGGACCGGCTTCGCGCCGCTCAAAGGGATGATCGAGCACGCGATCCACATCGGTCTCGATCGGCCCATCCGGCTCTATTGGGGCGTGCGATCACGGCGCGATCTCTATCTCCCAGAGCTGCCGCTGCAGTGGGCCGAACGGCTGGCTGACTTTACCTTCACCCCGGTGCTTTCCGAGCCGGATCCAGACTGGCAGGGGCGCACCGGCTGGGTGCACGAGGTGGTCAGCGAAGAGCATCCCGCACTTAGCGACTTTGAAATCTACATGAGCGGCCCACCGGCGATGATCGATGCCGCGCGCGTCGCCTTCGAGCACCACGGCTCGGGACCGGACCGGATGTTCTCCGACGCCTTCACCTTTGGCGCCGATCGCCAGCCAGAATCGACGGCGAGCGGTTGAGTCCAAATCGCGCGGCAGCCGCTTGCCGCTCTGGCTCCATCCATGCACACTGTGCGCCCGGAGCACGGATTCGATCCCAGATCGAGGAACCATTCATGCGCCCTGCATTTCGGGCCGTCACCATCGGCCTGCTCGCGATGTTGACGACCGCCTGCACAAGCGGCTCCGTCTGGACCAGTCCCGATAGTGCGCCAATCCGCTATCACAACCTGATCGTCTTCGGGGTGACCAACAGCCCCAAGGTCAGACGGGCCTACGAGGACAACTTCGTCGCGCGCCTGCGCGAGAGCGGCGTGAGGGTGCAGCCGGGCCACGAACTCGTCTCCGACGCCAACCTCGCCCAAGCGGCGAACGTGACCGAGGCCCTCTCCAAGACCTCTGCCGACGCCATCATCGTCACGCACCTGATTGCCGACGCGCACGAGAGACAGCCCGCCGTGTCGCGACTCGACAGTGTGCCCAAGCACTACCATGATCTGGCGTCCTATTTAAGCCAGGTCTACGAGGATGTGTGTGGACCCGACTACTACGCCGACTTCCAGGCCCTGCGCTTGGAGACCAATCTCTATGACGCAAAGCGTGCACGACTGGTCTGGTCGAGCCGCTCCAGACAGCTAGACCCGAACTCGGAGCAGACCACCATCAGCCAGGTCATCGGCGAGGTGACTGCGCGGATGATCAGCGACGGCTATCTGCCGCCCCAGGCCTTAGGTGCCACGCGCGAAGTCGCACAGTGAAGCGAGGATGGCGCCATCCTCGGCGCGCTCGGCGACCTTGATCGAGTTAAACCCCAACTCGCGCGCGGTCTGCGCGGTGCGCTCGGCGACCACCACCAACGGCGTTTCGAGCAACTGGTCGCGGCCCTCGGTCCCCAGCATCGCGACCAGGTTCAGCAAGACCTCGCCGCTGGTCGCCATGACATAGTCGATCTCCCGCGACCAGCGCGCGCGCAACGCCCCCGCGTCCACATCCGGCATGACGCGCCGATAGACCTCGGCGAAGCGGACCTTGGCGCCGCGCTCGGTCATGGTCTGGGCGAACAGACCGCGCCCACCCTGCCCGCGCACGATTAACACCTCGCGCGCACGCATGTCGGCCAGCTCCGCCATCTCCAGGAGCGCCTCGCTCTCGTAGCGCTCGCTCGGCACCAGATCCGGTCCACGCCCGGCCGCCGTCAGCGCCAGCGCGGTGCCACGGCCCACGGCAGCGAGGCACTCGACCCGCTCCCAGCACCCATCGGCAACCTGCGCCAGGGCCTGCTCGACCGCATTGGGACTGACGAAGTACATCAGATCCCAGGCGGCGTTGAGCAGCTTGTGCGTCTCGGCGGTTGCGACCGGCTCAATGACGATGGTTGGGAAGCGGATGGCCTGCCCCCCGGCGGACTCGATCAGCCGACACAGCGCCTCGGCCTGAGCCGCCGGGCGAGTCACCAGAACGCCGCGCCCGCGAAGATCGCCAGGCGTGCTCATTTAGTGCCCCATCACGGCGCTGAGGATCTCATCGGCACCCTGCCCGAGCAGATCCTCGGCCACTCTGGTGCCGATCGCCTCGGCTTCACTACGCGGTCCCTCGGCTTCGGCACGCAGAATACGTGTGCCATCCGGGTTGCCGACCAGCCCCTTGAGCAGCAACCGCTCCCCGTCGAGGACGGCATGGCCGGCGATGGGCACCTGACAGCCGCCGTTGAGACGCGCATTCAAAGCGCGCTCGGCGCGTACCCGATCGTCGGTATCGCGGTGATGCAGCGGCGCCATCAGATCGTTGACACGCAGGTCGTCGCTGCGGCATTCGATACCGATGGCGCCCTGACCGATCGCTGGGAGACTAACGCTCGGTGCGATGCGGGTACGAATGCGCTCATCGAACCCGAGTCGCATCAGCCCCGCAGTGGCCAGGATGATGGCGTCATAGTCACCAGCGTCGAGCTTGGCCAGACGGGTGTTGACGTTGCCGCGCAACGGCTTGATGCGCAGATCCGGGCGCAGCTCGGCGATCTGGCACTGACGACGCAGACTCGAGGTGCCGACACAGGCCCCTTGCGGGAGTTGCTCGAACGTCTCAAAGTGATTGCAGACGAAGGCATCCGTGGGGTCTTCGCGCTCCATGATGACGGCCAGATGCAGACCCTCGGGGAACTCCACCGGCACGTCCTTCATCGAGTGCACGGCGATGTCGGCTTCGTTGGCCAGCATGCCCTGTTCAAGCTCCTTGACGAACAGGCCCTTGCCGCCAATTTTCGCCAGCGGGGAGTCGAGGATTCTGTCGCCTTTGGTCGACATTCCGATGATGTCGATGATGAGATCGGGATAGAGCGCGGTGAGACGCTCGGCAGTGTGCTCGGCCTGCCACATGGCCAGAGGGGATTTACGGGTGGCGATACGAATACGATTTGACATGTTGGATCCTGGAGAACTGACTCGGTAATGGGCGTCCGCTGCGCGACCAGGTCACGGCGACGAGACGCAATCTTGTCACATGACCGGATTCTGTCAAATAACCGACCGGAAGGTCTCGTCATCGGCGCCATGATCGGCATGCAGCCAAATCGGCCGATTCTCGAAGCCGGGAAATGCCGGCAGCGCAATCAAGGCGCTCGAGCGGGTGCGAAAGCCATCGGGCCGCTCCAGCAGCATTGCCGCATCGGGACCGAGCGCTTCGGGGGCGTCGCGACTGGTCAGTAAGGCTGACCAGTCATGCCAGTCGTTGTGCTGGGGCTGCGGCACCGCTGCGGCCGCAAAACGCGGCAGATAGGTCGCCACGCGTGGATGGGCGGGATCATCAAGGTCGGTTGCACTCAGCATGTGCAGGCCGGGATCGATGGCATGGACCGTGATGTCCTCTGCGCCGCCATGTCGAATCCAGAAGGCGCCGCGCGGATCGGCGACCACCAGATTGAACGGCTGGTACGCGGCAGGTTGCAGCTCGGCCAGCGCGTTGGCCGCTGCGTCCGCCTCGGCATGATCGAGCGCCTCCAGCACCAACTCGCCGCGACTGCGCTTGCCGTGCAGCTGGCGCAGACTGCCAGCTCGGTTGAGAACCACGGCAGCGACGCCGTAGTCGTTGATCCCGAGCCAGCTCCCGCCCGCCTCCAGATCCAGACCAGCCACGACGTCGGGTCGATCGTCCCAATGTCTGGCGGGCGGGCGCGAGGGGCGTGTCGCCATCTCGTCGCGATTAGCGGCGAGTAACATGGGCCAGGGATGGCCGGGACGAAACACAATAACGAGTGTGCACATAGGCTAAGCTTCACAGACTGAAACTGGCGGCATGGTCAGTGGTCACTTCAATTCGACACAGCGGCGCTTGACCTTCAGAACCTTGTTTGCGGTGATCTCATGAAGCACGTTGAAAACTTTGCGCTGTGCTGCCCGGTTACTGCTGTTGGGCGAGCCAATTAACTCCAGGCGAGCCTGAAAGTACGCCATGTCGGCCTCCAGCCGCGACAAACGCACACGCTGGCGCTTGCGCTCGCCGAAGCTGTCGGGTCGGGCCGGCTGCGCGTCACTCTTCGCGCTCACGTTCGCTGCACCTCTCTAAAGTCCAGGTATCGTCTATTGACTATTATCCGTCGAGCAAATGCTGTGCGGCGAGTATCGATTTTACCAGTCTTCGACTCAAGATTGGTGGTGGGAGAACTCGAGCGCCATGGCGCGCCAGCCGGTGGCCGCGACCACGTGCCGAGCGTACATTGGAATATGTTATAAATCCTTACGATAAGCGCCAAAACCATCACGAGGTCATCTAAATACACAGCATGAGCAGCATTCTAGACTTGTTCCGTGAATCGGGCGCCTTGTTTGGCGGCAACGCTGGTTTTATCGAGGATCTCTACGAGCGTTATCTCATTGATCCCGATAGTATCGATCTGACGTGGCGTGCGCGCTTTGACACCCTGCGCCAGGACGCGGCCAACGAGCCGGCGATAAGCGAATCCCCCCACGGCCCAGTGCGTGAGAACTTTCTGCGTCTCGCCCAGGAAAGCCGCTCACGCGCGCGCAGTCGCTCCATTGGGCACCTCGAACCGGTCGCGGCGGAGAAACAGTCCTCGGTGCTCAGTCTCATCAACGGCTACCGCTATCGTGGTCATCAGGTCGCCCGGCTCGACCCGATCAAGCTGCGCGAGACGCCCAAGATCGCCGACATCGATCCAGCGCACCACAATCTCAGCGCGCAAGACTTAGAGCAGGTCTTTCATACCGGCTCGCTCTACGCCCCTGATCGCATGCCGTTGCGCGAGATCATCGAGATGCTCGAGCAGACCTATTGCGGCACGGTCGGCTCGGAGTACATGCATATCACCAGCACCCAGGAGAAGCGCTGGATCCAGAAACGCCTCGAAGGCTATCGGGCGCGCCCCGAGCTTGAGAACGCCGACCGGCACTGGCTTCTGACCCTGCTGACAGCGGCTGAGGTGTTTGAGACCTATCTCCACCAACGCTATGTCGGACAGAAACGCTTCTCGCTGGAAGGCGCCGATGCACTCATCCCGATGCTCGATGAGCTGATCCAACGCGCCGGGCGCAAGGGCCAGCAGGAAATCGTCATCGGCATGGCCCATCGCGGCCGCCTCAACGTGCTGACCAATATCTTCGGTAAACCGCCGCAGGACATCTTCGACGAGTTCGAAGGGCGCGTAAAAACGGACTGGCGCCAGATGGTCGGTGATGTGAAATATCACATGGGCTTCGCCACCGACATCGAGACCCCTGGTGGCATTGTGCATCTGGTCTTGGGTTTCAACCCATCGCATCTGGAGATCATCAACCCCGTCATCGAGGGTTCAGTGCGTGCACGCCAGCGTCGACGGGGCGACCACAGCGGCGAGCAGGTGCTGCCAGTGCTCATCCATGGCGATGCGGCCTTCGCCGGGCAGGGTGTGGTGATGGAGACGCTGCAGTTGTCGCAGACGCGCAGCTATGCCACCGGCGGCACGGTGCATATCGTCATCAACAACCAAATCGGCTTTACCACCAGCCACCCGCTCGATACGCGTTCCACGCTCTACTGCACAGACGTCGCCAAGATGGTCCAGGCGCCGGTGCTGCATGTAAACGGCGACGACCCCGAAGCGGTAATCTTCGCGACCCGCATGGCGCTCGATTTCCGCAACCAGTTCCGCAAAGACGTCATCATCGATCTCATCTGCTATCGTCGTCTCGGTCACAACGAGGCCGATGAGCCGGCGGTGACCCAGCCGATGATGTATCAGAAGATCCGCGCGCACCCGACACCACGCGCCGTCTACGCCGACCGCCTCGTCGCCGAGGATCTGATCACGCAAGAGGCGGCAAACCGGATGGTCGAAGACTATCGCGACTCCATCGAGGAGGGAGTGGTGATCGCCCGTCCGGTGCTCTGCGGACTCGACCACGACTTCCGCGTCGACTGGACCTTCTGTCGCGGTAAATCCTGGGATCAGGATGTCGACACCGGCGTTAGCGCCGACAAGCTCCAGAAGCTCACCGATGCCATGCTGCGAGTGCCCGAGGGCATGGAACTGCACTCCAGGGTCGAGAAGATTTGGGACGAGCGGCGCAAGATGGCCCAGGGCGATCAGCTCATCAACTGGGGTTACGCCGAGAATCTGGCCTACGCCACGCTGCTCGATGCCGGGGTTGCGGTGCGGCTGTCGGGCCAGGACACTGGACGCGGGACGTTCTTCCATCGTCACGCCAAAGTGCATGATCAGATCACCGGCAACGCCTACACGCCGCTACAGCATCTCAGCGCGCATCAAGGCGCTTTTATCGCCATCGACTCGCTGCTCTCGGAGGAGGCGGTGCTCGGCTACGAATACGGCTTCGCCACCGCCGAGCCGAACGCCTTGACGCTGTGGGAGGCCCAATTCGGCGACTTCGCCAACGGCGCTCAGGTGGTCATCGACCAGTTCATCACCTCAGCCGGAACCAAGTGGGGATTGAGTTGCGGGCTGGTGATGCTATTGCCCCACGGACTCGAGGGCCAAGGCGCGGAGCACTCCTCGGCGCGGCTCGAGCGCTTCCTGCAGCTGTGCGCGGACTACAACATCCAGGTCTGCATCCCGACCACACCGGCGCAGATGTTTCACCTACTACGCCGCCAGATCCTGCGCGACTACCGCAAGCCGCTGATCGTCATGACGCCCAAGAGCCTGCTGCGGCACCGTCTGGCGGCCTCATCGCTGGAAGAACTGACGCGCGGTCAGTATCAGTCGATCATCGGCGAGGTCGATCCCATCGATCCCGCAGCGGTCGAGCGCATCGTCTTCTGCAGCGGCAAGGTCTACTATGAGCTACTTGAAGCGCGCCGCGCGCGCGGCTTGAATACGGTCGCCATCGTTCGTATTGAACAGCTCTACCCCTTCCCACAAGAGCAGTTCGCGCGCGTGATCGAGCAATACGCCAGTACCGAGGAGGTCGTCTGGTGTCAGGAGGAACCCCAGAATCAGGGCGCCTGGGACCAGATCAAGCACCGCTTTCATGGCCTGATCCAAAGCGGTAAGCGCCCCTATTACGTCGGTCGCCCATCCTCTGCCGCCCCGGCGGTCGGTCATCGCGCGGTCCATGTCGAGCAACAGGAACGCCTGATTGACGAGGCCTTAAGCGGCCAATACAACCCCAGCATGAATATAAGGATCCCGTCCCAATGAGCAGCGAAGTGCGCGTACCCGAGCTACCAGAATCCGTCTCCGACGCCACGGTTCTGAGCTGGCATATCCAGCCTGGCGAGGCTATCAAAAAAGGCGACAACCTCGTCGAGCTGGAAACCGACAAGGTCATTCTGGAAGTGCCGGCGCCGATGGATGGCGTGCTCGGCGAGATCCGCTCCAAAGAAGGCGATGTGGTCCAGGCCGAGGAGATTTTGGCGCTGATTGAGGCCGGTGCCGCGCCCGCGCGGGCCGCCAGCCAGCCCAAGAAGCAGTCGACGCCCGCCGAGAAACCCGCCAAAGCGGCGCGACAAGCGACAAGCGGCAACACCAAGTCCGCCAAGACGCCCGACGCAGCGCCCCTGGTGACGCCTTCGGCACGGCGTCTCGTCAGCGAGATGCAGCTCGACGCGCACGAGATCCCGGGCAGTGGGCGGGATGGACGTATCCAGAAAAGCGACGTGCTCGCCTATCTCGACGCGCGCGAAGCGGCTGCCGAGGCGGATGATGTCTCGCCAGCGGTCGGCGACGCGCATGTCTTGCCAGCCGACGTCGAGACGCTGATCACCGCCCAACCCATCGCGCGGCTCAGCGGTGAGGCTGGGCGCCCCGAGCAGCGCGTGCCCATGACGCGTCTACGCGCGCGGATCGCCGAGCGTCTGGTCCAGGCTCAACAGCATGCCGCGATGCTGACCACCTTCAACGAGGTCGACCTCACGGCGATTATGGCGCTGCGTGAGACCTACAAAGCGCGTTTCGAGCAACGCCATGGTGTGCGTCTGGGCTTTATGTCGTTCTTCATCAAGGCTGCGATCGAGGCCCTGCAGCGGTTTCCGGTCGTCAACGCTTCGGTGGACGACACCGACATCATCTACCATGGCTATTACGACATCGGCATCGCCGTCAGCTCTCCACGCGGCCTGGTGGTTCCCATCCTGCGCAACTGCGATCAGCTCAGCATGGCCGACATCGAGAAGGGCGTCGCTGAGTTCGGCGCCAAGGCCAAGGATGGTAGCCTCAGCTACGAAGAGCTCACCGGCGGAACCTTCTCCATCACCAACGGCGGTGTATTCGGCTCACTGCTCTCCACGCCGATCCTCAATCCGCCGCAGAGCGCCATTCTCGGCATGCACCAGATCCAGGAGCGCCCCGTCGTCGTCGATGGTCAGATCATCGCCGCGCCCATGATGTATCTGGCGCTGACCTACGACCACCGTATCGTCGACGGTCGTGAAGCGGTGCAGTTTCTGGTCGCGATCAAAGAATCGCTGGAAGATCCCTCACGGCTGTTGCTGCGAGTCTGAACGATCACGCCAGCATCATAGGCTGATCCGGGTGCACATTGCTGCACCCGGTTTTGAGCCCATCAAGGCCGTCCGATCACGATATAGATTGTGCTGTCTCCATCGCCCGACAGTCCCACGCCAAGATAGGCCGGACCGATCCAGGTATCCGAGCCGAAGAAGACACTGCCACCGTAGCGGGTCTCTTCCGAACTTAGGAGGGCATCTGCCCGATCATTGCCGGCGGCGGTGATCACGCCATCCGAAAGCCACCCGCCTTCCAAGGATGCGCCCAGATAGAGCCCGCGCCCGATCGGCGGCGGTAGCGATGCGATCTGGCGGTAGTACGACACCCCCGCGAAGGCCATATCGTTGCCACGGAACTGTTCGTTGGCATAGCCCGAAAGCTTGAGGAAACCGCCGAGGGGAAACTGATCGTAGTAGGGCATTTTGGCACCGAAACTCGAGCCGCCCCTGATGTTCGCGGCAATGGTGTTGAGACCCACGCTGTGCGCCACAGTCATGTCGAACTTGGTGCGGGTGTAATCGACATCCGCGCCCATGGCGTTGAGCGGACTGAGCGCTTCCAGTTTGAACTGCAGCCCCGAGCGCGGCATGCCCGCGCTATCGAGCGTGTCGTAGAAGATCCGCCCGCGTAGCCCGGAGTCCGTACTGCTGCCTTCGGGAAGCTGCGCCGAGCCGGTGTCGAGGGTAACATCCGTCTGGCCGTAATAGGCACCGACGCGCATCTCGACGGCGCGGATGGTGGTGCCCAGGTCCGCGCCGATGCGGGTGCGCGTCACATCGTAACGCGCAACACGCTGCTCTTTCACGAAGACACTGTCGGGACTACGCCCGACGTCCAGATAAGGCGCAACAAATAGTGCCCGATCCAGGCTCAGGGGTTGGAAGAGCTCGGTTTGGAAGCTCGGGGAATTGCCCAGCGTCAGCGCCGAGCTCCACTCCGCCCCGAGCCGGTTGATCCAGGTTTGATTGTAGGTGGTGCGCAAACCGAAACGACTGTCGCCCTTGTTGTCGGTCGACAACCCCAACCCGAACCCCAGATAGCCCGGTCCCCAGGCTTTTTCAACCGCGTCGACGATGAGCAGATCCGCGCCATCCTCGCGTGGTTTGAAGCGATAACTGATCCGCTCGAAATCGCCGCGGCCATAGACGGTCTGGATGTCATCGACCAAGCGCTCGCGCTCCAACGGCTGATCTTCTTGCTCCGTCACC
Source organism: Thiorhodococcus sp. (assembly GCA_029257385.1). Lineage (GTDB taxonomy): Bacteria > Pseudomonadota > Gammaproteobacteria > Chromatiales > Chromatiaceae > Thiorhodococcus. Next base: position 30,195 of record JARIBS010000002.1, read on the forward strand.
AGCGTATCGAAGACCTCTGGGTTGACCCGCTCCAGGCCCGCGATCCGCACCTCCCCGACGCGCTGGACCGGCTTGCCCGGACCGAAGCGCGCGTTTCTCCAGCGCGCGTATTGCACCTCGTTCAGGCTCAAATGCGCGAGCTGGGGCGCGGCCTTGCGGGCTGCCGCCTCCCCGCTGGCGATCGCCTCCGGGGCGCGGGCGAACTGCGCAGAGCCGATATCGCCGAGATTGGGGACAATCAGCACGTCGCGTCTGAGATCAATCTGCTGGAGCGAGATCTGAACGTTCTGCTCGGTCAGGATCGCGATCATCTGGCCAGTGACGCCGACGATGGAGCCGAGCTGCTCGCGAGGGAGATATCCAGACCCTAGATTGACCGCGATGATGACGTCCACGCCCATCGAGCGGGCGACATCGATGGGCAGGTTGCGCACCAGGCCGCCATCGACGTAGAGGTGATCGTCCCACTCCATCGGCGCGAACAACCCCGGCACCGACATGCTCGCACGCATCGCCACCGGGAGCGGTCCGCGTTCGAAGACCTTCATCTCGCCGTTCTCCAGATCGGTCGCGACGGCGCGAAACGGGATTGGCAGGGCGTCGAAGTCCTGGACCGTTTCCACGCCCTTGACCAGATCATTGAAGAACAACTGCACCTTCTGACCCGAGATGGCGCCCTTGGGCAGACTCACCTTGCCGTCGCGCACACCGAGCGAGAAGTTCCAGGTCGGGTTCGCGGTGGCGTCCTTGCGCCGGGCCGGCCAGGTCTTGCGCAGTGGATCGTCGTCGAAGAGCGAATCCCAATCCACGCTGGTCACCCGTTCCTCAAGCTCCAGCGCCGACAGGCCTGCCGCATAGCCGCCACCCACCAGGGAGCCCATGCTGGTTCCCACGATGACATCGACAGGGATGCGCAACTCTTCCAGGACCTTGAGCACACCGATATGGGCCGCGCCGCGCGCCCCGCCCCCGCTGAGCACCAGACCGATACGCGGACGCTCGCCTCCAGCACCCGACGCATCGGCGAGCGTCGTCAGTGGTCCGAGCGTCATAACTAGCGCACACAGCGCGATGAGGGCGAACAGAGAGCGTTTCATGCGAAACCTCGTCAGTGGCAAACGATTGAGCGGAATTCTGGCAAATCCGCCGACTGGCGCGCAGTCTATGGGACGCCCTAGGCGTTCGGAAAGCGGAGTCGAGCACGCCGCCGCATTGGCGGTCAGCCGCCCCGCTCACCGCGCATCAGATCATGCCGCCATTGACGCCGATGATCTGTCCGCTGACATAGGAGGCCGCCTCGGAGGCAAGGAAAGCGACCACATCGGCGATTTCCTCCGGTCGCCCGGCGCGTTTCATGGGCACCAGCCGGGCGATCGCCTCGGGCGGGAAATGCGCCGCGCTCATCGCGGTCGCGACAATACCGGGTGCCACAGCGTTGACGGTGATCCCGCGTCCAGCGAGTTCCAGCGACAGCGAGCGCGTGGCCGAATGCACCGCCCCCTTGGCTGCGGAGTAATTCACCTGGCCGCGATTGCCGGTGATGGCGGAGACCGAGGTCACGGAGATGATGCGCCCCCAGCGGGTGCGGATCATGGGCAGGGTGAGCGGTTGGGTGATGTTGAAGAAGCCGTTCAGACTCACATCCAGCACCCGCGCCCATTGCTCGGCGCGCATGCCGGGAAAAACGGCGTCATCGTGGATACCGGCATTGTTGACGAGGATCTGCACCGGGCGTTCCGCAACGATGGTCTCCAACGCATCGCGGCAACGCTCCCTGTCAGTCACATCCAGGATCAGCGCCCGCGCCAGACCGCCCGAGGCGTTGATCTCATCGACGAGCGTCTGCACGCGCTCAGCTCCGAGATGACCATGGACGATAATCTCGTGTCCATCAGCAGCGAGTCGGCGACAGATGGCGGTGCCAATCCCACCGCTCGCGCCGGTGACCAGGGCCAGTCTACGCATCGGCTTATCGGGTGAATCGCGGCTCATGTCGGATCAAGCACGATGGTGAGCCGACCCTGCATCAGCCGACGGCCCTCGCACTGTAGCTCGAAGCCATAGAGCAGTGCCGCCGCATCCCCGCCCAGGCGTGTCACCGCAACCCGCAGCGCACCCTGAACCTGATCGAGCCAGGCGCACTCGCACACCAGATTGCGCACGCTGCCAAGCATGCCCGGCGCGGCGCCCACGCCTAGCAGGGCGCCGTGAATGGCCACCGCCTGCGCGGCATACTCGATTCCCGCCAGCGCGCCAAGTCGGCCATCGGCCCGCAGCGGATTGTCGGGTTGGAGATGGCTCCAGGCGATGCAGCAGAGATGTTCTTCGTCCCAGGACTCAACTGAGTCGTTCAGACACATGGCGCCCTGGTGCGGGATATGCGCGAGTATCCAGGCACGGTTCATGGCTCCACCCCGATCAGGAGCGTCTGAGCATTGCACGCCTCCAAAGCAACGCTGCGACGCTCACCGCGCGCGAGCGGCTCCAGCAAGGGCAGCGCGCGCGCGGCCGGCACCGTGCGGCGCAGGTCTTCGAGCACCGCGTCGGCGAGCCGGTCCGCTGGTGCATCATCAAGCCCGCCGAGCACCAGTCGTGGCCCCTGGTCGCTATCGGCCACCCTGAGCAGCAACGCCACCGCGAAGGCCGGACCCAGTGGGCGGCACTCGGCCAATGGCGAGGGATAGGGATGATCGTAGGCGATCAGCAGCACGGGACGCCGGTCAGCGGCCAGGAGTGCGAAGCACTCCATCAGTCCGAGCGCGAAGGTGCCATCGAAGGCCGACAGTACGCTGGAGCCGGTCTGAGCGCCGGTGGCGATCCCCCAGTAGCCGGAGGCGGCGTTGTTGACCGAGTTGTGAAAGCGGATCGGCGAAATAAGACGGTCCTCGCCAGCGAGCAGCTCGCAGATGGCGTGACAGTTCTCACCGTCACCGCCCGAGGAGGCGAACACTGTTGCTGGCTCGGCCGGATCGATCCCGGCATCCCGGCAAGCGGCGAAACCGGCCGCGAGCGCGAGTTTCACGACCTTGCCGACTCGGCGACGCTCGGCGCCGGGCAACCCCTCCGGCATCGGAATCCGGGTCTCGGCCAGGGGTTGTCCGGTCCCGGCCAGGAGGCGCTCGCGCATTCCGGCCCAATCGTCCACCCCCGGACCCACGACCGCGATCCCCGCCACGTGTGCGGCAAGCGGGCAGCTCTTGTCATTCATCGGCGTCCTCCTCCGAGCCGGACCGCGAAAAGATCAGACTGCAATTGGTCCCGCCGAACCCGAAGGCGTTGCTGAGGGCATGGCGCAGCGGCGCGCGGCGCGTCTCGAGTGCAAGTCCGATGCGGATTTCCGGATCCGGTTCTTGCGTCCCGATGCAGCCTGGAATCAGACCATCCTGAAGCGCCAGCAGACAGAGCGCGGCCTCCACCCCGCCCGCAGCGCCCAGCGTGTGCCCGGTCGCGCCCTTCGTCGAGCTGACCGGCGTCCCCGCCCCGAACAGCTCTGCCACCGCGCGACCCTCGGCCAGATCGTTGGCCGGGGTCGCGGTGCCGTGCAGGTTGATATAGTCGATCTCGGCTGGACGCAGACCGGCACGCTCAAGCGCCGCGCCCATCGCCTGTCCCGCGCCCCGTCCATCCGGGTGCGGGGATGACATATGGTGGGCATCGCTCGACTCGCCGTATCCGCCGAGCCAGAGCGCGCCCGCCCCGTCGCGCTCCAGGAGCGCGAATGCGCCGGCCTCGCCGATCGACAGGCCGTCGCGGCGACGGTCGCAGGGCCGGCACGGGCCATTTGCGAGCACCTCGAGTGAATTGAAGCCGTAGAGCGTCGTCAGGCACAGTGTATCGACCCCGCCGACCACCGCCGCGTCGATCAGACCGCAGGCGATCTGGCGGGCCGCGCTGGCAAACGCCTTGGCGCTCGATGAGCAGGCAGTCGAGATCACCGCACAGGGTCCGCTGGTTCCAAGCGAACGGCTCACGTATTCGGCAAGCGAGGAGATGCTGTTGCTCGAGCGATAGTCGAACCAAGACGGCAAAGCGCCAGTGGCAGGGTCGCGCTGGCGATAGGCAAACTCGGTGTCGAGGATGCCCGAGGTGCTGGTGCCGAGCAGGACCGCGACACGCCGGGCGCCATAACGGGCCACCGCCGCGCGGGCGGCTTCACGGAAGCCGTCCTGGGCGAGTGCCAGGTCGGCGAGACGGTTATTTCGGCAGTGCTGGGAGACAGCGTCAGCGGTGGGGAGCGGCGCATTCAACCCCGCCACACTGCCGATCCAGGTGTCGAGATCGACGTCCTCGAAGTCGCAGGGAGAAAGCCCGCTGCGCCCGGCGATCAACGCCTCACGGTGGGCGTCAATGCCACGACCGAGACACGTGGTCAGAGTGAACTGGGTAACAGCGATCCGATTCAAGACAATATCCTTACTGCTGGGCACTGAGTTGCGTTTCGATGAGACGTTGAACACCGAGCATGCCCGTGACCAGCACGCATGTCACCCGGTGCGCGCAATCAGCAGATGATTGGCGAAGGGCGTGCCGGCACTCATGGGCCGCGCATGCGCCTGGAAGCCGCGATCGGCAAGCTCCGCCTCCCAGGCCGAGAGCGAGCGGCAGTGCAGCCGCCCCAAGCGTTGCCCGCGCAGGCGGATAACCAGCGAGTCGACGGCCAGACTGGTCCTGAAGCGCCAGCCCGCGTCTGCGTCCCCGACCCGCAGGAGCAGTCGCCCGCCCGGCTCCAGACAGGCGCGAACCCGTTCCAACACCGCGCCCTGATCCCGGGGTGTGATGTAGTGCAGCACGTCGAGGATCACAACCGCGTTTGCCCGACCAAAAGCGACAGCGCGAATATCGCCCTGTTCGACTCGGATGTCAGCCGGTAAAGCACGCTGGGCACGCGCCACGTCTCGCCCCTGCAATTCGATCCCGCGATAACCGACGAGTCGCGGTGGCGCAGGCCAGTCTGGTGGCCAATCGCCGCGCGCATGAAAACAGCCAGCAGTGTGCAGCCAGTTGGCCAGCAGTCCTTCGCCACAGCCGAGATCAAGGATGCTTGCCGAGGCCGGCAGAAGCCGCTCGCCCAGCATCGCCATGAAGATGGGATCGCCGCCGAGCTTGCCGCGTGCAAAGTGCCAAGCGTAGCGTCCCGCGCTGCGGTAAGGCACGGCTGCGGCGTTGACCAGGCGTCGCTTGAGATCGGCGATCATCGAGCGGCCTCGCGCAGGGTAATGGCCGAGAGACCGGCCGTCTGCAGACGCTCGATGATGGCTGGCAGGACCTCCAGGATCACCGCCCGGCCTTGGGCGGTCCGGGCCGCGTTGCCCTCGTGCAGCAACAGGATCGCCCCTGGGATCAGTCCGCGCTCCAGACGCGCCAGCACCCGTCGCGGATCACCCTCCCGAGTATCGAAACCGCGCCGTGTCCAGCTCACCAGCCGCAGCCCGCGCCGCGCCAGTAGTGGCTCCAGAAAGGGATTGCGCAGACCCGCCGGGGCGCGGAAAAAACCGGGCGTCGTGCCCGTCAGCTCGGTCAACAGGCGCTGCGCGGCATCCAGATCGGCCAGCATGCGCCAGGGACCGAGCAAGGAGAAATCATGACGATGTGTATAGGAGTGATTCTCCACGGCATGACCGGCAGCGACGATCTCGGCGATCAGCTCGGGATGCGCCCGCGCCCGCTCGCCGATACAGAAGAAAGTCGCCCGGATGGCATATCGGTTCAGGATTGCCAGTACCGCCGGGGTGACCTCGGGATCAGGGCCGTCGTCGATGGTGAGCGCGACCTGACGCCGCTCGCGCGCCGTCTCGGGCAGTGTGCGCCAGTTCTCGCCCAGCCAGGTCGAGCGCGGCCAGAGTCCGGCGATCGTCAGGGCCGCGTGATTGAGCAGGATCGCCCCGATCCACCAGGGCCAGAGCGCCGGAAAAGCCAGCCAGGCCAGTGCCGCCAGGATATGCACAAGCAGGCTCGCCCAGATGAACGCCGAGGGTCGCCAGCGATCAGGGGTTCGCATGCGTGCAGCCGGGTCGATGGATCGTGTGGCGTCGCTCACCGTGTCACCGTTCGCGCCGTACAAGGGGGGTCGCCGACGTGCCGGCGGGCGTCTCGCGCGGTCTCGGATGACTCAGTATGGCCGCGAACAGCAGCGCCAGGACCGCGCCTGGACCGACCGTCACCCCGATCGCCTGCAGAACCGGGACCGAAGAGGTCGCCAGCAGCCCGAAACCGGCCAGCGTGGTGAGGTTGGCAAACAGCAGCGAGGCCAAAGTGCGCGGCGCCGGACCACCGGGCCGATCCATGCCGCGCACGAAAAAGAGCGCGTAATTGGACCCGACGGCAACCACCAGAAGCAGCCCCACGAGATGCATGAGGATCAGCGACTGGCCCGCGAGCACCAGTGCCGAGGTCACCGTGAGCACGGCGGCGAGCAGGGACAGCATCACCCGCCACACCCGTCGCCATGAGCGCAGCGCCAGTGCCAGCAGGGCGAGGATGGCCACAAGCCCGATCGACGACAGCCAGATCGCCTCTTGGAGATAATCGGCGTAGAGACCATCGGACTCCCGCTTGAGTTCGAGCAGACGCACGCTGACACCAGCCATACGAGCCGACTCGGCCAGAGTCTGTCTCAGGCGCTCGACATCGATCGGGTTGGTCTCTGCGGCCCGCAGCGGCAGCAGCGCCCGCCAGCCCTGCTCGGTCTGTGTCAGCATGGAGTCGACGGCCAGCCCAAACGCGGTCCCGGCCAGGGATTCTGGCCCGATCGGCCCCGCCGTGCGAGCCGCCTCGACATCGGCGAGAAATGGTGCGAGCCGCTCGGCCTGGAGTGGCAGCCCGGCACTCGCCGCCGCAAGTCTTGCAGCGAGTGCGTCCGGGTCCGGGAGACTGCCCAGCCGCGCGGTCTGGATCGCGCGGCTGGGCAGATAGCGCGCGGGGCTGTCCCAGCCAGCGATGGCACCGCGCTCGACCAGCGCGTCGAACGCTGGCGCGAGTGCTTCGACCTGGCGCAAAACCGCCTCCCGCTCGGGCGCATCGACCGCGACCAGTACGCTCGTCTCAGGCGCGCCGAGGTCGGCCCGCAGCCGCGCATCCAGCGCCTGTGCCGCCGGCGGGATGGGGCTAAGCGCGAGCAGGGAGTCGTCCCAGAGCCGATCGCGATGCAGCCAGACGATCAGCAGCCCCGCCACACAGAGCGCCGGGACCAGCCAGCGCAGCCGCGCGAGTTGACGAGTCGCGCGCGCCAGCTGCTGTCCGACGTGGCCGAGATCGCGCGGCGCCAGCCCGTCCGGCACCAGCGCCGGCAGCACCAGGCGCGTCACCAAGGCGGCGGCGATCAACCCGGTGGTCGAGTAGAGACCCAACTGCGCCAGCCCCGGAAAGCCCGAGCCGAGCATGACCCCGAAGCCGCACACGGAGGTCAGGAGTCCGAGCCGGATGGTGGGCCAGAAATCGGCCATGGCCTCCCGATCGGACTGCGCCCCGCCGCGCTGAACAAAGAGATAGATGCCGTAGTCGACAGCCTCGCCGATGAGGGCGGCGCCAAAGCCGATGGTCAGACCATGCACCACGCCAAAGCCTAGACTGACCGCCGCGATACCGGCCAGGACGCCGGTCATCACCGGCAGCAGCCCGAGCACCAGCAATAGCGGCGAACGGTAGATCAACAGCAGCAGCGCGACGATGATCGCGGCGGCGGTCAGGGCGATCCGGGTGACCTCACCCTTGATGGTCGCGCGTGACTCGACCGCGAAGACACCGGGACCGGTCGTGACCAGGCGCAGCCCGTGTGCCCCCGTGCGCGCGATCTCGAAAGCGGCGTCGATCTCGGCCAAGGCGCTCTCCTGCCCGTCGAGATCAGCGCCCGATGCCCGAGTGAGCGCCAGCAGCAGCGCCTCCTGCCCGTCGCGGCTGACCCAGACCCCGTCCTCGCGACGCGGACGCGGACCGTCATCGAGCCGTTCCAGAATCGCGATGAGTTCGCCGGTGGGATCGCGCGGCACCAGCTCCTCAATCAGCATCCCGGCCGGTGAGACCAGCCAGTCCAGCGTCTCGCTTAAGGCCGCGCGCAGCCCCGCGACGCTGAAGCGCTCCTCATTGACGGCGGGACTCAACAGATAACGCTGCTCAAATAGCCAGGTCCGATCCGCCTCCAGGCCCGCATCCGCGCCATTGGTGATGGATTGGAAGGTTGTCGTGGCGCGCAACGCGGCAGTCATCGTCTGCGAGACCTGGGCGCGCTCGCGCGGCTCGCCACCCGCGATCGCGATCAGCACCAGACGCGAGACCATGCCGTCGCGTAATTGATCCACCAGCAGGGCCTGCTCCGGTGTGGGTGAGCGCGGCAGAAACACCGACATGTCGGCCGAGTACTCGGCCCGCACGACCAGGGCGATCAGCACGGCCAGCATCGCCAGCCAGCCGCCAACGCGGATCATGCGACTGCGGCGCGTCATGGTATGTCGGCACCGATCTCGACGACCGAGCGGTCGCCATCGGTCTCGATCAGCTCGAACCGCGTGAGACGCCCACCGCGGCCCACCAGATGGATGCGGCGCAGCGTCGGCGACAGCGCCGCCTCTTTGGGCACCAGATCGAGAACCCAGGCATCGGGGATGCCGGCGTGACTGACGACATAGCGGGCCTCCAGCCGCTCGCGGTCACCGGCCAGAACCGCTCTCAGGCTGTCGATGAGCAGGCCCAGTTGCGGATTTTCGCTCAGCGACAGCTCACGGCGGCGCCCCTCGCGCACTAGGGTCAGGGTGTCGCCGTCGAGGATGGCAGACTCCTCGCGCGGCTGATGGGCATGGCGCTCGAGCCGATCCGGCGGGCGGTAGATCAGCTCGCCGCGCGCCTCAAGGGGGCGATCGAGCAGCGCCAGATGGCGAGTCTCGACGAAACTCGCCCGGCCATGGGGATGCTCGGCGAGCAATGCCATGAGGGCATCCAGATCGAATCCGACAGCGAGCGCCGACCCCGCCGTCCAGCAGCTCGCGAACAGGATACCCAATGATCCAGCGACCAGGCTTCGCGCGCCGACGGGGACTAAAAATTTCATCACGACAGATTTCCTGTCTGGGGCCACATACAGCCAGGGTTACAGAATTGTAAGCGCGCATCCAGCCAGCGCCATGTCACACTCCCAGGCTTGGCCTTTCAGCGAGCGACCTACCATACTGGCACACCGCAAGCGCGTGCTTTCAAAGTGGACTCGGATCGCTGGGCCGACCGCTATCGAGATGCATGTTTACTGGACAAGATCCGTTGAAATCGGGACAATTCGACGCGATTTGTCGCCGATTCTCTGCGAACGGCGGTAAGCTCTCGTTCACCCCAGTTTGGAAGATAGTTGGCGCGATGGCCGCAATCCTGGTCCTCAACGGACCCAATCTCAACCTGCTCGGCAGGCGCGAACCCGGCCATTACGGCAGCGTCACGCTGGCGGGGATTGAGCACGAACTCGAGACACTGGCGCGCGCCGAGGGCCATCGGCTTGAGTTTTTCCAGAGCAACGCGGAGCATGTCCTGATCGAGGCCATCCATCAGGCCCAGCAAGATGATGTCCGCTACATCATTATCAATCCGGCCGCATTCACCCATACCAGCGTCGCACTGCGCGACGCCCTGCTGGCTGTGGCGATCCCCTTCATTGAGGTGCACCTGTCGAATGTCCATGCCCGCGAGCCGTTCCGCGCCCACTCCTATTTCTCAGATATCGCAACAGGCGTGATTAGCGGGCTCGGAGCCGACGGATATGCACTGGCGCTGCGCGCCGTGCTCTCGCGTCTCGGGGATGGGCGCGCCGCGCAGGATCACACGAACGAGAACAACTGACAATGGATATCCGTAAGGTCAAGAAACTGATCGAGTTGTTGGAACAATCCGACGTCGCCGAAATCGAGATCCACGAGGGCGAGGAGTCCGTGCGCATCAGCCGCCACGGCAGCGGCGCCATGCCGATGTACATGCCTCAGGGCATGCCTTATCCCGAGACAGTCGCACCCATGCCCAACGCCGCGAGTGCGGCGCCAGCGCATGACGAAGAGGCGGAAGAGGAGATCCTCGGCGAGATCGTGCGCTCGCCGATGGTCGGTACCTTCTACCGGGCGTCTTCGCCCGGCTCCAAACCGTTTGTGGAAGAGGGTCAGTCGGTCAAGGCTGGCGATACGCTGTGCATCATCGAGGCGATGAAGATCCTCAATCAGATCGAATGCGAACATGCAGGAGCGGTCACGCGCATCCTGGTCGAAAACGGTCAACCGGTTGAGTACAACCAGCCGCTGTTTGTGATCGAATAACGCTTAAGCCCCCAGCCCTTCGAACGGAGCGGGAGGCTTCAGCGCCACGAATGCGGGTAAGGCTTGGCTCCAACCGCTGCCACTACATAAAGACATCCTCACCATGGCTGTAATGATCGAAAAGGTTCTGATCGCCAACCGGGGCGAGATCGCGCTCCGCATCCTGCGCGCCTGCCGCGAGCTCGGCATCAAGACGGTCGCCGTCCACTCCGAGGCCGACCGCGATCTCAAGCATGTGCTGCTTGCCGACGAGTCCGTCTGCATCGGCCCGGCCCCGGCGCTCCAGAGCTATCTGAACGTGCCCGCCATCATCAGCGCCGCCGAGGTTACGGATACGGTCGCCATCCACCCCGGCTACGGCTTTCTCTCGGAGAACGCCGATTTCGCCGAGCGGGTCGAGCGCTCGGGATTCATCTTTATCGGCCCACGGCCCGAAACGATCCGCCTGATGGGCGACAAGGTCTCGGCGATTGCCGCGATGAAGGCCGCCAGCGTGCCTTGCGTGCCCGGCTCGGACGGACCGCTCGACGACAACAAAAAACGCACCCTGGCGCTGGCCCGCGAGATCGGCTACCCGATCATCATCAAGGCATCGGGCGGTGGCGGCGGACGCGGCATGCGCGTCGTGCACTCCGAGGCGACACTCCTGAACTCCATCTCGCTGACCCAGGCGGAGGCCGCCGCCGCCTTCGGCAACGACATGGTCTACATGGAGAAATATCTGGAGAATCCGCGCCATGTGGAGTTCCAGATCCTCGCCGACCAGATGGGCAACGCCATCCACTTAGGCGAGCGCGACTGCTCCATGCAGCGACGCCACCAGAAGGTGCTGGAAGAGGCGCCCGCCCCCGGCATTACCGAGGCGCAGCGCAGCGAGATCGGCGAGCGCTGCGCGGCGGCCTGTCGCACCATCGGCTATCGTGGCGCCGGCACGTTCGAGTTTCTGTACGAAAACGGACATTTCTATTTCATCGAGATGAACACGCGCATCCAGGTCGAGCATCCGGTCACCGAGATGGTCACCGGCGTCGATATCGTCAAAGAACAGATCCTGGTCGCCGCCGGAGAGCCGCTCAGGTATCGCCAGCAAGATATCTCGATGCGCGGGCACGCCCTAGAGTGCCGTATCAATGCCGAGGACTCCGAGACCTTCATGCCGAGTCCAGGCAAGATTACTGAGTTCCACGCACCCGGCGGAGCGGGCGTGCGCGTGGAAACCCACATCTATTCCGGCTATACGGTGCCCAGTCATTACGACTCCATGATCGGCAAGGTGATCACCCACGGCGAAGACCGCGAAGCGGCGATCGCGCGCATGTGCAACGCGCTGCGCGAGACCGTCATCGACGGTATCAACACCAACATCAAGCTCCAGCGCTCGATCCTGCGCGACGGCGCCTTCCTCGCGGGCGGGGCCAACATCCACTATCTCGAAAAGAAGCTCGGGATGTGACCCATGCCCTGGCTCCAGCTCACGTTCGATACTCATAAGACGCACGCGGAAACCAGCGCGGCCATGCTGGAGGCGGCCGGCGCACTGTCGGTGACCTTCGGCGATGCTGGGGACGAGCCGCAGCTCGAACCCGGTCCAGGCGAAACGCCGCTGTGGTCGCACGTCAGCGTCTCGGCCCTGTTCGAGGACGACGCGGCCAGTCAGGCGCTGCTTGAGCGCCTGGCCGCTGGACTGGGCGAGCAGATGGGCGCGGCTCCCAGGATCGAGCGCATCGCCGATCAAGTCTGGGAGCGGGTCTGGCTGGATGAGTTCAGGCCCACCCGCTTTGGCGAGCGGCTGTGGGTCTGTCCTCACGGTCAGGCGCCCGGCGCCGGGGATGCGGTCGTGGTGTCGCTGGATCCAGGACTGGCCTTCGGCACCGGGCATCATGCGACCACGGCCATGTGTCTGGAGTGGCTCGATGGGGCCGATCTGACGGGCAAGCGTGTTCTCGACTTCGGCTGCGGCTCCGGCATCCTCGCCATCGCGGCGATCAAGCTCGGCGCGGCAAACGCAGTCGCGCTCGATCACGACCCCCAGGCACTGGAGGCGACCCGCGACAACGCGGCGGCAAACGCTGTCGCCGAGTGCATCGCCATTCATTCGCCGGAGGATCTCCCGGAAGGCGACTTCGATTGCGTTCTGGCCAATATCCTCGCCGGTCCACTGGTCGCGCTGGCGCCCAAGCTGATTGCGCGCCTGCGCCCTGGCGGCAAGCTCGTGCTCTCCGGCATCCTCGCCGGGCAGGTCGAATCCGTGCGCGCCGCCTACGCCGATGCCATCGAGCTTGACCCGACACGTATGCGCGAGGACTGGGCGGCGATCACCGGCACCCGCAAGGCCGATCAGTCACCATGACGGCGTCATTCGATGAGACGGGCGAAATGCGCACCGATCTGATTCGACCTTTCACCATCGGACCCTACCAGCTCGCCAACAATCTCATCCTCGCGCCCATGGCCGGAATCACCGATCGGCCTTATCGCGCCATCTGTCGAGCGCTTGGCGCCGGTCTTGCGGTCGCCGAGATGGTCTCGGCTGACACCACGCTCTGGGGGAGTCGCAAATCGCTGCATCGGCTCGACTACCGCAACGAGCGCGGACCGGTCGCGGCACAGATCCTTGGCAGCGATCCGGCACGCATGGCCGAGGCCGCCAAACGCACGCTCGACCTCGGCGCACACATCATCGACATCAATATGGGCTGTCCGGCCAAGAAGGTGTGCAAGGTCGCCGCTGGCGCGGCACTGCTGCGCGACGAGGCGCTGATCGGGCGCATCCTGGAGGCCGTGGTCGGCGCCGTTGCGGCACCAGTCACGCTCAAGATCCGCACCGGCTGGTCGCCCGAATCGCGCAACGCGGTCAACATCGCCAAAATCGCTCGCGAGTCCGGCATCGCCGCGCTGACCGTACACGGGCGCACCGGCGTCTGTACCTATGGCGTACCGGCCGAATACGCGACGATTCGCCGCATCAAGGAGGCGGTGCGCATCCCGCTCATCGCCAACGGCGATATCGCCACCGCGCAACAGGCCAGAGCTGTTCTGGACTCCACGGGCGCCGATGCTATTATGATCGGACGCGCGGCCCGGGGACGTCCCTGGATCTTCCGTGACATCGCCGCCGAGCTGGCCCCGGATCAGGCCGCTGACACTGACGCGCCGCCGCACTCGATCAAAGACATACTCAGCGCACACCTCGATGCGCTCTATACGTTTTATGGCGATCATGACGGCGTGCGCATCGCCCGCAAGCATATTGCCTGGTACTGTCGGCATCTGCCGGATGCTGCGGGATTCAGACAGACGATCAACCGAATCGAGACCCCTGCTGAACAAATGCTTCAGGTGCTCGCCTACTTCGACCAAAACCTCGAACTGGAGACGCACGCAGCGTCAACGACCCTGCCCTGAAGGACGGGGTTTTTCGCGGAGGAGTTGATGAAAACCAACGCTGCCAGAACAGTGTCCGACACGCAAGCACAGGGCCTGCGCGTCATCGACACGGATCGCGCTGGGCCTTTGAGCAAGTGCGTTCGCGATGCCCTCAACGCCTATCTCGAGAACATGGACGGCCATGAGATCAAGGGTCTCTACGGCCTGGTCATGGAGGAATTCGAACGCCCATTGTTTGAGACCATCCTGCGACACGCCAATGGCAACCTCAGCCACGCCGCCAAGATGCTCGGCATGACCCGCAATACCCTGCGCAAGCGACTCACCGATTACAGCATTGATCGCGACCACTGACGTCGCAACACCTCCACCGACTCACGAGACCGGATATCCCTAGATGCAAGCCATTCAACGCGCCCTCATCAGCGTCTCCGACAAGACCGGCCTGATCGAATTTGCCCAAGACCTCGCGGCCCAGGGCATTGAGATCATTTCCACCGGTGGCACTGCACGGTTGCTCGCCGACAACGCCATCCCAGTCATTGAGGTCTCGGACTACACCGGCTTTCCGGAGATGATGGATGGACGCGTGAAGACGCTGCATCCGCTCATCCATGGCGGCATCCTCGGGCGTCGCGGGACGGATGATCAGGCTATGCGCGACAATGCCATCGCGCCGATCGATCTGGTGGTGGTCAATCTCTACCCCTTCGAAGAGACAGTCGTGCGCCCCGGCTGCGACCTGCCCACGGCCATCGAACACATCGACATCGGCGGTCCGACGCTGCTGCGCGCGGCGGCGAAGAACTATGCCAGCGTCACCGTGGTGGTCGACGCCACCGATTACCCGCGTGTGATCGAAGCAATCAAGACCAACGGCGTGGTCGACGACGCGACCCGTTTCGATCTGGCAGTCAAGGTCTTCGAGCACACCGCGCGTTATGATGGGGCCATCGCCAATCATCTCGGCGCGCGGGTCGAATCCGCCGCCGCGACGGGCTTCCCACGAACGCTCAGCATGCAGTTTCGGCGCAGTCAGTCGATGCGCTACGGCGAGAACCCGCATCAAAATGCCGCCTTCTATGTCGAGCATCCGATCGCGGAGACCAGTATCGCCACCGCGCAACAGCTCCAAGGTAAGGAACTCTCCTACAACAACATCGCCGACACCGACGCCGCCCTCGAGTGCGTCAAACAGTTCCACGAGGCACCGGCCTGTGTGATCGTCAAGCACGCCAATCCGTGCGGCGTGGCCTTCGGCGCCAACCTGCTGGAGGCGTATGAGCGCGCCCACGGCACCGATCCCGAGTCAGCCTTCGGTGGCATCATCGCGTTCAACCGCGAGCTTGATGGCGAGACCGCCAGCGCCATTGTCGCGCGCCAGTTCGTCGAGGTCATCATCGCCCCCAGCGTCTCGGCGGCCGCTAGCGAGGTCGTCGCGGCCAAAAAGAACGTGCGCCTGCTCGCCTGCGGGGAGTGGGCGAGCGAGTCGCTCCATCGTCTTGACTTCAAGCGTGTCAATGGCGGTTTGCTGGTCCAGGACGCGGATCTGCGCCTCAGCCAAGAGATTCGCGTCGTCACCGACCGCGCGCCCTCCGAGCAGGAGCTGCAAGACCTGCTCTTTACCTGGCGCGTGGCCAAGTTCGTCAAGTCCAATGCCATCGTCTACGGTCGCGACCGTATGACTATCGGCGTCGGGGCCGGACAGATGAGCCGGGTCAACTCGGCACGTATCGCACGCATCAAGGCCGAGCAGGCCGGTCTGGCGGTGGTCGGCGCGGTGATGGCCTCCGACGCCTTCTTCCCTTTCCGCGACGGGATCGATCAGGCTGCAGAGGCCGGAATCACCGCAGTCATCCAGCCCGGCGGCTCACTGCGTGACGAGGAGGTCATCGCGGCGGCCAACGAGCACGACATCGCTGTGGTCTTCACCGGAATGCGTCATTTCAGACACTGATTGATGCGTGTGCTAAGAACTATCGAGCGCAGCCCCCAATGAACATCCATCCGACCGCCATCATCGAGGACGGCGCCGTTCTGCACGCATCCGTGCGTGTCGGTCCCTATTCGATCATCGAGTCCGGCGCCGTGATTGGCGAGGGATGCCGCATCGAGAGCTGCGCGCGTATTTTCGCCAACACCCGCATGGGCGCGCACAACCGCGTCTGCCATGGCGCGACGCTGGGATCCGAACCCCAGGACCTGACCTTTACGCCAGCGCGCGCCAAACCGCTCCTGATCGGCGACCACAATCATTTCAAGGAAAACGTCAATATCAGTTGTGGGGTCAAGTCCGATGAGGGCACCCGCATCGGCAGTCACAATTACTGGATGGCCTATTCGCACGCCGGTCATGACTGCAGCGTTGGCGATCACAACATCTTCGCCAACACCGCCACCCTCGCCGGTCATGTCGAGGTCGAGGATTACACATTTATTTCGGGCCAGGTCGCCGTGCATCAGTTCTGCCGAATCGGTGCCTATGCCATGGTCGCCGGGGTCACCGGCGTCGCCCAGGATGTCCCGCCCTTCGCGCTGGCCGACGGTCATCGCGCCCGGATGGTCGGACTCAATGTCATCGGGCTGCGGCGCGGCGGTTTTAATCAGGAGCAGCGCACCCGGATCAAAGCGGTCTATCGCCTGGTGTTCAAATCCGGTCTGCGTCTGGCGGATGCGCTGGTGCGCGCCGAGCAGGACTATCCCGGCACGGAGACCGAGCGGATCATGCGGTTCATCCAGTCGAGCCGGCGCGGTCTCATCTCGCCTGACTAGCGGTTCGGGGCGTGTCCCCGAGCATGTGTCTATTGGATGGAGAAATTGATGAAGGTTTTGATCATTGGCGGCGGTGGACGCGAGCACGCGCTCGCCTGGAAGGCCGCGCAATCGCCCCTGGCCGAACAGGTCTTTGTCGCCCCCGGCAATGGCGGCACCGCGCTGGAGCACGGACTCGAAAACGTCCCCATCGCCGCCGACGACATCGCCGCGCTGCTCGAGTTCGCGACCCGCGAACGTATCGGTCTGACCATCGTCGGACCCGAGGTGCCGCTGGTGGCGGGTCTGGTCGATGCCTTCGCCGCCGCTGGCCTGCCCTGTTTCGGCCCCAGTCAGGCGGTCGCCCAGCTCGAAGGCTCCAAGGCGTTCAGCAAGGACTTCCTCGCCCGTCACGGCATCCCGACCGCCGCCTATGGCGTCTTCACCGAGCGCGAGCCAGCCATCGCCTATCTCAGACAGATCGGCGCCCCGATCGTCGTCAAGGCCGACGGGCTGGCCGCCGGAAAGGGCGTCATCCTAGCCCAAGACCTGGCAAGCGCCGAGCAGGCGGTCGACGAGATGCTCGGCGCCGGGCGCTTCGGCAGCGCCGGCGCGCGGGTCGTGATCGAGGAGTTCCTGACCGGCGAGGAGGCAAGCTTCATCGCCATGGTCGATGGGCGCAACATCCTGCCAATGGCTTCCTCACAGGATCACAAAGCCCGCGACGACGGCGATCGCGGACCCAATACCGGCGGCATGGGCGCCTACTCACCAGCGCCCGTGGTGACTGCCGAGATTCATGCACGCATCATGCGCGAGGTCATGGAACCCACGGTAGCGGGGTTGGCAAACGAAGGACTGCCGTACCTGGGTTTTCTCTACGCCGGCATCATGATCGCCCCCGACGGCACGCCCAAGGTGCTGGAGTTCAACTGCCGCATGGGCGATCCGGAGGCCCAGCCGCTGCTGATGCGTCTCCAGTCGGATCTGGTCGAACTCTGTCTGGCCGCGCTTGCCGGGCGGCTCGACACGGTGACGGCCAACTGGGACCCGCGCCCGGCGCTGGGCGTGGTGATGGCCGCAGGCGGCTATCCCGATGCCTATGCAGTCGGCGAGCGTATCCAAGGGCTTGATCGCGTACCGGCGAGCGAGGCGAAGGTCTTTCATGCGGGCACGCGCATGCAGGATGGGGATGTCGTCACGAGTGGCGGGCGCGTGCTTTGTGTCACAGCACTCGGACAGGACATCTCATCGGCGCATACACTTGCGTATCGGGCTGTTGATCGAATCCACTGGGAGCGCTGCTACTGCCGCCGCGACATCGGCCATCGCGCCATCGCACGGCAACGCCGGACACCCTGACCGTTCGGCGCGCTTGCCTCGACAGTCCGTGGGACACCCCGACCAGTCGACCACAAGCGTATGGAACACATCCAAGATGGCGGACGATTTTCAGACCAAATCTTTTCTGATTATTGATGATTTTGCCGATATGCGCTCGGCGATCAAAAACTTGCTGCGCTCGCTTGGCGCCAACCACCTCGATCAGGCGCGAGACGGACAGGACGCCATCAAACAGTTGTCGAGCAAGTCTTTTGACGTCGTGCTGTGCGACTACAATCTCGGACCGGGCAAGGATGGTCAACAGGTCCTTGAAGAGGCGCGCCATCGACAGCTGATCGGGCTCGATACCATCTTCGTCATGATCACCGCCGAGAATGCTCGCGAAATGGTCATGAGCGCCATCGAATACGCCCCCGACAGCTATCTGGCCAAACCCTTCACCAAAGAACTGCTCAAGACTCGTCTGATCAAGCTCTTCGCGCTCAAGACCAATCTCTCGGGCGTGAACAAGGCGCTGCGGGTAGAGGATTATGGCGCGGCCCTCCAAGAGCTCGACCGGCTCATCTCGGCCAAGCCCAAGAACCTCTCGGAGCTGATCAAGCACAAGACCGAGATCCTGCTCACGGCCAAGCGCTACGACGAGGCCAAACAGATCATTGAGGAAATTCTGGCCGTGCGCGAACAGCATTGGGCACGACTGGAGCTCGGTAAGATCCTGTTCTGCCAAAAACAGTATGCGCCGGCCCAAGAGGTCTTCGAGCACCTGATCGCGCTCGATACGAACATGGTGGCCGCACGTGATTGGCTGGCCAAGACACAAGCGGCCCTTCAGCGATTTCCAGAGGCTGAGAACACGCTGCGCGAGGCCGCTAAACTCTCGCCGCGCGGTCTGACGCGCCAACGCTTACTCGGCGAGTTGGCACTGAACAATGGCCACCACGAGGAGGCCGAGCAAGCCTTCGGGCGCGCCGTCGTACTCGCCAAGCACTCGGTGCTGAACCATCCATCGCTGTTTGCCGGGTTGGCCAAGTCGAAGTCGGCCAACGGCGGGCATGCCGATGCGTTGCGGGTCGTCAATGAGATGAGCAGAATCTTCGCTGATGAACCGGAAACCGGACTCTATGCTGCGACGACGACGGCGATCGTCAAACAGCATCAGAGTGATGTGGCTGGCGCGACGCGGGCGCTCCAAGAGGCCGAGCAGAGCTTGCTAGAAATCACCGAGACCAGCCGCTCGCCCAGCCTGCTGCTGGAGATGGCGAAAACCTATGGCCAGCTTGGGGAGCGGGAAAAAGCCACTGAAATCATGCGCCAGGCAATCGCCAACAACCATGACGAGGAAGAGAGCCTCGCCGAGATCGTGCAGGTCTGTCAGGCGACCAAACTCGATTTCGATGCCAAATCGGCTATTCAAGAGATCCAGAAATCCGTCGTCAAAACCAATAACGAAGGCGTGCGTCTGATCAAGGCCGGACAGTTTGACGCGGCGATTAGTCTGTTCAGCGGCGCGGCGCGCGACATGGCCAACAATAAGACGGTCAATCTCAATGCGGCCAAGGCGATCGTCATGAAAATGGAAAAACTGGGCGCAACGACACAAGACATCACTGCAGTACGCCATTATATCGAGCGGATCCAACGACTCGCTCCGCATGATTGGCGTCTGAACGACGTCATCAGCCGTCTGCGCCGAATCGCATCCGAGGCATCTTGAGACGATGAGGGCACGACAGCATGGACTTCTCCGACATCCTCGCCTCATCCATCCACGACATCAAAAATTCGCTTGGATCGATCCTCAACAGCCTTGATGAGCTGATCGTCAATCCCGAAAACCATATCGCCGATCTTCATCAAGCGAGCCTGCTCCAGCACCAGGCACAGCGCGCCAACAGCAATCTCATTCAACTCCTGACCCTCTACCGCTTGGGCAACCAGCAGTTGGCGGTGCGTATCGCCGAGCACAATCTGGAGGACTTTCTTGACGAGGCAATCGCCAACAACCTCGCCATCTGTGAGGCCATGGACATCCGATTGAGTCACGTTTGCGATCCCGCGCTGATGGGGTATTTCGACGCCGACCTCATTCGCAGTCTACTCGACAGCACCATCGGCAACGCCCATCGCTACGCCAGGGGCGAAATCCGTCTCTCCGCTGACGAGGAAGAGGGCTATCTGGTCATACGTGTCGAGGATGACGGGGCGGGCTTCCCTGACTCACTGTCTGGAATGCTGGAGAAGATGACCGCCCAACCGTTGGACGCGCAGAGTAGCGGACGGACACGGCTCGGACTCTATTTTGCCACCTGTATCGCTGAACTCCACGAGAATGCCGACAAACGGGGACGCATTCGCTTGAAAAACGGTCACTCCCTGCCCGGTGGCTGTTTCGAGCTCTGGCTGCCCTGATCGCGTCAGTGTCAGTTGTCAGTAGAAGGCAGGCACGGCAATGAGGCAGCCGCCGCTTCATGCCGGAGCGTGTCATCGCCTTGGTGGCTAAACTCACCCTCGGGGTTTGATCGGGTTGGTTTACCATGGCTCTCGCGCTGTCGCGCTGTCGCGCTGTCGCGCGAGTTCTTCTTAATTCTTAAATAACGCTTGGGCGAGATATTATGACAGAACAAAAAACCGGCAACCCAGCCGTGGTCGGGCTGGCGGGCTTTGGTCTCACCACACTGGTGCTGCAGTTCCATAACGTGGGCTGGATGTCGAGCATCGGCCCGGTCGTCTGGCTCGGGCTGATCTTCGGCGGCTTAGCGCAGCTCATCGCCGGGATTCAGGAACAGAAGACCGGCAACAACTTCGGCTATTGCGCATTCACATCCTACGGTGCCTTCTGGATCGCGCTGGCGCTGATGCTGATCGCCAACAAATACGAACTCTACAAGGCCAGCACCACCGATGTCGGCTGGTTCCTGGTCGCTTGGACCCTGTTCACCGCAATCCTCTGGGTCGGCGCGCTGCGCATCCACGGCGCGATGGCACTGACGTTCAGCCTGCTGCTGGCGGGCTTCATTCTGCTGGATCTGGCGCATTTCGGTTATCCCGGCATGACGGTCGTCGCCGGCTATGTTCTGATGGCCTGTGCACTGACCGCCTGGTACATGATGGCCCGCATTATTCTCAACGACCTGTATGGTCGTGAACTCCTGCCAGCCGGCAAGCCCTGGGTGAGCTGAGGGCGTCCCGACGCAACAACAATTCCGATTCAAGAGGACTCGACAATGCGAAAGATGACCTTTGCCCTAGCCGGTCTGATGCTGACGCTGGGCGCTTCATCCACCCTGACCCTTGCTGCTGATCCCGCCAACGCCACCGCCGAGGAAGTCGTGCGAAAAGTGCGCGAAGCGGTGCAATATCTCAACGCCAAGGGTCTTGCGGGTTTCTCGGATTTCAACAACAACAAGGACGCCCGCTGGGTCTGGAAGGACAGCTATGTGTTCGTCTACAGCTGTCGGCAAGATGCGATGATCGCCCATCCGCTGCGCCCGGATCTGGTCGGCAGACCCATCCTGCAGATGCGCGACGACAAGGACCATCCGCTGTTTCAGGATCTGTGCAAGGCGGGAGCCAACAAGAACGGCGGCTGGGTCGAATACTGGTGGCCGAAGCCGGGCGAAGTGCGCGCCTCGCGCAAGATCTCTTACGCCCACAGCGCGGCGGTCTCGTTCAAATCGGATATCCAGGTCGGCGCCGGCATCTACGATGACCAACTGACCCCAGAAGATCTGAGCCAGATCATCAAGGACTCGAACAAGTCCCACAGGGCTGTGCCCTGATCCGCTCCCGAGCATTTTTTGATAACCTGGGACCGTCGATGTGCGATCGACGGTCCCGGTCGTTCGGGCGATGTCCCGCACCCTTCGAAACCGCTGTGGCGATCGACCAGCAAGGATGAACGAACTCGAAAAACGGCGTCGGCGGCCGTTGAACCTCACATGATGCACAGCTCCCGCACCCCATCTCCCCGCAAGACGCGCTGTCGCGCCGCAACGCTCGCCGCTCTGTGCTGCGTGCTTCTGGCGGTGCTCACCAATCCGTTACAGGCTGAGACCGAGCTGCGCCTGCTCATCGATGTCTCGGGCAGTATGCGCGAAAACGATCCGCGTAACCTGCGGGTTCCGGCGCTACGCCTGGTCAACGAGTTGCTGCCGGTCGGCTCAGAGGTCGGTGTCTGGCTGTTTGCCGAGCGCACCGAGGTGCTGGCCCCGCCCGGCACGGTCGACGATGCCTGGAAGCGCAAGATACGCGCACGGCTCGGGCGCATTCACTCACGCGGTCTGCTCACCGACATCGAGCAGGCAATCCAGACGGCGACCGCAGACTGGGACGCACCCGCCACGGATCAGGTGCAGCGGCATCTGGTGCTGCTGACCGATGGGTTGGTCGATGTTTCCAAAGACCCCGACGAGAGCGCGGCTTCGCGCGAGCGGATCGCCTCGCAACAGCTTGCGCGGCTCCAGTCGCTCAGGGTCAAGGTCAATGTCATCGCACTCTCAGACGAGGTCGACAGTGCGCTGATGCATCTGCTGTCGACCCAAACCGGCGGCTGGCTGGAAACACCCCGGGACGCAGAAACGCTACAGCGCATCTTTCTGCACATGCTCGAGCAGACAGCGGCCCCGACGACGGTTCCGCTCACCGACAATCGTTTCGAGATCGATGAGCAGGTCTCTGAGTTCACCCTGCTGGCGTTCCGCGCCGAGGGCGGTGAGACTCGGCTAATCGGGCCGGACGACCAGCGAATCTCGGTCGAACAACTGCCCAAGGATGCCGCTTGGCGCGCTGAGGGCGGTTACGACCTGGTTACTCTGACACGCCCAAAGCCGGGTGTCTGGCGACTCGAAGGCGTTGAGGACCCGGACAATCGTGTCGTGGTGGTGACCGATCTCGATATCGCCTCAGCGCCACTGACGAATGTACTGCGTGCCGGAGAAACACCTACGCTCGAGGTCTGGCTGACCGATCATCAGCAACCCGTCATCCGCGAGGATCTGCTCGATCTGCTCACCGCCACGGCCACGCTCTCGGGCGCTGCCGAGACGCCCCAAAAGACATCGGCCACCAGTACCGGCGCAGAGGACACTGCGCAGCCACTCATTGAGCAACCCCAAACGTTCGCGATGACGCTGGATGCCCAGAGCGGACGCTTTACCACGACATTGGACACCCAGGCTCTGGAACCCGGCATCTACACACTGCGACGCCTCATCAATGGCGGCACGTTTCAGCGCCAGCGCATCACGCGCATCAAAATCGCGGGTCCACCAATCAGCGTCGTGTTTGATCAGCAATACCCGAGCGAGGCAGACCCAGCCGCCGCCATTAGGCTGACGCTCAAGAGCGAGCCAGACCTGATCGACCCGGCCAGCCTGCGCGGCTACTTCCTCGTGGAAGGCCCCGCAGGGTGGAATTCTGCCGTCGAAATCCCATCCTCGGTGCGTCTACCCATGGGGATCAGGATTCCCATCGAACGCCCCGGAGACTATCGCCTCAAGGGACGGCTTCTAGCCCGCACTCAATCAGACGAGTCCATCGAAATACTGCCCGAACCGCGCGTCCTGACCTTCGACTTCGCCAGTTCCGACATGGATGAACCAGATGCGCGCGAGGAGACGACGCCAGACATCGCATGGTTGACGCTCAGCGGCTATGTGTTGGGGGGCAACGCCCTGCTCGGCGCCCTGCTGGGTCTGACCTGGTGGGGCTTGAAGCGGCCCAAATCGGCACCGAAAAAAGGCGGCAAGATGTGGGGGCGGCCATGAGCACACTGGAGCTTGGCGCCCTGATCCTCGCAGGCGAGTTCGCACTGATCGCTTGGGGTATTCTCTTTTTGATGCTGCGTCGCCGGCGCGAGCAGCAGCATGCCGACCATGCGCACGCCGACACCGTCATGCAGCATATCGAGACGCAGGAAGTCTCGCGGCGCGACGCCGTGGCGAGCCTGTTCGAGCAGACCTACCATTTAGCGGGCGAGGAGCTGACATCCAAGGTCGACGAGTACGTTGCACGCGAAAAGGCCTTCTACAACGCCATGCTGAGTCTCTATCTCAACCGCGACGGCGCCAAACTTCAACAGATCCCCGAGGAATTGGCCAAGGTCTTGGCGCCCTGGGCGAGCATCACTCCAAGCGGCATGATCCACGCCAGCGAGGTAGGCGGGTTAGAGCAGGAAAAGACCCAGCTCGCAGCCGAACTCGAGAGCACCAATCAGACGCTCGAACAGTTGATGGACGAGTACATGGCGGCCTTTAAGCGCGACCAGCCCAAGCCGGATGAAGCCCCGCCCGCGCCCCCGTCGAGTCCAGAACCCAGCGCCGAGGAGGCGCAGCCCGTGGCGAGCCAAGAACTTGATGCAGGCGATTCCGACATCCAGTCGGAAGACGCTCCAACCCAAACGCCAGCTGCGCCCGATGAAGACGCCATCGACCAGGCCACACTCGACGCCATGTTCGATTCTTTCGGCTCGGCGGCTGACGAAGCGCAGCCAGCGCCGTCATCCGACAATGACGCACCCAGTGCTGGCGAGACGGCGTCGCTCGCCCGTGAGGAACTTGATGGACTCGCCGATCTGTTCGGCGACCCCGACGAGAAAAAATAAGGTGAATTCCGAAAAACAGTCTTCCCGCAGGATGGGTAGAGCAGAGCGAAACCCATCGAACCCCGCGCCCAGGTTGATGGCATCCCACTCCACACCTCTCCGCTTCACCGCGCGTAAGTCGTTGAGCTGTAAAAAATAGAGGTTTTCGGCCTCTGACGCAAAAGCGATGATTGACAGACTTATGTGGAATGGGATGGGTTGAAAGTCCGCAAAACGCAAAACGCCTCCAGTGGTGTGGAGGCGTTTTGCGTTTTGCGTTGGAGCAGTGATTGATGGGTTTCACGGCCAGTCAGCATCCGTGCCAAAGATCGAGATCATCGCCTGGCCGTTCTACCCATCCTACCTTGCTTTAAGGATCAACCACTTACGAGCGTAAAAGCAGAGATGTGTGTAACGAGATGCGATTAGGCACGTCCCAACCGCGAAGCGGCGACTTGAATGACTTGTTAGGTATAGCCCTCATTTTGGAATGCATTCAGCCACACGGCCAAACTCAATAAATAGAGAACCAAAAGCATCATAGTGACGATTTTCCGGGTTTTCTTTGAAATATTTAATTGCAATATCTTTAAGCTGGACCGTTGATACTTTCTTACCTTGAAAGTTGCACTTTTCATTATGGAGGCTGATAAGTGCTTGATAAGTTGCGCCTACATAACCTAAGCAAAAACTCTGCTCTGAACTGCCATCAGGAGCTTTGCACATTTCATACAAACTATTGCCTTCAATAGCATTTGCAGAATGTACAAAAAGGAGGCTTACAAGAATGATTAGATACTTCATTTGTTCCTCCTATACTTAGTGCCATGCTCAGCCCGCGTAGATACTCTGTTCTGCGGCAAGTCTTTTTTGCGTCCTGTCCATCAAATGCATGACTGATTCAGCCCGCGTAGATGGGGTGAGCGGGAGCGAACCCCAACGATACCTCGGTGGCGAATTTTGGGGTTCGTTCCTCACCCCAACCTACACGCTGCTAAAGCGCCTTAACGCTTCATTCCGTGTAGTTTCCCGGAGATTAGCCGATGCCTAATAACCCGTCAACACGCAATGAAAAGCCCTTTCCTTCTGGAATCGCGACGTGCGAAAGCGTTATAAAGCAGGCGTCGAACCTCCCTTTGACCGCTAGATGGTCATTCGCAAGTTTCGTAGATGGGTAGAGCGCAGCGCAACCCATCATCTTCAGTGGACAGTGGATTCGCAGTCGATCAGTGTTCATGCCAACGATCAATGTCAAACCGAGACCGTTCCAGCCTCGCCTATCACCGGCAGCACCCGACGCTGCAGAAACGCCGACAGTCCGTCGAGTTCGGCATATCGCTCGGCGACTTCGAGGATGTAGCCGAGCGTTCTGGGTAGATCGTTCAGGTACTGGGGCTTGCCGTCGCGGATATTCAGACGCGCAAAGATGCCGCAAACCTTGAGGTGGCGTTGAAGCCCCATGAGATCGAACCAGCGCAGAAAAACCCGAGGCTCGACCTCTGCCATCACGCCGCACTGTTGGGCGAGACGCTGATACTCCAACGCCCAGTCGCTCACCTGCTGCGCGGGCCAGCGGATATAGCAATCGCGCAGGAGCGAGGCCAGATCGTATGTCACGGGTCCGACGACGGCGTCCTGAAAATCGAGTACGCCGGGATTATCGGTCTCGGTCACCATGAGATTGCGCGAATGGTAATCGCGATGGACACAGACCTGGGGCTGCTCCAGCGCGCTCTCGACCAAGAGCCGGTCGACCTGATCGAGCATCGTCTGGCTTGTGGTATCGAGCGCCAGGCCGAGATGCCTTGAGAGAAACCACTCGCGAAACAGACCCAGCTCGCGCAGCAGAAAGGCTGCGTCGTAGACCGGCAGATCCTCGCGTGGTCCGTGCATCTGCAGGGTGAGCAGGACACCTAAGGCGTCGCCATAGAGACGATCGGCATTCCCCTCGCTGAGGTGGTCCAGATAGACTCGCTCGCCCAGATCGGAGATCAGCAAAAAGCCCTGCTCGCGGTCCTCGGCATGGATCTGTGGAGTATTGATGCCGATGGCGCACAAGCGGCGCGACAAATCGGCGAAGCGTCCGCAGTCTTCATGCGCGGGCGGTGCATCCATGACGATCGTGGTACCGCCCGCGTGCGTGACACGCCAGTAGGAGCGAAAGCTCGCATCGGCGGACGCTGGCGCCAGCGTGAACTGCTGCGAGCCAAGTGTGGCGGTCAGCCATACTTTCAAAGACGCATTTCGATCTGACACTCGCGACTCCCTCATTAATTGATGCACCGAACCATGTCCGAAATTGGGCGAAACCACACTGTATCGCTGGGGCCGAGTCATCCAGGAGACGCTCGGCGAGGATGTTTGCGATTGCTGATATGCCCCAAATGTGACATGTTTACAGGCTCAACCCTACCCGTCCATTCATTCCGGAGCCAGGCCGCCTGACAGATGCCGACCATGGTCGACCTCAAACGCAGCGGCTATACACTGGCGTTGCTCATCATCATCGCACTGTCGCCTCCGAGCCTGTCACAGGACCAGTCAGATGCCGCGCTGAATGCGCCCGCCCCTGCTGCGCGGGGCGAGGCATTTCTCCCGACGACGCCCGATGATGCTCAGGCGGACTTGCCGGTCCTGCTGCCCAGCCGACCAAGTCCGCCAGAGACTGCGCCGGCCCGGCTTGCCCCTCAGGGACCGGTGCGGGCTTTGCCCGTGCTGAGTGAACTGCCGCAGCGCACGTTGATACCGCCCGGTCGACGCTCCGAGGATCGGCGTCTGCACGCGGGACTGCCCTGGGACTTTTGCGGACCCAAACCTGGCTCCAGTGGACTCACCAACGCATTCTCGCAGGACGATGGCGCGCAGATACCCATCGACATCACAGCCGACAACGTCAGCTACAACCAGCGCACCGATCTGATCGAACTGCAGGGAGACATCGAGATCCTTCAGCAAGAGCGCCGCTTTGAGGCCGATCGCTCCAACTACAATCGCAGCACGGGCGAGGTGCAGGCGTCCGGGCAAATCTATCTGGAATATCCGGGGCTGCGGCTGACGGGTGAGTCCGCCGAGTACAATCTCGAAACCAAGCGGGGCACCATCGAGCAGAGCGGCTACCGCATGTCGGGCAACACCAACCTGCGCGGCGAGGCAGACCAAGCCTGGCTACTCAGCGAGCAGCGCAGCCGCTATCGCGACATCATCTATACCTCCTGCCCGCCCGGCAATTCAGACTGGTCGATCAAGGCGCGCGATTTGGAACTCGATCAGGCCCGTGGGGTCGGCACCGCGCGTCATGCGCGCATCCGCTTCGGCGACATCCCGCTGCTCTACAGCCCTTACCTGCAATTTCCCATCGACGGGCGCCGCCGCAGCGGGCTGCTGATCCCGACCTTCGGCTCCTCAGATGAGACGGGCACCGATATCAGTCTGCCCTACTACTGGAATATCGCGCCCAACATGGATGCCACCGTCACACCCCGCTACATGAGCACACGCGGTCTGATGCTGGGCGCCCAGGTGCGCCACTTGGCGCCGTTTCAGCAATTGGAGATTGACGGCGAGCTGCTGCCCAACGACCAAAGGGCCCCAGATGAAGGGGCGCGCGGGGCCTTGCGGATCAAACAATTCGGCTACTTGGGTTCACGCTGGACCTCGTCCGTGGACTACGCCCTGGTCTCCGACGATGGTTATCTGGAGGATTTCGGCAACCGGCTGGACGTCACCAGCGTGCGCAACCTCAGTCAGCGCGGCGACATCAATTACAGCGGTGACGGCTGGCGTATGCTCGGGCGCCTGCAGCAGTTCCAGACTGTCGACGCCAGTATCGCCCCGGCCAACCGCCCCTACGAGCAGTTGCCCCATATCGAATTCGACCTGGCGCCCAAGACCTGGAACAACCTGCTCGAATACCGCTTCGAC
>JARIBS010000011.1 GCA_029257385.1 Thiorhodococcus sp.
ATCCGCACCGTGCAGGAGCTGCTCGGCCATGCGGACGTGTCGACGACTATGATCTACACCCATGTCATGAATCGCCCTGGCGTGATCCCGGTCAAGAGTCCGGTGGACGATCTGTAGGCATCGAAACTTGGGTAATCGTGTGCCGCGAACCGGGTATCGAGCGTTGCGAAACGGACTGAGCGGTCAGGTGCGGGCTGAATTCGCCTGAGACCAACGCCGCCAAGCGCGGGTCAGATTCCGTAGCGCGTAGATACCTCGACGGCGAATATTAGAGCCGATGCCCCATGCCAAATCGACATGGTTACATCATGTGATGGCTTGCGCCCTATTCGCCCCAGCGTTGGGTAAGGCTGTGCGGGATCTTCAAGTGATCGAGAATCCGCGCGACCATAAAGTCGACGAGGTCGTCGATGCCCGTCGGGTTGCCGTAGAAGCCCGGATTGGCGGGCATGATGACCGCTCCAGCCTGGGCCAGACGCAGCATGTTCTCAAGATGGATGGTCGAAAAGGGCGTCTCGCGCACGACCAGAATCAGCGCACGGCGCTCCTTGAGTGCGACATCTGCGGCGCGCTCGATCAAGGTGCTGGACAAACCCGCTGCGATCCGCCCGAGCGTGCCCGTCGTGCAGGGGCAGATCACCATGGCCTCGGCGGGATTGCTGCCGCTGGCGACCGGGGCCATCCATTGCTGACGCCCGAAGACCCGGAGTTGGCCTGGTTGTGCGTTGAAACGGGCGTTGAAAAAGCGCTCGGCCTCACTCGGCTGGGAAGGGACTTCGATCCCCAGCTCCATCTTGAGGACGATCTGGGCGGCCTGTGAGATCAGCAGATAGACGCGGATGTCCGACGCGATGAGGCACTCGATCAGCCTGAGTCCATAGGCCGCGCCAGAAGCTCCGGTCAGCGCGACCGTGATGCTCTTGGACCAGGATTGCGATTGGGCGGGCATGTCTGTCTGGGCTGCGCCGATCCGCTCAGCCGGCGTGCCGAGCGCGTAGCGCATCCAAGAGCTTCTGATGGATCCCGCCGAAGCCGCCGTTGCTCATCACCAGGACCTGATCGCCCGCACGGCTCTCGGCGACGACGGCGTCTACGATCGTGTCCAGCGTCTCATGCAGCTTCACCCGCTCGCCAAGACCCGCGAAAACGGCTACGGCATCCCAGCCAAGGTCCGGCGGCGCATAGACATGGACCTGATCGGCCAGCTCCAGCGAGGCGGCCAGTTCGGCGTTGTGCACACCGAGGCGCATGGTGTTGGATCGCGGCTCCAGCACGGCCAGGATGCGCTGCTCGCCGACACGACGGCGCAGACCCTCCAGGGTGGTGGCGATTGCGGTCGGATGATGGGCGAAGTCGTCGAAAAGCCGGATACCGTTGATCTCGCCGCGCAGCTCCATGCGGCGCTTGACGCCCTTGAAACGCCCCAGCGCGTCGATGCCGGTCGCGACCGGAACCCCGACATGCCGTGCGGCGGCCAGCACCGCGATGGCATTGTGAACGTTGTGCAGACCGGTCTGATCCCAGGCGACGATGCCGAGCGTCTCGCCGTTGAGCAGCACGCGAAATCGCGAGCCATCCGCTTCGACGAGTTCGCCCGTCCAGTTGCCGGTCGCGCCGAAGGTCTCCCGGGGTGTCCAGCAGCCCATCGCGATCACCTCCTCCATGGGCGGGCAATCGCCTGGATGAATGATCAGGCCGGAGCCTGGAACGGTGCGGATCAAATGGTGAAACTGTCGCTGGATCTGGGCCAGATCATCGAAGATATCGGCGTGATCGAACTCCAGGTTGTTGAGGATCAGGGTACGCGGGCGGTAGTGGACGAACTTGGAGCGTTTGTCGAAAAAGGCCGTGTCGTACTCGTCTGCCTCGACGACGAAAAAAGGCGCCGAACCCAGCCGCGCCGAGACCCCAAAGTCCAGCGGCACGCCGCCGATCAAAAACCCCGGCTCCAGACCCGCGTCTTCCAGCACCCAGGCCAGCATGCTCGCGGCCGTGGTCTTGCCGTGGGTGCCCGAGACCGCCAGCACCCAACGCTCGGCCAAGAGGTTGTCTCGAAGCCACTCAGGGCCGGAGCAGTAGCGTAGATCGCGATCGAGCATCGCCTCGATCGCCGGGATACCACGCTTCATGGCGTTGCCGACCACGACGATATCCGGCGTCGGCTCTAGATGCGCGGCCTCGTAGCCCTGCATCAGCTCGATGCCGGCGGCCTCCAACTGGGTGCTCATGGGCGGATAGACATTGGCGTCCGATCCAGTCACCCGGTGCCCGAGCGCGCGCGCCAGCAGGGCGATGCCTCCCATGAAGGTGCCGCAGATTCCGAGGATGTGCAGGTGCATGGCGAGACTCTAGAGGAAATCCTAAATTGACCGGAGAGGCTCAGGCGCTGCCGAATAACGTGGTCACGATGGTGACCACGACGACCTCGAAGGCGACCGCGACCGCTGCGCCCTGGCCGAGCGTGAGTGCAAACGTGTGACGCAGTATATGGCCGGTGACCACGACTCCCCAAATGACCAGCGCCAGCAGCAGGAAGGCGCCCAGCGCGGCAAGATCGGTTTGCTCGCTGCCGGTTGGGTTGAGACTCAGCGGCAGAATGGCGACCAATCCCAGCAGCGCGCCGCTACCCAGCAACGCCGTGGCCGATTGCACGAAGCGCGGGCGCAGCTTCATCTGGGTGAGTGCCGCGTAGAGCGCCGTCAACATGATCAGGATCTCGGCACCACCCTGTGTCAGGCTGGTCAGCCAGGGCAACCCGGCCGTGATTCCGACCAGAAGGCCCACGATGAGGTTCAGGATCAGGACGATCCCCAGCAACGTTTCGGAGGACGGCAAGTCTTGCGGGGGACGGCGGAGCGCACATAACTCGACGAAGAATATGATTAGGGCCTGCACAACACCATCCTAGAAAGCGCCAACGTTGCTCAATCATAACCGCCAACAGCGCAAAAACGACAACTCGCGTGCGACAGTCCGCCCCGAAAGGATCGGACAGCGTGTCATTATGCCTATCGCACCCAACCGCTGATGCACTCACCGAATCTTCCACAATCTTTACTGGCCTATTGGCCAAGCGGGACAGCGTGTTCACCCCGTCCCGCTGGCATCTTTACTGCCCGCGCTCAACCGATCGGCCCCGCGCGCGCAGCCTTAGCCCCACGCCAAGACCCACCATTGCCAGCGCCAGACCAATCGCGAGCCAGTTGCCAAACCAGACATAAGGCGTCGCACCCTGTCGCGGCTGAACCACTGCGGTTGCACCGCCGCTGACGAATGAGGGAATGGTCGCGACCACACGGCCCCGGTCGTCGATGATGGCCGAGACGCCCGTATTCGTCGCGCGGACCATGTAACGCCCGTTCTCTAGTGCGCGCATGCGCGAGATTTCCAGATGCTGGTGCGGTGCCAGCGAGTCGCCAAACCAGGCATCATTGCTGACGTTGATCAGATACGCCGCATCGGGCAACGCCTGCGAGACCTCGGCGGGAAAGGCATCCTCGTAACAGATCGAGACCCCGGCCAGATGCTGTCCCACGCTCAGAAGTGGACGCAGGCTGTCCCCACGGCTGAAGTCCGACATCGGCACCTCGAACAGACGCGCGAGCGGTTCCAGCCA
>JARIBS010000016.1 GCA_029257385.1 Thiorhodococcus sp.
GCGGTTGAGAGTTCGAGGCTCCCGCCTAGAGCGTCTTGGCCTGCTCGGCCAGATAGATCCAGGTGTCGATGACGGTGTCTGGATTCAGCGAGATGCTGCTGATGCCCTCGCGTAGCAGCCAATCGGCAAAGTCTTTGTGGTCGGATGGTCCCTGACCACAGATGCCGACATATTTCCCTTGGTCGCGGCAGGCTTTGATCGCCATGGAGAGCATCTTCTTCACCGCCGGGTCGCGCTCGTCGAAGCTTTCGGCGACCAGGCTGGAGTCGCGGTCGAGACCGAGCGTGAGCTGAGTCATGTCGTTGGAGCCGATCGAGAAGCCGTCGAAATACTCCAGAAACTCCGTGGCCAGCACAGCGTTGGACGGCAGCTCGCACATCATGATGAGGCGCAGTCCGTCCTTGCCGCGCTCCAGACCCTGGGCCGCCAGCGCCTCGCTGACCGCTTTGGCCTGGCCGAGGGTGCGCACGAAGGGAATCATGATTTCGACATTGGTCAGACCCATGTCGTTGCGCACGCGTTTAAGCGCATCGCACTCCATCTCGAAGCAGTCTCTGAAGCTCTCCGCCACGTAACGCCCGGCGCCACGGAAGCCGATCATGGGGTTCTCTTCGTCTGGCTCGTAGCGCGTGCCACCGATGAGGTTGGCATATTCGTTGGATTTGAAATCCGACATCCGCACGATCACGGTGTTGGGCGCGAAAGCGGCGGCCAGGGTGGAAATCCCTTCGGCCAGCTTGGCGACATAGAACTCGCGCGGACTGGCGTAGGCGGCGATGCGCGGGCCGATCTGATCCTTGAGATCCTGCGGCAACTGGTCGAATTCCAGCAACGCTTTGGGATGGATGCCGATCATGTTGTTGATGATGAACTCAAGACGCGCCAGACCGACACCGGCGCTCGGTGTGGCCGAGAAGGCGAAGGCCCGGTCCGGGTTGCCGACGTTCATCATGATCTTGACCGGGATCTCCGGCATGGCGGTGAGTTCGATGGTCTTGTAGTCGAACGCCAGTTTGCCGTCGTAAATATAGCCGGTATCGCCCTCGGCGCAGCTCACGGTGACCTGCTGGCCCTCTTTGATCACGTCGGTGGCGTTGTTACAGCCGACGACTGCAGGAACGCCCAGCTCGCGGGCGATGATCGCCGCGTGACAGTTGTTGACCAGTACCGGGGTATAGCGCTCGGTGAAGACGATGTAGTTGTGATGGTCGGCGACCGTGATGTTATAGACCGCCTCTTGCGCACGCTCCTCGATCAGGTGCACGCGGGATTGACGCACATCTGAATCCAGCAGGGTTTGCAAGCGGGCGGCAAGCGCCGAGTCGAGTTGCGGCAAGACTTCGGCGATGGCGCGCTCGGCGATCAGATCGCCTTTCCTGACGCGGTTGTTGATGTCTGAATTGACATCGGTCCCAAACAATTGACGCGCGTTAAAGAAGCGACTGCCAACCTGACGTTCGTCGCGGCAGACAACGCGCTGCGTGTATTGGCCGATCAGATCGAGTTTTTCGACGATCTGGACGTTATGAATATGCCGGTTGCGCGTGACCTGCGGCACCGTGCCGATGCGCAGACAGGCGACGATCACGGCCTGCAGCGTCTCTTCGTCGGAGACATAGAGGTTGACCCGGCCCTGCTGGAAACACCCATCGCCATCGATCAGGCCGGCGAGAAAATGCGCGGCGAGTTCCACGTCTGCTTTCAGCAACGTGGTGACGATACTGTCCTGCTCGAGCTGGAGATCCTCGGCGACCGCCTTGGAATAACACCGATAGGCATTGGCCTGGCCGACGACTTGCGTGCCCCGGATAAAGCCCTGCGAAACCTGCTTGGTGGAGACGCTGAAAGACTTGCCGTAGTGCTCCACCAGCGCCGTGTTCATGCGCGCGATAAACTGTTGTTTCAGTTCGGTGGGCTTCTGAATGAACGTGACTTCGCCATGGGTGCGCGTGAGGTGGATGTGACCATCGCTCATCAGCCCGCCGAGTAGATAGGCCAGCGAGCGCTCTTTGCCGGTGGAACTGGACAGTTGCGGCAGGTGTTGGGCGAGCAGCGCGGCATCGCCATCCTCCAGCATCTGGTGCATCTCGCTATCGACCAGCGCCGCGTGCGACAGATTGAGCATCTTGTGATCGGGGGTGAGCGTCAGGGCGTTGCCCTGCATCCGGCCCGTCTGCGAGACCTCGACCCGGATGGTCTTGGCCTGCTTTTGCATCACCGCCTCGACTGGCTTCCATTCGACCTTGAGGGTGTCGCGGTTGAGTGCGGGGACGCTCAGTCCGTCATGGCCTTTTTCGTGTACGTCCGCGAAGGACATAAATCCCTTGTTGGTCAGGAGCTGGGTATCGCCGGAGAAACAGGTGCGCCCACCACGGTTGGTGACGATGGCCGCCGCGCGCTTCATCACCGGCTCCCAGTCGGGGTCGGTCATGTCGGTGATGAGCACATCGCCGGGCTGGACCCGATCCATGTCGGCGATGTTTGCGACGATGCGCGCGGTTCCGGCGCCGATGCGGCTGCCGATGCTGCGCCCGCTGGTCAGTACCGCTCCCTGCTCGCGCAGGATGTAGCGCTCAATGACATTGCCGGAGCGGCTCTGGACGGTCTCCGGGCGCGCCTGGACGATGTACAGGCGCCCGTCGTTGCCGTCCTTGGCCCACTCGATGTCCATTGGGCGGCCGTAGTGCTGCTCGATCTGCATCGCCTGTTTGGCCAGCTCCAGCACTTCGGCGTCGGTGATGCTAAAGAGCGGGCGATCGGCCTCGGGGACGGGTTCGGTGCGCACCGGCTCGCTGGCGCCTTCCTCGCTGTAGACCATGCGGATGGCCTTGTCGCCGACCGTGCGGCGCAGGATTGCCGGGCGTCCGGCGGCAAGTGTGGGCTTGTGGACATAGAACTCGTCCGGGTTGACCGCGCCTTGGACGACCATCTCGCCCAAACCGTAGCTGGCGGTGATGAAGACGGCGTCGCGGAAGCCCGATTCGGTGTCGAGCGTGAACATCACGCCGGAGGCCGCCAGATCGCTGCGCACCATGCGCTGGATACCGGCCGAGAGCGCGACGTTGCGATGCTCGAAACCCTGATGGACGCGATAAGAGATGGCGCGGTCGTTGAACAGTGAGGCGAACACCTCTTTGATGCGATGCTTGATGTGATCGATGCCGTGGACGTTGAGGAAGGTCTCCTGCTGCCCGGCGAAGGAGGCGTCGGGCAGGTCCTCGGCGGTGGCCGAGGAGCGCACGGCCCAGGAGACATCATCGGTCCCGGCCTCTTTGGTCAGGCGGGCATAGGCGTCGTCGATGGCCGCTTCCAGCGCGGCGGGGAAGGGCTGCTCCATCACCCAGGCGCGAATTTGGGGGCCGACTCGTGTGAGCGCCGAGACGTCGTCCACGTCCAGATCATCAAGGACGCTCTGAATGCGCTCGTCGAGACCCTTGTGAGCGAGGAACTCCCGATAGGCATCGGCCGTGGTCGCAAAACCGCCAGGTACTTGCACTCCGAGATGCGTCAGGTTTTGGATCATCTCGCCGAGGGAGGCATTCTTGCCGCCGACGACGGGTACATCGTCCATGCCGAGGTCGCTGAGCCAGCGGACATAATCGGTCATCGTTCTCGTTCTCCGGTCTTGATATGTAGAGGATCGAATGGTACTCGAGCGGATGCCAGGACGGGTCGGGGCTGAGGTGATGCGGTGTAAACTCGACACTCGATCAGAATGCGGCCGTGGTTCAGAGCGCTGGTCAGTTACTATGGAAAGCCGCGAAACAATCTCGGGAATATAACCTACTCGGACGCTGAGCGTATTGAGCGGCATCAATCCTCAGAATTAAATAACCCGTAACATTAGATGGTGATTCTACGCTAATCACGTTTCGTGGCGCCACGCCGCACGGTATGGTTGCGGGGACATCCAGTATCATTCCTTACTTGAACGGAGGTGGTCGTTCAGGCAGCCTAGATGGGCTAGGTTGATAGCAAACTCACTGAGTCGCGGATTTTTGAACCAAGAGGATTTATCTGATGAACGAACTCGTGCCCGGTCTCGCACGCCTGCGGGCAATGCTGCAATCCGTCGGTTCGACCAAGCTGGTCATTGGCGGCACGGTCATACTGCTCATTGCGGGAGGCGTCTACATCAACTCGCAAAAGGGTCTGTTCGCCGACCCGAAACCGCTTGACTCAAGCACGGTTGTCGCTAACGTTGCGCCCATTGGAACCGTTAAGCTGACTGAGCCGCCAGCACCTCCAGCAGAAGAGGAGACTACAGCGACAGAAACAGAAACCTCGGCCGAGGTGTCCGAGCCAGCAGAATCAGAGACAGCCGCGACAGAAACCGCCTCCGAGGTGTCCGAGCCAGCAGAATCAGAGACTGCCGCGACAGAAAC
>JARIBS010000038.1 GCA_029257385.1 Thiorhodococcus sp.
TGGCATGCTCAAGGCGCACAAACCGTTCGATGGCCAACGCTTCTATGTCTTCCCACAAACGGCCTGAATCAGTCATGCATTTGATGGACAGGACGCAAAAAAGACTTGCCGCAGAACAGAGTATCTACCCATGCCGGTCTTTGGGTCACTTCATTGGTGGAAATGGCTTAAGCATCCACGACCGCGCCGACAGCCGTCGCTGGTTGGCCGCACTGTGCGCCCTGTTCCTGCTGCTGGCGGGTTGCGGCTCGGCGCCGCCGTTGCCGCGTGATCGCTACTATGCGCTGGAGCCGGACATCGGGGACCAGCCCAGGGCCACGCCCGTCGCCGCCGTCTTGCAGGTCAACGACCTTGCCGCGCGTGGTTTTCTCGGCGGACGCCAGATCCTCTACCGCACGCTCGAACAGCCGCTGGTGGTGGAGCGCTACGACCTGTATCTCTGGGATGAGCCAGTCCCGCGCGCGCTGGCTGCGGCGTTGACCAGGGCGATTCGCGACACCGGGCGCTTTAGGCATGTGCTCATCCCGGCCGATCGCGCCCAGGCTGATCTGCTGCTGGGCGGTGAGGTGGCGCGCTTCGAGCACCGCCCGACCGACTGTCCTCCACGGGTTGTGGCGAAGCTGAATCTGTCGCTGGTCAAAGCCGGTGATCGGCGCTCGCTCTGGACCCGTCAGTACAGCGCAGAAGAGCCGGTTGGCGCCGACACGCCGCAGGCCATGGCGCAGGCTTTCAACCGTCTGACGGCACGGATGGCAGGGGAGATCGTGCGCGATCTGGCGCGCCTGGACCCAGAGACGTTATCACCAACGTCGCGATAGCGGGGCCGATGAGTGTAGCGCCTGCCCGCCATCTAGCGACCCTCATCCTCGCTAGACTGCGCCGACGGTCGCAGCGCGCGCTGGAAGCGATCCGCCTCGTCGATGAGCGCCAGTGGTGCGCGCTCTTTGCCCCAGTGTTTCATCAGTGCCTGATCTGGAGTGTGACCCGTGCTCCAGAGCCGCCAGAGAACCGCCGTATTGTTCCAATAGCCGGCGGCAATGCTCTTGCCCTCCGGCCCAAAGACCGCCTGGGTCAGACCGCCGAGATCGGCGTCGAGTGTCAGATAGGGTTCCTCGGGCGTGGAACGTGCGCGCAGCGGACGCTTCCAGACTCTGACGGTGCCGTCGCTTGAGGCGGCCATGATCCAGCGGCCATCCGGGCTGAATTCAACCGATGAGACACGGTTCTGATGGCCGCTCAGCTCAGCGAGCAGCGTGGCGTCGATCGACCACAGATGCGCTTTGGCCTCGAAGGCCGCTGTCACCAGCGCCTTGCTGTCGGGTGCGAAACGCACGCCATACAGGATGCCCGCATCCGCCTTGAGATAGCGCGGCTCGCCGCACTGACCGTCCTCTAGCGCGATCAGCGCGGCCCGTCCATCGCGGCTGGCGGTGGCGAGCCAGCGCCCGTCGGGTGAAAAAGCGATCTCGGCGATCGGCGCGTAGTGCGCTTCGAGCACGCAGCGTTTGGACCAGATGCCCATCGGGTCGCGTCGCAGGACGCGCAACGCCCCGTCGGTGTTTCCGGTGGCCATCATCACCGATCCGTCGGCATTGGTGCGCAGTGACAGCGCGTGCACCCGGCCTTTGAGGATGTCGAAGGCGTCCGGCAGCGGTAGCGGCTCGCAGGTGAGCGGATTCCAGAGGCGCACCGGCTGGCTGGCGTCTTTCGAGGCGGTCACCAGCCAGCGCTCATCGGGCGCGAATCCGACCCGATAGACATCCGGGCAATCGGGCGCACCGTCCTTGCGGCAGACGTCGTCCGTGGACGCGACAGCGATCCGGCAGGAGTCGCCCGTGGCCAGATCCCAGACCCGCGCGGTCCCGTCCGTGGACCCACTGGCGAGCCAGCGCCGGGAGGGCGAGAAGGCGAGATGGCGCACCGGTCCGCGATGCGCATTGAGATCGAGACGCTTGGTCGGGGGCGTCGGATCGGTGCCTGGGGCATAGTCCCAGACGGCGATTTTTCCGTCATAGGCGCCCGCCGCCATCAGCAACCACTTGTCTTGGCCCGGCGTGGCTTTGGCGAGCGCCACCTGTCCGACGTGATCATTCTGCGGGAGGCGGAACGCTAAGGTGTTATCGGGCCGTACTGACCACAGCCGTGCGGAGCCGTCGCGCAATCCCGCTGTCATCACACGCTGCCCATCCGGGCTGAAGCGTGCGTTGGCGAGTGTTGCATCCTGACTGAGCACGGCGACATCGCGCCCGGTTTCCAGACGCCACAGCCGGACCGTGCGGTCTTGCGCGAGGCTCAAGACCAGGTGCTCTCCAAAATAGGGGTCCAAGCGTGAACCGATATGGACCTGATCGACGGCCAGATCGTGCTCGCCGAGCACTTCCGCACTGCCGCTGTCGAGATCCCAGCGCACGACTTGTCCTGTCCCGTCGCCAGCGACCAGCGAGCGGCCATCCGGTGAGAAGGCCAGCGCACGCACCGAGGATTGATGGATTTTTACACTCCGCTCGCCGCGTTGCATGCTGCCGAGTACGGCGAGCTGCTGGCCGTTACGGTCGAATATCCGCACCTGTTCATCGAGCGCCGCCACGGCGATCCGCTCATTATCGGCGCTGAAGCGGGCGCGGATCACGGGACGACTGAAGGTGCCCTGACGCGGCAGAACGTCGACATCCTCCCCGGTGGCGGTGCTCAGGATGAGCGCCCGTCCAGTGAGCGAGGCGAGCACCAGCTGTGTGCCGTCGGCATTGAAGGCCAGATCGCGGATCGACTCGCCAGGCAATGCGCGGTCCCAGCGCGGGGCGTTGCGGTCGTCGAGGTCGATCAGACAGAGCGCCTCCTCACCGGCGGCGTTCTTGTAGGGCAAGGCGAGTAGCTGGCCGCTTTGATCCAGCTCGGGCGTGTCGCTACCGCAGGACCAGGTCGGCGCCTGATCAGACTTGGCGGGCAATTCCCAGACGCCGGTCAGCCCCAGTCCAAGCAGACGCTGCTGCTGCCCCTGTCCGGCGATGCGTACGCTGTGAATCGGAAACTCAGGCTCGGTCAGCGTCTCGACGTGGCGAAAACCTCGACCCTCGCGCACCCAGCGCTGCGCGCCGCGCTCGCTCGAGAAGGTCAGTAGGGTTTCTCCATCCTTGCTAAACGCCGGCTCGGCGGGACGCTCTGTGTCGCTGTCGGTGGCGTGGAGCATGGCCAGCAGGCGGTTGCCGGCGATGGCGCGCGCGAGTCTGTCCGCAGCCTGCGCGGGCAGATCGGCGCCAGCATCCCAGGCGAGCCGGATGGCTTTGGGCGTGTTGCCCCGCTCAATAGCGATGTCGGCTTCGTGCAGATGGCTGCGTTGCAGATTGAGCCGTGCCTGGTGAGAGGCGTTCCACACCGAAAACAGCGCGATGCTCGCAAACACCAGTATCAGCACCAGCGTCGAGCCGATGGTTGCGCGATTGCGTCGGCGCTGAAAGCGAATCCACGCCCAGGAGTCGTCGAGGAACTCACGCTCCAGCGGCTCCAGCTCCGCTGCATGAGTCTGCGCGAAGCCGCGCGCTGCGGCGAATCCGGCCTCGCCGAGCAGGTATCCCCGATTGCAGTCGGTACGCTTCCACAGCCGCGCCTGGCGCACGATCTGATTGCGCAGGATGAGGTTGCGGCGGTGCTCCGGCTCGGCCAGCCATGCGCTCACCGGCTGCCAGTGCGCGAGCAGGGCCGGATGGGTGAAATAGGCGATGGAGCGATAGTCTCGCCAGTCGCTGCCCTGTTCGACGGGCGTCTGGTGGACCTCGGCGGGTGCGGCCAGTTCGCTCTCGAGCGTGTCCTGCTTGCGCCAAAATGCAATCCGCGCGCGCCACTCCTCGCGTATCTGGGCAAAGACATGACTGAAATAGGCGCGCAGACCGAGCACGATGGGCGGACATTGGATGCGTCCGCTCGCATCGGCGACGGATTCGACGGCGACCAACCGGGCCTCAATCAGCGCCGCGAGCAGCGTCGCGCATCCCGGCTCGCGCTTGAGAGTCGCGAGATCCCCCGAGCGCCGACTCGCCCGCGCTCGGGCGCCGCTCTCGAGCGTGATCAATGCGCCGCACAGACGGGGCAGGGCGGCGCGGGCATCCTGGCTCAAGGTCTCCCACACGCCATCGGCGCGCCGCAGCAGCGATCCGGTCAGTCCGCCGATGGCGCGGTAGTCCTGCATGCTGAGTACGCGGGGTTGGAGCGTGTCAGCTGAGGCATCACGGTCCGCAGCGCTGGCGATGGCCTGCTCATAGAGATCGGCGAGCGTCTGCTCCAGCAGGGGCGGCCAGTGCGCCGTGGCGCTTGCCTCAGACTCCAGCGCCTCGACCAGACCGATACTCGCGCCGCAGGCGCGCTCCTCGTAATCGATCCCAGCCACGCGCGCGGGGATTTCCATCACCTGGCGGATGCGCGCCGGGGCCAGCGGATCAAGCCGATACCAACTGCGCTCGTCGAGCTGCTCGGCCAGTGCTGGAAGCTGTTCTAACAGCGGCAGATGATCGCTGCGCAAGGCGGCGAGCACCCAAATGCGCGCGTGGCTGGCGAGCGCGATCAGGGCGTCCACCAACATGCGTGTCTCGGGCGCGGCGAGGCGCACCGGATCGAACAGCGGGTCGAGCGGATCGAGGATGATCGCCAGATGCATCCGGCCCTCGCCGCTGCGACCGTCCTGATGTTCGCGCCCGGCATGTGCGAGTGCCGCCTGCACCTGCTCGGCGCCGACTTCTGGCTCGACGCTTAGCAACCGGGCGAGCCGTGGCGCATCCAGTCCCAGTGCGGCGAGTGAGACGCCCAGGGTGCCCGGCGCCAGCAGCGCTTGTGCCAGACTTGTGAGCGTATCAACCTCTGTCGCAAGATCGACCAGACACCAGCGACAGCCGCTCACGCCAGAGAACAAAAAGGGTCGGATCAGATGCGGTATCAGTCCGGCGCGAATCAGCGATGACTTACCCGCGCCGCTGGCACCGCTGAGCATCAGCAGACCTCGGCCTGGCTCGCGTAGCGCATCGAGGCGCGCGATCAGCTCACGGGTCTCGGCCTCGCGCCCGGTGAAGACGCGCTCATCGCTCACTTCGAACGGGCGCCCGGCGCGAAAGGGGGTGCCGCGCCAATCCTCGCGCGCCATCGAGAAGCGCCGCTCGGCGCTGATACGCCGGTTGAGCAGTTGGCGAAGCTGATTTTCGACCAGGTCGCGGAACGCCGCGTCGCTGTCGAACTGACGGAAGGCGCGGCTAAAACTACCGTCGGCGTTATAAAAGTGCGCGCGAAAGAAGTGCTCAAGCCGCTCCCGATCCGACACCGCCGCGTGCACCGCCGCCGCGTCGTTGATGTCGACCAGCAGCGGCGCGGTCTTGCGGTAGACCAGCACCTCCGGCGCGCCGTCACGCGCGGAGGCCTCGACGGCATCGACAAACTCCCATTCAGTCCCGGTCATGCCGCCGTAGGGATCATCTGCCAGCGGGGTGCCCAGCCGGGTCCAGAGCATCACCAGCACGATCTCGCACTCGGCCGGGCGCAGCAGCCCGGCCTGGAAGCTGCGCGCCGCGCTCAGCGCCTCTTCCTCCCAGAGCACGGCCTGAACGCTGAAGTAGGGCAGATACTCCTGAGCCAGCGCGGCGATAACGTCCTTGACGAGTGCGCGCTCGTGCGCGACGTCCGAGGGGGATGAAATGAAGATTCGAACCTTGGACTCTGTCATGGCTGAACTCGATCGATACGGATGTCTGCGTGCGCGATTGGTCTTGAAATTCTGCGATCTGACCGCCCAGTGTCAGAATATGGGGCGTATCGCGAATCGACACAAAACCCAAGTGGCAGGGTACAATGATGTTCGTTTGAATAGACGGGCGTTGTCGAGATCCGCGCGGGGCGCCTGATTGATTAAGCGGAGGAACCTGATATGTTCCACCAAGAGACGGCCGATGCCGAGCATTTCGAGCAGCTCATCGTGCAGTCTGTCAGACAGATCCTGGCCAAGCCGGACCAGCAGGCATTCCTGCACTGGGCGCGCGAGCATATTCCCGACATTCTCGGTTTGGCCGATGCGTATCTCGATCAACTCGAAATTCAACGCTTGGCCAGTGTGCTCGCCACCCTGATCTGGAACGCTACCCCGCAGCCGTTTAACGCCTTTCGCCCGCTGCCGATGGACCCCCCGTTGCCCAACGCGCCCTGCGCCTGCGGCTCCGGTCTCAGGCATGGCGAGTGTTGCGCCAATCTCGACGATATGCCTGAGCTTCCCAGCGAGCTGATCTGGGAAGCGCTGCTCGATGAGCTGACCGAACCGGCGCTGCGCGAGGCGCTGGCCCTGAGCGCCGTTCCAGGGCCGCTGCTGGCAAAAATCGCCGACCGCTGGTTCGATGAGGACCACCCAGGTCGTGTCGTCGCGCTCCTGGAGCCGCTCTTCTCTGGGTCGCTGCAAGAACTGGATGCGCGCTACGAACCGGCGTTCGATCTGCTCTGCGACGCTTATGATCGACTCGAGCACTGGCGCAAGAAAGACGCTTTTCTCAAGCGCCTCTGCGCCGAGGGTAGCAGCGCAATGCAGTCTGCGGCCTGGCAGCGGCGCAGCACCATGCACATCGACGAGGGCGACTATGCCCAGGCCGAACACGCTTTCACGGCCGCGCTGCGCAGCAACCCCGACAATCCGAGCACCGCGCTGCTCGAAATCACCCTTCTGGCCGCCCAGCACAAAGACTGGCTGGCGCAAGAGCGTGCGCGCTTTTGGCTGCATCGCTTGCGCCGTCTGGGTTTTGATGATGAAAGCTTCATGGACTTCCTGGCGCGGGTCGTCAGCAATCCTCAAGAGGCGATGATCGACAGCCATGCCGATGCGCTCGATCCGGTGCTGGTGGATTTGCACGACTGGATAGCCGTGATCAGCGCCCGGCCACTGCCGCGCTACGCCCTGGTCGCGCTCAAGCCAACGCCTGGTCGTGTTGCGCGCGCATCGGCCATGCAGCTCGATTTGTTTGAAGCGACACCTACCAGCATGTATGAGCAGACCGCGCTCAAGCCCCGCAATGCTGAGGACGCGGCCCCTACGAAGACGCCCAGGGGTGGTCGCGCACTGCCATTCGAGCTTCGCCCGCCGGCCTCGGTGCGCCGATCGCGGACGCTGTGGCGCGCACTCTACCCAGTCGATAAGCCCCACTCGACCCATCTGACACTGTCCGAGGACGCAGATGTCTGGAGTGAGACGGCCTGGGTGGATCATCTGCTCGGCCATCCCGAGCTGGCCGATAGCATTGATGTGCTCGATGATCTGGCCACCGCGCTCTACGAGCACCCCGAGAGCGCCTTGCCCTGGATCTCACACGCCTTGCTCGGACCGCTGATCGAACGCGCTTGGCTGATTCTCCAACAGGTGCTCGAACCGGACACTGTGCGTTGTCTTCCCTGGTCTCGCAGGAGCAATCGCCCGCTGTTGCGTTTGCTCTTTCGCCGCTATCTGTGTCAGCTTCAGGAGGGTCGTCCGGCGGCGGCGATTCACACCCTGGAAACACTGCTGCGCCTCAATCCACAGGACAATCACGGTGCGCGCGCCGAGCTTATGAATCATTACTTGCGTGACGGCGAGGATGAGCGAGCCGTAGCCTTGGCGCAACGCTTTCCAGACGATCTGCTTGCCGACTTGGCCTACGGTGAAGTCCTTGCGCTCTATCGGCTTGGTCGCCAAGAGCGCGCTCGCTCGGCACTCAACACGGCGGTGCGCAGACTGCCGCACATTCCTCGATACCTGACCCGTAAACGGATCAAGCAGCCACACCTCAGCCCGCTCGGCGTCACGCCGGGCGGCGACGACGAAGCCTGGCTTTATCGGGAAGCCATGCGCGATGTCTGGGCCGCGGAGCCGGGTGTCCTCGCCTGGCTCAAGCGATGTGCGCCTTGACGCGGTCCCACTGAAGACAAAGAGATCACCACACATGGATGCGCACTATCGAATCCTGTATTCCGGCAATCTGATGCCTGGGCAGACGCCCGACGACGTCGCGCAGCGCATGGCCGCTAAGTTTCGCATGCGCG
The DNA here is from genome assembly GCA_029257385.1 of Thiorhodococcus sp. Lineage (GTDB taxonomy): Bacteria > Pseudomonadota > Gammaproteobacteria > Chromatiales > Chromatiaceae > Thiorhodococcus. Next base: position 8,032 of record JARIBS010000038.1, read on the forward strand.
AGGAGTCCGCTCGCGAGCTGATCCTCAAGGGTAGCGGACGGGTCCTGAAGCAGCGCCTCAACGCGGTGGAGGTCGAGCGTTATCGGGCCGCGCTCATGGCCATCGGGTTGGCGATCACCATCGAACCGGAGGATCTAACCGAACCTCAGGACGACTCCGTATTGCGTCCTTACGTACCGCCCAGTGCGGCGCAGCAGGGCGAGACACACGCCAAGCCCGAAGGGCCAAGCCTTGAAAAACCATCACGCACCGATGGCAGTTGGTCGCAGTGTCCGAAGTGCGGCGCTGAACAGGTCTCGGATCTAACCGGTGTTTGCCAGACCTGCGGCGTGGTGGCTGAGCGTTATCGAGTGTCCTTAGACGAGGCGCCACCGACACCCGGCGCGCGAGAGGACGTGCTCTATGCGCCCCGCTCGGTCAGCGCCGGTCGCGGTTGGAGCTGGATCGGGGATGCGTGGGATCTGTTCAAACAGGCCCCGGGTGGCTGGATCGGTGCGTCTGTGCTGTTTTATCTCATCGTGATCGCGCTCAGCCTTGTGCCCCTGATCGGGGGGCTGGCGACGACCATCATAGGTCCCATGATGATCGCCGGGCTGATCATAGGGGCGCATGCGCTGCATAACGGCGAGGAATTTTCGGTCGGCCTGCTGTTCGCCGGTCTGTCGCGCAAACCTCGACCGCTCGCCCTGGTCGGGGTGGTCTATCTGCTGTTGACGATCGTCACCATGATCATCGTCATGGCGATCTTCACACTCATGATCGCCGGTTCGGAGATGATGGCCAGCGCTACGCTCATGGGGCCGTCCAACATGGACGCCATGTTCGCAAGTCCCGCCTTCCTCCTGCCGATGCTGGTCGCGATGCTCATGGGCATCGCGTTGACGATGGCGATGTTTTTCGCCCCGGCACTGGTTGCCTTGAATGACGTGCCCGTCTTGCAGGCTTTCAAACTCAGCTTCATGGGGTGTCTGAAAAATATCCTGCCCTTCCTGCTTTATGGGCTGACCGCCATGGTGATGTTCATGTTGGGCGCGCTTCCCTTCATGCTCGGCTTGCTCCTGGTGGTGCCGGTGCTGATGATCACTTTCTACACCGCTTACCGGGATATCTTCTATCGCTGATATGCCGCCGAATCGACACAGACGCGGGTCTATCGCCCGCGCAGACGCGTCACCAAAAACCGCAGCGGCGCGGTGATCCGCCAGGATGTGGAGCGACGCATCGCCGCAAGCTCCTGACGCAGCGTCTGTTCGACCGCCGCGAGGCGCTCGCGCTCGGAGCGTATCGCCCGCTCGCCAGTCTCGTGCTCAATGGCCGGGGCCGCGCCCTGACGACGCATCGCCAGGCTCACCTGGTCGCGATGCTCTAGCATCCCGACCAGCCCGGCGACGTGATCGGGATAGAGCATTGCGCCATCCTCCAGGACGATCAGATAGTCGCCCATGGCCTCATCCAGCCCTAGATTCGCGATCCGTGCCGCGCTCATCGTCTTTTCTGGCGCTAGAACGCGGATGGGGAAGCGCTCGGGCCAGGTCTCGAGGGCAGCACCAAGCGGGTCGCCAAGCACCAGGATTTCGATATTCGAATGTGTCTGAAGCGCGATCGAATCGAGCGTATCGAGTAGACGCCCCGGATCTTCAGCGGAGACGATGACCGATACCAGCGGCGGCGCGGTCGTATTCGGCTGACCATCGCGGCTGTAGTAGATCCCCGGACGGATCATGCGCAGCGGGTCCGCGTGCAGCGCGTCGCGGTCCATCTCCCGATAGGCTTCGGCGGATTCAACGCCCGCCGCCAGCGTGTAGGTTCGATACGTGTTCAGCGCCGTGACATGCCGATCATAGGACTGTTGCGCCAACTGGCTCGCAAAGCAGGCAATGGCGGCCTGCTTGCGTGCACGCAGATCGGTGATGTCGAGCAGGCGGTTGGGGTGCAATGGGACGCCGACCTCGTACATCAGCAGCCGCAGTGGGCGCCGACAGCGTCGCACCGCCTCGGCCGCCGCCAGGGCGAGCGTCAGATGATCGGGATGGATCTCCCACCAGGACGGGGCGTAGAGCAGATCCGCCGTCCAGTCATCGATCGCGGTCTGGATGCGCCTGATCAGGTGCTCGCCATACTCAAGCCCACGGTCAGGTAGCCCCCAGAACAGCGGATCGCGATAGCCCAAAACGGCGGCCGCGCAGCGGCTTTCTTGCTGGCGTGAGCGCGCGTACTGCCCGGCGTCGTCCGTCGCGCCGAAGGCGCCATCCGTGGCGATGACCACGCGCACCGGGTCACGAGCGGCAATATGTCGCATAATAGCCCCCCCGCAACCGAACACCTCGTCATCGGGGTGCGGCGCCAGGACCAATGCACGTCCGCTGGGCATTGCCCGATCGGCGTGGTAAGGGATGAAGTCGTGCTCAGAGAGATTCATTAGAGTCAGGTCGTCGCTGTGATCAACTATTCTGTTTCATGGTCGTCTCAAACCGCAACGCAGCCGCCCGATACTTTAGTCGAGGGGATTGCCAAGCATCGGCAAGGTGCGCTCGATGAGGCGTTCGCCGATTATCTACACGCTTTGCGGCAACGGCCTGATCGTGTGCTGGCATGCTACAACCTGGGCGTTGTCTTGATCGACTCGGGATTGGGCTTGAGCGCGATGCCTTTTCTCAAGCGTGCGCTGCTGCAGTGGCCGACGTCCGAGACGCTCCGTGCCGCACTGCTGCATGGTTTTCTGCGCTCTGGCAGGTGGGCCGATGCCGAGCGGCTTCTGGCCGATGCCGAGCAGTCCGGCTTGCCAGCGCAAACGCAAACGCGCTGGCGCGCCTGGATTGATGCCTGTGCAACTGGCCAGGATGACGACTCGGCCATTCCACTGCCTGCTGATTCTGTGCATGAGCCGCCCGATAGCCCGCTGACGCTGGCCACGACGACGGCGGTCAGCGCACGGCTTCAGGACACCTTCGCGCGCGCGATTCAGCTCTATCAATCTGGGCAGTTCGACGCACTCGAGCATGTGCTCGCTCCTCTGCTCGTCGAGTTTCCGTCCTGGGGCGAGGGGCATCATCTGCGCGGCCTGGGTCATATGGCGCTGAAGCGTCACGCTCAGGCACGTGTCTCGCTTGAGCGGGCAGGCGAGCTGATTCCGGGTCGTGGAGAACTCTGGGACCATCTCGGGGTGCTCTATGCGCAACTGGGCGAAGTCGACAACGTCCTCGCGGCATTCGAGCAGGCGTTGACGTTAAATCCGCTGCGTGCCGAGACCTGGAACAACGCAGCCGACGCCGCGTTGCGACGCGGCCAGCTCGACGTCGCCTTTCAATACGCCTTGCAGGCAGCGCGGCTGAATCCAGACTTAGCCGAGGCCGTCTATTGTCTGGTGCAGGCTGCTTACAAGCTCGGTGAAGCCGGGCACGAGTCCGGGGACGATGCGCTCAAGACCGCCGTGCAGTTAATCAAGGCGCAGACCGATACGCCCGAGCGCGCAATGGCGGCAGCGCCGGTGTTCGCGCAGGTCGGCCTGTTCGAGCATGCTACGGACATCCTCGAGCAGAGCCTTGCGCGCTCCGGCAATCAACCGCCGACCCTGCTCGGTGAGCTGGTGCGCAATCAGTATCGGATTTGCGATTGGCGCGATTTGGCCACACGGCAGACACAGTTGCGCGCGCTGGCTCAAGCGTCGGAGACGTCCGTCATCGCACCCTTCACGGCAATGACGCTCGCTGACTTCGGGCCTTCCGATCTACTGCGGATCGCGCGCGCGCGCGCTCTTATTTATCGCCCATGGTCTGAGCGTGCACATGAGCTGTCTTCGCCGACGGGGATGCCATCAAAACAACGTCTGCGTATCGGCTACCTGTCGGACGACTTTCAGGAGCATGCCACCGCTTATTTGACCGCATCGCTTTTCGAGCGGCATGATCGCGATCGATTCGAGATTTTCGCCTACTCGACGGGATTGGACGAAGGTGGCCAGATGCGCCAACGTTTGATCAATGCGTTCGAACATTTCGTGGATATCCGCTCGTTGGGGCATCTCGAGGCAGCGCAGCGCATCCGCGACGATGCCATCGATATTCTCGTCGATCTCAAAGGCTACACCACGGGCAGTCGACTCGAGATTCTCGCCCTGCGCCCGAGTCCGCTCCAGGTGAGCTGGCTCGGATTTCCAGGCGGGCTGGGCGCGCCGTTCATCGACTATCTGATCGCCGACCGCGTCGTTGCCCCGCCCGAGCATGCCGGGCATTATGATGAGGCGCTCGCCTATCTGCCGGATACCTATGCGCCCGTGGACGATGCCCGCCCGGTCGGGCAGACGCCGACGCGGGCCGATGCCGGTTTGCCCGATAGCGCCCTGGTGCTCTGCTGTTTCAATGATCCTTACAAAATCACGCCAGCGGTTTTCGACTGCTGGTGCGAGCTGCTCAGAGAAACGCCGGATGCGGTGCTTTGGCTCTATGCCAGAACCGGCGTGGTCAGGGACACTCTCATGCGCGAGGCCCAAGCGCGCGGGGTGGCGCCCGAGCGGTTGATCTTTGCGGACAAACTGCCTCAGCCCGAGCATCTTGCCCGAATCGCCTTAGCGGATCTCTTCTTGGATACCTTGCCCGTGAATGCGCACACGACGGCCTCAGACGCGCTCTGGATGGGCGTGCCGGTCTTGACCTGCATGGGCGAGACCTTTGCCTCGCGCGTTGCGGCAAGCCTGTTGAGCGCGACAGGTATCACTGAGTTGATCACCACGAATCTCGACCAGTATCGGGCGGTGGCGCGCCAGTTGATCGAGCACCCCGCTGAGCTGGCGGCGCTCAGAGCGCGCCTGGCCAATGCGCGAGTCGGCGCGGCGCTTTTCGACAGTCGGCGCTTCACGCGCAATCTCGAGGCGCTTTATCTGCGCATGTGGACACGACATACCGGCGGCGGATCACCGCATCAGCTTGATGCAGTTCAAAGCGGCGATACTTGAGTCGCGCTCAGTCACCTGCGAATGGGCGAAAAAAGTTAAAAAGGTTGCCGATTCAACCCGAAACAACAGATAATGCAGCGATGAGGGAGCATCGAATGCGCGGCGCAACGCCTGCCGACGAACCGGAACTTCTCGATCTGTTCGCCAAGGTTTTCGGGGTCCACAGAACCTCCAGCGAGTGGCGCTGGAAATTTGCCGCAAGCCGCGCGCTGGCGGTTGGCTACACGCCCGTTGATTCGCTGGTCGCACTCGATGAGCATGGAGCCATCGTGGCCTATGCGGGCGCGCTGACGCTCCCCGGCAGATTTCACGGCTCACCGATACCTTTCGTTCAGATCTGCGACGTGATGGTGCATCCGGCGCAGCGTGGCGGTCTGGGCCGAAACAATCTTTTTACACGGATGCTGCGTTGCCTCCTGTCGCGTATCGCAAACGCTCTCCCCATGGCATTTCGTTATGGCTTTCCTGGGCGTCGGCCTTATCTGATTGGGGCGCGCTCGGGAGTGTACGATCTCATCGAGATCGCCGTCCAAACCACTGTTCCTGAGCGTGACGGCCTCATCAGTTTTTGGCGAGCCGAGCCTCTATACTGGACTGATACGCGACTCGATACGCTCTGGGGCCGTCTGCGCGATGGCTATGTACTTGGCCTGGTGCGAGACGCAGCCTATCTAAGCTGGCGTTATGGCAATAATCCCGTGCGCAACTACCAGCTCGTTGGTTTGACCCGCCTTGGCCAACTGCGCGGTTGGGCGGTCACGCACCTTCACGACGGCGAGCTGCGTATCGTGGACTTGCTGGCACCCAAGGCGTCGCTGAGCAATGCGCTGGCCGCGCTCGGCGCGTTTGTTCAGCGATCGAGCACGCTCCTGCTGCCGCGAGCCTGGTGCGCGTCGCTCCGCTCGCCGATCGTTGAGACACCGCTCTTCGCGGCCAATATGTGCTGGCAGAGCGCGATCGATACCCAGACGGCCAGGGAGCACCTGTACTACACGATGGGCGATGTCGATATCTACTGATCCCGCTTGGCGCCTGACACGTTTTTAGCTTAATTTGCGTATTTAGATAATATCCGAGCGGCGCGCGCGGTGGCTGAGTTGTGAACAATTCTCGGACAGAGGCGCTCAGAGGTTTTTCCGCCAAGTGTTGCTGGCATGCAACAGTGTTGCATGAGCTGAGTAAAATGCCGTCGAATGCAATGACTTGAAGAGCTTCTGCGGGGTTTGATGCGCGCGCGACACGGCTTTTATCAGGTGATTAAATCTATTGATGTGGGTTGACAACAACAATTTGTAGTGTAGACTCCAGTTCGAGCCGCGAGCCAGCGTGGCAATATGTTTCAGGTGGGCGGCACCTCACGCTGACTCCATCGCCGGTAGCCTCAAATAGAGTCCGGAAATTCCAAAAGCACTTTAATCAGTTTGTTACGTGTGAATCACAGGAGAACTCCAGCGATGTTTGCAAAGAACACACTCGCATCCGCAGTTGCAGCAGCCATTGGCGTCTCGGCAGTCGGGATCGCTCAGGCCGATAGCGTATTTTTCCCTTATGCCGCCGTCAGCGACAGCGTTACTACCGTCGTCAGCGTCATCAACCGGGCGACCGATAACTGGGATCAGGCCGGTGGGTCTAACGGTAGCCACCTGCACTATCGCTACTACTACAAGTCCGGCGATGCCGCGGAAGATCAGCTCGCCATCTGCGAAGAGTACAACGAGTTCCTCCCAACCAGCGTAAACGACATCCAGACGATCGATCTGGGTGGCGTCTTTGGCGCTGATACGGCTGGTGTGCTGTTCAACGATCCGAGCATCAACAACCAGTGGCAGCAGTCCGGTCGGGATTATGCTTTTGGCCGTAATGTCGCTCCTTCGCGCGGCTATCTCTACGTCGACAACCGCGACGATAACGAGGATAGGAACACGCTCTCGGGCGAAGCCTTCGTGTTCGAGTTTGGCAGTGGCGCGGCTTGGGGTTACCAGGCCCATAATGCAAACGGGTTTGAGGATACAGGCGGTGGGAGTGACTACAGGGCTGCTGCCTCGGAGAGCCCGTCCAACGTCGCAATCATGCCGTTCAACGAGATCACGACCGCGTTCTTCGTGACTCCAGTCGACTTTGATCAAGCGCCTGACTTCCAGAACAACTACCGTGCACGCGTCGAGTTCGTCACCTCTGGCCGTGGCGATCTCTACGACCGTGATGAAAACCTGATCTCCGGCACGTTGCCGCAGGACGTCGTCTGTGTTGGACGCGTCGATGCGGCCGACATGCTGAGCGACGGCACCCGTGCGCGCCTGATCGACGGCGGCTGGGGAAGCATCTGGAACTACCGCGTCACGGATGTTAATGGCACCTGGACGCCTGCTGCATACAGTTCCACCGCAAGCGGTGGCTTGGAAGCGGCTGCCAACAGAAACGCAACGGACGACGGTGCGGTCGTGATCAAGCTCGAGTACAACCTCGGCGGCACCATCAACGGCGAGTCTGTTGGCGGAGTCTACAACAACGCGATCATGCTGGCTCCGGAGTGAGGCAACGCGCCTTCCCGGCGCTAAAGCTCACTTCAGGGATGTTCTAGGTGCGGTTTGACCTTGAATACTCCGACTGAAGTCAAGGCCGCCTCCGGGCGGCCTTTTTGTGCCGTCGCCGATGACCAGCGCGATGGCCTGATCTCTTCTGTTTTCGTTTGGCATTTCGGGGATTGCAGTGACTTTCAAAGCGTCTAAGACTGTCGGCCTGGCGGGTGCATTCAGTGTGCTCCTCTCAGCAAATCCGCTGTTCGCGAGTGATGAGCAGACGGACAAAACCGTATCCGAGAATTTCGTAACGTCAGAGATCATGGATGCAGGCAGCGATTGGGATTACACACTGGATGCGTCCGGCGCGCGATGGCTTGCCTATTACGACACGGGGCGTCTGCTGCGATTGCGCGATCCCCAGAATCAGGAGCGTCTGCTGGTCCCGGATAATCGCGCGCAGTCTCCATCGGGTCTTGCCATGGCCGCGATCGACAAGGGCGCTGGGGTGCTGTGGCGCGATAAGTATCCAAAGAAGGGGTTGTACTTCCTGCCTGCGGGTCAGTCCCCGGAAGGCACGCCGCAGGAGATCGGTGGCGATAGCCAACCCCTGGCGCGCTTTACCGCTGAAACTGACGCGCACGGATTGACTCACTTTCTGTGGTATGGCGAGAAAACAAACGAGCCGACGGGTGAGCAGCACAACCTCTACTACCGGAACTTAAAGCAAAGCACGGGTGACCTGTCCGAGGTCCAACTGGTGATGGCGGGCATCTATCCAGTCATGGCGGTCGAGGCATCCGGCAAGGTCATGGCATTGAGTTGGCGCTCCGATGGCGAGCAGTCGGGCATCATGGCGCGTTTTCGAGATGCATCCACTGAGGGCGGCTTCGGTGAGGCCGTAAAGGTCGCTGAAGTACCCGAAGTCACGCCGATTTTCGATGCGTTTACGGTGGGCAAGCGCTGGTTTGCCGTTTGGCTGGGTCAATATGGCGCGGATCGCCGCGATTTTAGACTCGAAGGTGCTTACTCCGATGACGATGGGGCGAATTGGAAAGGCTTTGTGTTCGACGGCCTCAAGGGGTTCGATGTGGCGAGCCTGCAAATCGCCTCAGACGACAACGCACATATTCTGCTCGCAGTGACGGCGCGCAAACGCGACGATCAGTCCAAGCAGGATGTCTATGTCATTCGTTCAGCCGATACCGGCAGTACCTGGTCGCAGGCGACCCGGCTGCGTGCGCTCGGAGATACCAAGTCCAATGATTTGTCGCGGTTCCATGCACGCAATCCGTCCGTCACATTCGGCAAAACGGCAGGCGAAGTGCTCGTTGTGTGGGAGGATTGGCGAACCATTCGCGCGGGTCTCCATGCCGCGCTGTCGAAGGACTTCGGTGAGACCTGGACCTTGAACGGGGTGGCGTTGCCGCGTGAGACGGGCGTCAATCTGGGCCTGCGCTTCGCCCCGAACGCGCTCTACAGCAGTGGCGAGAGCTATCATGTGCTTGCAGAGCGTTACACCAACGATCGCATGGAGACCAAGCGGCTGGTACAGATTGATCTCGACGCGGCCAAACTAGCGAATATCGCGCAGGACGCTCGCCCGATCGGTGACGCGGATGCGCTCCGCCAACGGGCTGACGCCTATTGGCAGGCGATGCGGGACGGAGAGTTCGACAAGACCTACGATTATCTGGACCCGTTCTTCAAGGCAAGTACGCCGCTCGAGCGTTATTCCGCCACCATGGGTAAAATCAAATACGCCGAGGCCAAGGTCGGCGAGATTCGCATTGAGGGTCCAGTCGCGCGCGTCACCACGAACATTCGCGCCTCAATACCCGAGTTCAAGATGCCCACCACGGGTGAGGTGGTCAGTCGGCCCGAGCGCGAAGTCGCGGTCGAGAACACCTGGCTGTGGGTGGATGGCGAATGGGTGAAGGAGTTTAGACTCGAATCACAGAATATCGTCTTCACACGCTACTGAGTCTCTTCTGGGCGGCGAATCGCCGCCCAGTCATCCCGATCGATTCAGTTCATCTGCCGATGGCGTCGCGATGCGCTTGCTGATTCTCCATCTCGCCACGGTTTTCGGCGGTGCCGAGCGCACTACCCGTAATCTCATCCTCCATCTCAACCGCGATATCGTGCGTCATGTTTATGTGGCCGCGCCGGCGCCATTGCGCGCCTTCCTGCCAGACACCATCGACGCCTTCATCGACACCTCTTCACGTCTGCGTGGCGGCTGGTTCGGCTCCACGAAAGAGCTTATCGTCGACGCGCTGGCCGCTGGCGATCTGATCGGCGAGGCAAGCCCAGATTTGGTGCTGGGAATGATGCACTATCCGTCCGCGCTCGCCGTGCTCGGGGTCAAGCTCAAACGCTTGCCTGTCAGGACAGTCGGCAGTTATCGTGGACCCGTCTACGAGCACATGCTGCGCTATGAGCAGGGTATGCGGCGCAACGCATTTTTGCGTCTCGCGGTCGGGGCGACGGCGCGTCTCGCCGACCGTATGATCGTGCCCTCACAGGGGACGGCCAACGAACTGCGACGGCGCTTTCTCGGCTCTGCCGGTCGGACCGTCGTCATCCCAAACGGGGTCGATTGCGACGCCATCCGCTCGGCCGCAGCCGAACCTGCTCTCGGCATTGAGCACCTTGCGCACGATCTCCCACGGCTCTGCGTAGCCGCGCGTCTGTCCATCGAGAAAGACCTCGGACTCCTGCTTGAGGCGTTTCGGCGCATCCAGGATGTACAGCCCGCGTCACTGATGATCGTCGGCGATGGTCCTGACCGGGCCGCGCTCGAACGGCAGATCGCCGACTGGGGGCTGGCCGAGCGCGTCGCCTTTGTGGGCCATCAGGAGAACGTGTATCCGTATATCGCCAGCGCCGATCTCTACGTGCATACCTGCCAGTTCGAGGGGTTTGGGTACAGCATGCTGGAGGCCATGGCATGCGCGACACCGGTCGTCGCGACCGACTGCCCCTATGGACCCAGAGAGGTGATCGGCGACAATGCCTACGGCGTGCTGGTGCCGATGCAAAATCCAGAGGCGCTGGCCACGGCCATTTTGGAATTGTTGGCCAATCCGGCACGGCGCGAGGAGTTGGTCGATCTGGGACTGGCCCGCGCCCAAGAGCTGTCGGTCAAGCGCATGGTCGGTCGCTATGAGTCGGTATTCCAGGACGTGATGCACCGTTCGGCGTCAGGAGATGCGAGCTGAAGTGTTCGTCTGTCCCGAAGGCGCATCCGGGGAGGGTTTCAGTGATGAGTGGTCTTCGTCATTTTATCCGTTTTGTGCTGGCGATTTGTAGCGGCACGCTGGCTGTGTTCGTGATCCTCTGGCTGTCCTATCGCTTCGGGGGCGATCCCGAAGCACCACCGATTGAGCTGCGCGGCGGTGATTTGCAAGTCGTCAGCGGCTCGGGCCGTCAAACGGATGCGGGTCTTGAGGTCAGCGCGTCCGATCAGAGCGGCGTGGTGGTGATTCAGGGGGCCGTGCGTCCCTTCGATACCGTGCGCTACGCCCGTTTAAGCTGGCAGTTGGATGGTTTGAGCGAGGCCCAAGAGCTGAGAGTGCTGTGGGCGAGCGCCGCCAGTCGTGCGCAACCCCCCAACCGGCTGCTCTCCGAGCAGGAGCGCAAAGACGGCGTGGTGGATCTCACTGACGAGACGGCGTGGGATGGTCGCGTCATCGCGATCGGTCTCGTCGTGGTGGGCCACTTGACCGAGCCACTGACTCTGAACCGCCTCGATATCCTGCCAAAAGCACCAACGCAGGGCCAGATTCTGCAGGCGATCTGGCGGGACTGGACCGGGGATGAGGGCTGGACTGGGCATTCGATCAACTTCGAGTACGCGGGTCCCGGCCGCACGTCGTTCTCCCCGACGCTTCAAGTCGCCGTCTGGGTCGCCATCAGCGGCCTGCTCTATCTGATCATGTGCCCGCCGTGGCGCGGACATCGAAACGCAACCCCGTATGTGGCGATCGGCCTGCTCGGCTGGCTGATACTGGATGTTGGTTGGCAATGGACGCTCGTCCAGCGTATCGATCAGACGCAGCGTCTCTATGCCGGACTGGACATGATCGAGCGGCAAGAGGCCGGTCCCGACCGTGATTTCTATCCCTTCCTGCAAGAGATCAAACGGCATCTCCAGCCTGGTTCGGGGCGGTTGTTCATTCTTTCCTCCGAGCCGACGGGCTATGCAGCGGGGCGGGCGCGCTACCATTTGTTGCCGGTCAATACATTCCTGACCGAGACCATCGATTCAGGTACCAGCCTGCACACGGGCGATTACGTTTTGACGATGATGCCCATGAGCACAGTGCGCTATGACCGCAGCGAGAACGTACTCGTCATCGATGGTTATCGACTGCCCGCGACATTGGAACTCTCCAACCCGAGTCTTGGTGGTCTGTTCAGAATCCTCGGAGAATCCTGATCATGGGCTGGTTTGGTGTCTGCTTGGCGATCGTGCTCCCCTGGCTGGCCGGGGTCGTTGCATTGAAACAGGCATGGCGCGGCAACGCGACTGGAACCTGGCCCTTGGTGCTCGGATACGGCTACCTGCTGGGCCTGTTCGCCGCCGCGCTGATGCTCTATCTGACCGCTCCGTTGGGCTTGAGGGCCGGGGCGTGGCTGACGATGCTGGTGTTCGTCGGCGCGATCTGGCTGGGTCTTTGGCGCATCCGGCGTTCGCCGCTCGCCGGAGCGGTCCGCCAATCGCCGCCGTTGCCGCGCTGGCAAAGCGTCGTCGTGGTCCTGCTGCTGTGCTGGCTTGCCGTGCGGGTGATCGGACTGGCGCTAGAGGTCTGGTGGCAGCCGCTGTTCCCCTGGGATGCCTGGACGACCTGGTCGGTGCGTGCGCGTCTGTGGTCCGAGACGGGCCAACTACTGCCGTTCGTCTCTGCCGCTGATTGGCTGAACGATACCTCCGGACAGGCCCATACCCTTAATGCCTGGACCTATCCCAAGGCCGTGTCGCTCTTCGCGCTCTGGCCGACGCTCGTCTATGGCGAATGGAACGAAACGGCCGCGAATCTGCCTTGGCTCGGGTGCTTCATCGCGCTGGGCCTGGGTTTTTACGGCCAGGCCAGGACATGGGGAGCGACCCCGCTGACCAGTACGGTTTTTCTCTGGCTGCTCCTCTCACTGCCCCTGCTCAATGCGCATGTGGCGCTCGCTGGATATGCCGATCTCTGGCTGGCGGCGACCTTTGGTTTGAGTGCGATTGCCTGCGTTCAGTGGTCGCGCACTGGTGATCGACGACAAGGCGTGTTGGCGCTCGTTCTGGCGCTGTGCTGCCCGTTCATCAAATTAGAAGGCACGGTATGGATCGTGCTACTCATTGCTGCCCTGCTCGCTGCGCGCTTGAGCGGGCGCTGGCCGATTCTGCTGCTAGGCGCTGCGATCGGTTCGGTCATCCTGGTGATCATCACCGGCGGCGCGACCTTCATGTTGCCGGGCTTCGGGCGCTTCGAACTCACCGCATCGCTCATTCAGGTTCCCTTGATCGGGCGCTTCGAGCTGGGTTTTCACGACAGTTGGCGCCCCATGCTGAACACGTTGTTCATCGACGGAAACTGGCATCTCTTCGCGTATGCGTTGATGGCCGCCAGTTTCTACGGGATGTTCAGGGTGTTTGGGGCCAAGGATGTCGGCTGGCTGCGGGCCGAATTGACGCTGGTGCTCGGCAGCCTGTTGATGCTGTTTGTTCTGTTCTTTTTCACCGACGCCTACCGCTGGGCAGTGCAATCGACCAGTAGCGCCCGGCTGATGCTGCACTTTATGCCGTTGTACGTCTTCTACCTGCTCTCGCTGTGGGCGTGGCCGAGGTCGTCGTCGGTCTTGGAGACGCGATCGGCCGAAATCGGATCGAACATCCCTCGATAGACATCGGTGATGCGTTCGGCAACCGGACGGATGCCGAACTCACGCTCGAGCGCGCGCCGTCCAGCATCCCCAAGGCGTTGGCGTTGCGCTGGATCTCCAAGCAGAGCGTTCAGCCCTTGCGCCAATGAACCCGGATCGCTTGGCCGGGCTAACAGGCCATTGCCGGCGCGGCGCACCACCCAGCCGGTACCGGAACCCGCGATGTCGCTCACGAGGACCGGCTTGCCAAAACGCATGGCCTCAAGCTGCACCAGGCCGAACGCCTCCGTGCGCTCGATCGAGGGTAAACACAACAGATCACAGGTGGCCAGTAGCGCATTGAGCAGCGTCTCGGGTAGATATCCGGTGAAGCCGACTCGATGCTCCAGACCCAGGGTGCGCGCGAGCGCGGCCAAACGCTGCGCCAGATCGCCCGTTCCAACGATCAGGACGCGCGTATCCGTGCGTTCTGCCGCCGCGCGAATCAGCACCTCATGCCCCTTGTAATACGTGAGTCTGCCGACTGCGAGTACGCGCGCACCCGAGCTGCCCCAGAGCGTCTCTGCCTGAGCAAGCGCCGTGGCATCCGGCTTGGGGATACGTGCTGGATCGAGCCCGAGCGGTATGGCGACACACCGCTCGGTCCAGGGTGCGAGCGCCGTGCTCGAGTCCAGATAGGGCGCGGAGGTGGCGATCACGGCGCGGCTGTGCGCGAGTAGACGCTGCTCAAGCGGCCGATAGAGCCGATAGGCGAGGCTCAATCGCCGGTCGATGAGCGATGCCACGACATCCGAATGCCAGTGCACGACCCAGGGCAGCCGCCGGGCGGCGGGTAGGGCGAGGGCCGCGAAGGCCGAGGTATTGGGCAGATGCAGATGGAGCAGATCGGGGCGGAATTGGCGAATGGCGCGTGCGAGCCAGGCGGGAAATGCCGGGCTGACCGGCGCATAGAGCAAGCGTCCGTGACTGGGCGCGCGATAGACCGCAACCGGCTCGCCGCGCACCGGCAGTGCGCCACGCCCGCCCCGGCGCTCATCGTGAACCAGCACCGCGACATCCAATCCCATGCTCGCCTGTGCGCGAGCAAGGTCGGCCAGAAAATATTCCATGCCACCAGCGAAGGGCGGGAAATACTTGCCAACATGCAGGACGCGCACCGTTCAGACCCGGCGCGGCTGATCGTCGCCGGGTAGAGGTGTTTCGGTGTCCGCGCTCGGCGTCTCGCGGGTCTCGATGATCGCGATCCGTTGCGCGAGGCGGCGGATCTGGCGCTCCTGGCGCGAGCGCTCGAGATCCATCGTCAGGATCTTCACCAGCAGCAGTGCCAGTCCGAGCACCATGGCCAGCATCGGTGGATAACCGATGCCGAGGTAACGCGCCAGGATGTCGAACAGATGCGGAAAGAAGCCAAGCAGGATGACCGTCGCGGCCGCCCCGATCCACCAGAGTGCATAAGGGCCGTGGAGGTGGTCCCGGCGCACCAGCAGGAGGATGACGGCACCGATCACCAGGCCGATTGCCGTCGAGGTCATTTGATACGTCATTGCAGTCTCAGTCTCAAGCGTCACGGCCCTTCTTGGGACGGCGACCGTAACCCACTCGGGCGATACACAGCAAACTGGTTTGGAGCATGTATTTGCCTACGGTCCACCAAGAGTCGAAGATTCGCGAGGCCCCTTGCAGGCGCGGCTGCATGGGGACCGCCACCTCGCGCGTGCGCAGACCATGACGGTGCAGGATCAGGAGCACGCCCACGTCCTGATAGTCGACCAGGGTCGCCTCGCGAGAGGCCAGCAAGCGCATAGCCGCGCCATTGTAGGCGCGAAAACCCGAGGTAATGTCCTCCAAGTTTAGCCCGGTCAGCAGCCGGAAGTATCTCCAGGCCAGTCGGCGCGCGGGGCTGGCGCGCGCCGGAAAGGCACCGATCACGACATCGGCCTCGTTGCGCAGTAGCGGTTCCAAGAGCCTGTTGAGATGGCCCGGCTCGTGCTGGCCGTCGGCGTCTAGGGTCACGGCCATGCGGTAGCCGCGCGCGAGGGCATAGCGCAGTCCGGTCTGGATCGCGCCCCAGGCGCCTAGTTGAAGCGGCAATGGCACCAGGATCGCGCCCGCAGCGCGCGCCACCAGCGCGGTCGTGTCGGTGCTGCAGTCGTCGATGACGATGACCGGATGCCCCCAACGCTCGCGGACCTCGCGCACAACGGCGCCGACCGTTGCGGCCTCGTTGTGCGCTGGAATCAAGACCGCGATGGGCGCTGTCGGGGGGCTGTTCATTGGCTTTGCGCGGCTGATCGGCTGAATATCCTGAGGAGTGATGAGCACCCATGGCGTTTGAATGTGGGCCGGAGGTGTCGCCTCGCGTGCCCTAACGTGGCGATTGTAGCGAATCCGCTACGGCATTGGATCGCGATTCCTTGCGCCCGTATATTTATAATTTCATCGAAAATATCTGAACTACTCCACAGAATTAGATTATTGTGCCGCTGAGTCACTTGCTCACCCCCCCCTTTTCGCTACACTTGCCGAGTCAATGCGTCGGTGTCGCTTGTTATTTAGAACACGGTTCTCGATCAGTACTTGTACAAGGACTTAATCATTATGAAACCCCTCGTGATTCCCCTCATGGGCCTGGCCCTTCTCATCCCACTGGCAAGCAATGCCGCTTCGCTCGGCAGCTATCCCGCCGACAAGACCTGCGAAGACGAGCGCAACCGAAGCTATGCCCAAGGCTTCGCTGCGGGCGATGAGAACGGCTTTAACAGAGGTTATGCAATCGGCTTCGGTGACGGCGCCGCCGCCCAGGTCGCACAGTGCGTCGCCAACCCTCAGGGTTGCGGCATCACGCTCGCCTCCTGCATCCCCGAGGCCAGTTACGGCGAGACCGAGCCGAACGACAACTTCATCACCGCCGATCCGCTGGTGCTAGGCGTGAACTTCTGGGGTCAGAACTACAGCGGGGCTGATCAGGATTGGTTCTATACCGAGACCTCCGCGCCGAACCAGAATTTGCTGCTCAACTTCTCGGCCCCGGACTGGATCGAGGGCGTTAACTTGATGGCGGGTATCCCCGCAATCTGGAATGTCTCCGTTCGAGACGCCGCCGGTAATGTCTTCGCCAACTTCAACACCAACGTGGCTGGTGGCATCCAAGCAACCGCCAACTCCGTGACTTATAGCGTCACGCTCGGATTGGTTGGTACTTATTACATTGTAATCAAGCCGGTAAACAGCAAAGAGCTGTGCAACGGTGATTATTGTGCGAGCAGTGCCTATTCCTACTCGATCGCGGCCTTCGTGCAAGACTCGGGTCTCGAAAGCAACCAGCCGATCGCCGGTTTCTACGATTCAGAGATCGAGCCAAACGACGTGCCGAGCCAGGCCAACCCTCTGGCGACCGGTGTCAGCATGTACGGTCTGATCAATCTCACCTTCAATACTGCGCTTCCCGGCGCTGAAGATGATGACACCTATGTCTGGGGTCAGGGCGAAAGCGACTGGTTCGTCTACAGCACGGAAGGCAACGAGATTGTCACCCTGAGCTTCTGCTCAAAGGAGAAATGCGGTCCAGGCAACTGGTTCGTCCAAGTGTACGATCAGGCTATGGCGCAGCGTTGGGAGTCGGGTGAAGCCCCTGCGAATCTCACCCCGCTCTTGGCCTTCAATACGGATACTTCAGCGACATACCGATTCGGGAGCGAGAATGATCCGACATCCCTGATCGGAAGCAAGGATCCCTGGACGTACCGGATCGGACTCAAAGATCCGGGCTATTATTTCATGCGCGTCAACCACAAGCGGCTCTTTACCGCACCTTGTCTGCAGAAGCAGTTCGTTTCCGAAACTTCTGACACTGGATTTACTGGGTTTTGCGAGTGCGAGAGCGGCAACTCCTGTTATGTGCCCGCCGATTGTAGCGATAAGAAAGCAGGGCTCTTCTGCAAGAATGTCCCAGTGAGTTGTATCGTCGGAATAGAGGCAGGCTGCGACTTCATCCCGGACAGCCCGCCCGGCTGTGGTAGTGCTGATGCCGATGGCAACGTCGAGCCTTGTGATACCTATCAGACCCAAGCCCGGTGCAGTTGTAGTCAGTACGGTGGCGTTGTCGAGTTGCCGGAGAACGAGTACAGCAGCCCCTACAACTTCACCTGGCATGGCACTCAACTGCCACCCAGCACCATCGATACGGATGCCTATGAGGACTACCTGAACCGTCCGAATCCGTACAGATAACATCCACGGGAGTCGATCCTAGAAACGCCGGCTTGCATTTATTTGCAAGCCGGCGTTTTTTATGGATCAAATGTTGCCTGTAGCAACTGGAGGCTGACCTGGCCAGCCTGTCGGTTGCGCAACGAGAACAAGGGTGGCCAGTCTGTTGAGATCTTTCTGGCCTCATCCCCGACTACAGCAGGATGAGAAAACAAGCAGGCTGTGGAAGAACTGCGAGTACCTGATCAACACCAGTCTACAGTTCGTCCACCTAGCCTTCTTGACATTGCCGCTCAGGCGATTGCAAACAGGTTCTTACGGGCAGAGTCTCACGGCCCAGCAGGTGGAGAGCCTGCACTTTTTCCGGTGGCTGCAAGGTCGCAGCCGCTATCCCTCCTCGTTTGCAACAGCGAGGTTTCTCGCGGAGGAGCTGATGAACTTAGAAGCCCAACTGCTCGAGGGCATCCGCGCGCTGCCGCCCGAAAAACAAGTCGAGGTACTCGATTTCGTGGAGTTTATTCGCCAGCGCAGTAAGCCGCTGGCACAGATGCGCCCCATCGGTTTGTGCAAAGGTGAGTTCAGCGTGCCGGAGGATTTCGACGCTCCCTTGCCAGAGGATATCTTGCAGGATTTCGAGGCATGAACCTGCTGCTTGACATACTCCCCGCCCTAAAGGACGGGGATTCCTACGGCGCTCGCTGAGGCATCGAGCCTCAGCGAGTCACTTCGGCGAGTTCCTGCTGCTGGCGATCTGACTGCACCGCTCACTTCACAAGCTAACCGGGCGTGTCCCGCCCTTAAAATAGTAATGACAAAAAAGCCCGGACCGCATCACTGCGGTCCGGGCTTTTACGTCCCTGCTAGAGCGTCTTTAGTTCGATCCAGACGCGCAAGACAGGCTGCTGGGTTGCGTTGCATTGAACACGGCCCTGACATCGAGCGCCTGTGTCATGTTCACCTGGCAGATGTCCTCCATCCCTGCGCAAGCGCCGTCCCAACCTCCGAACACCGAGCCGGGTTTCGCCTCGGCGGTTAAGGTGACTACCGTGTCCTTGGCGAATCGGGCGCTGCACGTACTGCCGCAATCGATAACGCCGGGGCTGGTGTCAGAGGAAAGATCCGCACGGGTCACACCCTCCATCCATTCGACGTGGTTGGCCAAGCGGGTGTAGACCGTGGGCAGCTTGGGTGAATCGCAGCCATTGCCACGACTGACGATGCCAGCCTGGAGGTAACCGCCACGGCCATTCTCGACGATCAGCGGACTGCCGCTATCGTCCTGACAGCGTTCGTCATCCTCATTCTCATTGACCCATCGCGAGCACAGCATATTCCCCGTGATCGGATTGCTGTCATCGTCGCCGTAGGCGTCGCGGCAGACATCGGGATCGACAATGGAAGCGTCGACCTTCGAGAGCGCTACAGCCGACTGGCCACATACCTCGGCCGGCGTCCAACCGGTCACCCCAGCCAGTGTTCCAGGACAGGCAAGCGCCGCCTCACGCTCCCAGGTAACCGGGCGCAAGGGGTCGACATAGACCGGGCTTTTGAGTTCGATCAGCGCGATGTCGTGATCGCGCGTGAGCGGGTTGAACTCGGGATGCTTGACGATGCGCTTGACCTTCGAGGTCTGGCCGCCGTGCTCGAATCGGGTCGAGCCGGTGCGTACCTGGATATTCGATGGCGCGACAGTGCCGAAACGCTCGTCCATGTCATCGACGATGCAGTGCGCTGCGGTGAGAATCCAGTTGGGATGGATTACCGTGCCGCCGCACTCCCACTTACCGTTGATCTGCCAGGTTGTGACCTTGAGCGCGGCCTGCCAGGGCCACTCGCTCTGCTCGACCGGGGCGCCGCCGAGGAGCATCGGCTGTACAGCGCCGGCGTTCTGTCCCGACACCGAGGCGGTGGCGCCCGTGCCATCGTCGAGTAAGGATCTGACGCGTCCCTCGCCAGTGCCGAATTTCTGCACGACCAAAGGCAGTTGCATGGGGTCGGGGTTTAGCCATTGCGCGACACGGTCGTAGTAGTTGGCAAAGGCGCCGTCGACCGTGATGTTGCTTTGCGCATCGCAGACGTCATCGAGGTTGTAGCCGCAGATCCCGAAGAGCTGCCCGACGACTTGGCCGTCCCAGTGAATCAAGGGCGCGCCGCTGCTACCGCCCTCGGTCGCGCCCATGACGTTGCGGGTGAAAATATAGGCACCCCGCGGCAGGGTCTTGGTGCCGCAGTACTCGGCGGGATTGGTTGACCGATCAACGCCATGGGCCGAGAACGCTTGTGGCGCGCCTTGCGGATGGCTCAGGCGAAACAGCAGCGTGCCGTCCGCCTCGGCCACCGGGGTGTCCTTCCAGCCTAGATACCAGGCATCCGCCGGTGGGGCCTCATCGAGCACCAGCAGGCTGTGATCGTTGACTGCGGAGTGGCTGAGCAGGGTTGCCCCCAGCGTGGAGGCCGAGCCGGGGAGGATGCTCGGACAGCCGCCATTGCATGACGGGGTGCGGAAGTCAAACCAGGTCTCCAGCGTTCTTGCGGTCTGGGGGGTGCTGATGCAGTGGTCGGCGGTTAGGAAATACGGGATGTTGGTGTCTGGGTCGGTGTCCGCCAGCAAACCGCCGGAGCAGATATAACTCCAGCCATCTTCGATGAAGTTCATGTGCGCGATGGCCTTTCTGGCCTGATCGAGCGCTGGCCATTCGTCCGTAGTGTGGCAGGAGGCATCCTCAATACAGGGGGCGTTATCGGGGCAGAAGGGGTTGGCGGTGTCATCAAACAGCAGCACCGCGCCGATGCTGAAGCTGGCGTCGTCTGAGGCACCGTCGGGCATCTCGACATGGACGTAGACTTGATCTGCGGCGATCGTGTGTGTCCAGAAGCTGGAAATCGTGTCCGAATATGGACCTTTGATATCCCCGGCATCGTTGTAGAGATAGATGCTCGCCCCAGCCGGGAGCGCGACATTGTCAAAGCGCAGACGCGCGCCGGCAGAGCCTACGGCATCCAGGCGCATGACCCAGGTCAGACGCCCGTCGGTGCGCCGGACCGTCCCGCCCGCGAAGCTATAAGTCTGATCGCCCATTGCGGAGACATCGAGCGGGCGCAGATCGACCGCGACCGCGAGCGGTTTGACCACGCCGACCTTAAATGGCTTGCCCGAGGGCGCCTGCTGGTTGTCAGTGGCGATCTTCTCGCGATCGGTATCCGTCAGTTCTACCGTGGCGACGGATGAGGCCGGGCGCTGTCCGACCATGGCGTGCAGACGTTGAAGCGAGGTTTGCTGCACCTGCGCGGCAGAGCGCGCGGCTCCCTGCTCCGGAAAGACCTCCACGGCCGCAGCCGTGGAGGAGGCGATTAGCAAGATCAAGGGTAGTAATCTTGCGCTCAGACGATCTCTTTCCACCGTGATGACTCCTTTGTGAAAACACCCACTCATTTCGAGTGCCTAGCGAATAATTGACGCATTCTAGAATCGATTCCTGGTTGCGTGCACGAACAGAGGCGACAGTGAATGTTGCAATTCGCGCGCGTATTCTATGGTAAACATGACCGGATTTGGATTCGCTTCTGTCTAAAGTGTGACCCAGGGCGATATTTTAAGTGCGTGCGGTCGGAAAACTCCCATCAATGCTCCAAGCGTGAATGGTTCTCAAAACATCGGTGTCAATCAATCCATCACAGCGCATCCGCCATCTCAGCGTGTTTGCCTCCTTTTCCGGTGCCGGTGGCGTGGAGCGCATGCTGATCAATCTGGTGCGTGGAATGGTCGATCAGGGCGTGTCGGTGGATCTGGTCATGGTGCGCACAGACAGTCCACACCTTGCTGAGCTACCTGCTCAGGTTCGCCTGGTGCGTCTGCGCGCGACCCATACGCTGTTGGCGGTACCAGAGCTGGCGCGCTATCTGCGTGCGCGACGCCCTGCGGTCTTGCTCGTTGCCAAGGATCGCGCCGGTCGCGCCGCGGTGCTCGCCCGGATGCTTGCCGGAATCGACACGCGTATTCTGGTGCGGCTGGGGACCACGCTGTCGAGCGCGATGGCGGAGCGCTCCAGCCTCTCGCGCTGGCTGCGCTACAAGCCGATTCGGCTGTTGTATCCGCATATTGACCGGATCATCGCGGTCTCGGAAGGCGTGGCCGAGGATACCGCGCGGATTGCGCGGATTGCGCGTGCGCGGATCACGGTGATCCGCAATCCGGTCATCACCCCGCAACTTTATGCCGGAGCGGCTGCGCCCTGTCCGCACCCCTGGCTCGCGGCCGGTGAGCCGCCGGTCATTCTGGCGGCGGGGCGTTTGCAGCGTCAGAAGGATTTCCCGACCCTGATCCGCGCCTTTGCTCAAGTGCGGGCGCTCAAAGACTGCCGTTTGATGATTCTCGGAGAGGGCGCTGCACGGCCCAGACTGGAGGCGTTGGTGTCAGAGTGCGCTCTGAATAAGGTCGTCGCCATGCCTGGTTTTCAGGCCAACCCCTACGCCTTCCTGTCGCGCGCGGCCCTGTTCGTTCTGTCGTCGGCTTGGGAGGGTTCTCCGAACGTACTGACCGAAGCCATGGCGCTCGGTATCCCCGTGGTGGCTACCGACTGTCCGAGCGGACCCGCCGAGATCCTCGACGGCGGTCGCTACGGCCCACTTGTTGCGGTCGGTGATGCCGCCGGACTTGCGCAGGCGATGCTGGCGATGCTGGCCAAGCCGACCCCTGCCGCAATGGTTCAGGGCGCCGTCGCGCAATATACGCAATCGCGCAGTGTCGGGCGGTATCTGGACGTGCTCGGTCTGGGCGCTTAGGGGCTATCACCCAACTGCGCACGCTTGCCTTTAGCGAGGCGCAAAACACCGCAGTCCGGTCTCGGAGGCGAGCGTGGCGCAAGAAGACAGGTAAGAGACGGCATTGTTTTTGTGCAGGCGCACGACATGGTTGCCGCCGTTAGAGCAGACTACGGCAACCAGTGAGTCCCCCTCGGTGCTGGTGCCGATCGCTTGTGCTTTCGCGATGCCCGTGCAGCTTTCACCGTGCTTGGTGATGACGATTTCAAACAACTGATGCGCAAGCTGCGCGTGCGCGGATGGCATCGCGAGGCCCAGCATGAGAAAACAAATCAAATGGACTCTTTGCATGATCAAAACGACGCTAATCTATGTGTAAGCAACAAACGGCTTTTGCAGTCTACGTGCTTTTCAGGAATTCTTTTCCGTCACGATGGTCAGTGTTAATTGCATAGAGCCGTGTCGATCGATTCCAGGAACGGAGTCGGTCTACCTCACACAACCGCAGCGATTTAAAAAGACATATGAAAAGAAATCTCCGTCTGCAGTCCGAGCGCGGTCTTGGCCGTTGGCTCGACGATGTCGCCCGTGTCCTGATCGAAGAGGGGACTGAAGCGCGCCGAACGCTCGAAGCCGACTTCGACGGCTGGACAGCGCCCGACCCATATTGCGTCCGAGACGTCTCGGAACACTTCCATGCGCGGATTCGTGCATTGTTTACCGGCATGTCGGCCGCGTCCTTGTCACCCGCGCTTGATGGCGGCTATCTAGCGCGGGCGCGCTGTTGGAGGTGAGGCGCGCGTTGCGTGCTCATGGCCAGTTGTTGATCATGAAGCCAAGCCCGATGCGGTTGACCGAGTGATCGTAGTCCAGCATGCTTTCTCCATAGCCATTGTAGTACTGCAAATACAGACGCACGGTGTCGCCAAGCGGATAACTCCAGTCCAATTGCACGCTGGGCTGAGTCGGATTGCGCACCATGGCGCCAAAATGGTGTTTGCCGAGCGCATAGCCTGCGTGAAGCTCCCCATAGCCGAGGTAGTCGTAGATATCCGGGTTATCCGTAGGTCTGGTTTCGAGCGGCGACCAGACACGCAGCCCCAGGCTCAGATTTCCCCGTTCGGCCTCGAACTGTCCGATCAGCCGGTTCCAACTGCGTGAGAGTGGCTCGGAGCGACCATTGGACTGATGGTTGAGGATCGCCCGGGCGGAGCGCAGACGCCAGCCGAACGCTGACAGGTCGGGCTGCCAGTTGAAACCGAGTTCCGGCTCGTAGTTGGTCTCGCGAAAGGGCGAGGAATATTCGCGATTATAGGCTTGGAAGAAGGCCAGTTGAGTGTAGGCGAAATAGAGATCCAGATCTTGTTCAAGGATTTTGGTCCAGATGGGAACCTCAAAGCTGATCTGGAACTTTACCTCGATATTGTCGAGTGCATTGCCGAGAAAGGGAACATCTAAGCGCTCTTCCTGCGGCACGTTGCGATTGGGATTGTCGTTGTAAGTGATCGGCAACAGATAATTGGGACGGTAGAGACGGATCCCGAGAAACTGGCGTGTGTCCTTTGAGTCGCGCACTGCCAGCTTGTCCTCTGGCGCGGGCGCCGTATCCGCGCGCATTGGCGCGCGCGCGGGCGAGCTTGAATCGGTAGTGATCGCGCGCGTGGGCGTCGGGGAGACCGCCAGGCTCGCTGGCTGAGTGTCGGGGGTCAGCGCATCGAAGCAGGCCAAGCGCTGGTCAGCATCGGGCACATCAGCACATCGGGCAAGCTGCTCGGAGAGGTCGGGTGAAGCAGCAGCGCTTGCGCCCGCGACGGGTAACGCCAGCAGAGCGAGCGGCAGGAGCCAGATCCAGCGGCGTTCGATGCCGCATGTCGCTACGCGCCTTCTCGGCGCTTGGGCAATTCTCGTTGCGTGCATGGCAAGTCGCTTTTTTATTTGTAGACCAAAATTTGCGCTGACTTTGAGCAAAATTTCGACCGGTTGCAACCTTTGGCGTGTGGCGCCTACTGGTTCCCAGTGGCGCTACGGACCGACTCAAACTTTGCGCAGATAGCAGGCTTTGAGCATGTAGTTTCCGCCATCCGTCTTGCAATCGACTTCGTGATCACCGCCGACGAGGCGGATGTTTTTGATCTTGGTGCCCATCTTGAGCGTCGTGGAGGTGCCCTTGACCTTTAGATCCTTGATCAACACGACCGCATCACCGTCGACGAGCACATTGCCATTGGCATCCTTGACGACGCTATCGTCGTCGTCGACATCATCCGGCGACCATTCGTGCGCGCACTCGGGGCAGATGAAGAGGGTTCCATCAGAATAGGTGAATTCGCTGGAGCAACGCGGGCAGGGCGGTGACATTGGCATAGAGGTTTCCGAAACACATAGAGCAGCACCGGCGCACGGTAGAGCGTCGCTGCTGATTTGGCAACTGTGGTCGCTGTTTAGATCGACTTTGGCCATGATTTAAGTTGGCGAAAGGGCAGTGACCAGCTCGTTTAGAATCTCGCCAAGCGCCGAACCGTAGCCGCGCACCAGTGCTTGCGGAGAGGCATCAGAGAGCGCGGCGCGGCGCCCGATCGTCTGTTCCAGGATAACCTTTGGGGTCACGCCGGTCAGATCGAGCAGTCTGAATTGTATCTTGACCACCGCAGTCGGCGTGCGTCCGGGTCGCATGTCGCCGTATAGCTCGGTCACGACTGCCTCCAGGACATGGCGCGCGCCCTTGAAGTCGCCGGGCTGCGTCACCGAGGCGAAGACGCCCGCCTGATCAAGCCAGGAGGCGATACGCGAACCCAGCAGTTCGCCAGGCTCGGAGATCAGGGTATTGTCGAAATCGGCGCTGTAGCGCACCTCGTCGAGTCGCACGACCAGGGAGCGGCTGGCGAAGGCCGGGGCGACCCGCACCCGTCCCATCGTTAGGGTTTCGGGACGCCGAGAGACGCTCACCGCTGGCGGTGGGATCTCGATCACATAGGTCGTCGCCCGCGTGACGGGCTTGCCGATGGCGCAGGCGGCCAATGTCAGAATGAGACAGAGCGCGACGCTCAAGCGTAGCAAGATCATTTTGGGTTGGTCCATGGGAGATCCTGCTGCTTGGGCGGTCCACCGATGAAAAAGCCGGCTGGATAGCGCTTGGCGGTTTCGGAGAGGGTGCGCAGATTATCGGCGGTGACGCGCAGATCTTCGATCATCACCTGGATATCGTATTGATTGTCGCCGACCAGGGTGTCGATGCGCTGGAGCGTGCGATCCAGGTTGGTCAGCATGCGCGCGAGCGCATCACGCTCGGCCAGCGCCCGCAGGCGACTGGTCAGCGCCTGTGTGTCATCGAGCGCGCTGGCCAGTCCGGGATCCGTGAAAAAGGCATCGACGCTGTCTGAGGCTCGGGCGACTTTATCCACGGCCGCGTCGATGGGTGCGGCGGCCAGCGTTTGGTCGAGCCGCTGGACCATGGCGCGCGACTCGGCCATCAGGGCCGTCAGTTCGTGTGCGAGATCCTTGATCGGCAGCTCATCGAGCGACCGGTCCAGTGTGATCACGAGTCGGTTGAGGTTGCTGCCCAGCTCGCTAATGTCGGCCTCGTTGAGGCTGGCTAAAAACTCCTGAGCCTTGCCGATCAGCTCGCCGGCCAGACTTTGCGCAGAGGGCACATAGGGGTCGCGCGGTGTCCAGTCAAAGGGCAGCGGCGGGTATCGACTGGGGTCGAAGTAGTCCAGCACCAAATAGAGCTGCCCGGTGATGCCGGCGAGCTGAGTTTGGGCGCGCAGGCCGCGTCCGACATAGTCCTGGATCTCGGTCTGCCATTGCTCGATGAGCGCGTCGGGACCGGAGAGCTTGGCGCGCACGATGATGTAGGCCCGCTGCTCCTCGAGCGGAACACCCTGCTCGTAGGTGACCGCAGAGAGCAGGACTTTGCTCACCTGACCGACGGGGACGCCCCGGAAGTTCACTGGCGCGCCCAACTCCAGTCCGGCGACGGACTGTTCGAAATAGGTCTCGATGACCAATGTCGGGCGCAGCATCGCGCGTCCGCCGAGGATGAAAATCACTGCGAGCAGAATCGTCAGGGAGGCGATGACAAACAGCCCGAGCCGGAAATAGCCTTGCTTCTCGTCCATGTGTTGTTGTGCGTGCTCTCTGCTTGCTGTCAGGCCGCCGTCGCGTCCGCCCGGCGATTGAAGAACTGACGCACGCGCGGGTTGGTGCTTTGGTCGCGTAGCGCCGAGGGTGTGTCTTCGGCGATGATGCGGCGCGTGTCGGCGTCCATCATGACCGCCCGATCAGCGATATTGAAGACACTTTGCAGCTCATGGGTCACGACCACGAAGGTGAAGCCGAGATGCTCGCGCAGCCCCAGAATAGTGCGGTCCAGGTTGGCGGCCATGATGGGGTCGAGACCGGCCGATGGCTCATCGAGCATGAGGATGTTGGCCCCCAGCGCCATGGCGCGCGCAATTCCGGCGCGCTTGACCATCCCGCCGGACAGCTCGCCGGGCATCACGGACTCAGCTTCACTCATTTCGACCAGGCGCAGCAGTATGCGCACGATGAGGTTCTTCTGTGCCAACCCGATGGACGTGAACTTATCGAGTGGAAATCGCACATTCTCAAGCACCGTCAGCGAGCCAAACAAGGCGCCGCTCTGATAGGTGATGCCCAGTCCGCGCTGTAGTCGCGCCTTATCGGCCGGATCGGCGTCGACGATGCTCTCGCCGTCGATCAGCACATCGCCACGCATCGGGCGATAGAGTCCGATCATGTTCTTCATCAGGCTCGATTTGCCGCAGCCGGATTCCCCCAGGATGACCAAAATCTCGCCGCGGTGCACATCGAAGCTCGCCTCTTCCAGC
Organism: Thiorhodococcus sp.; assembly: GCA_029257385.1. Lineage (GTDB taxonomy): Bacteria > Pseudomonadota > Gammaproteobacteria > Chromatiales > Chromatiaceae > Thiorhodococcus. The sequence goes on from JARIBS010000038.1 coordinate 35,196, forward strand.
AGCACCCGCGATCCGTAGCCGATCGTCAGATCGCGCACGCTGATGGCTGGCATGTGCGCCGATGCGGGATCAGCCTTAGATCTATTCCTCGACGGCGACATGTTCGCTCCCTTTGCTCAACTGTTCAGCACAATGGTGAAGAGACCGTCGAGCACGACGATCCAAACGATGCTGGTCACCACCGCGCTGGTGGCCGAAAGACCGACCGAGGTCGCGCCCGCGCCGGTTGCCAGTCCCCGCTGGCAGCCAATGGCCGCGATGGCAAGCCCAAACACGGCGGCCTTCATCAGCCCGACGAGAAAATCATCAATCGTAATCGCACCGAGCAGATGACTGTAGAACTGCAAGAAACCGATATCGAAACGGATCAGCACCAGTGCGCCGCCAAACAGACCGACGATGTCGGCGAGGACCGTCAGCAGAGGGACCACCAGCACCGCAGCCAGCAGGCGCGGCAGCACCAGGAACTCGATCGGGTCGAGCCCGAAGGTGAGGATGGCGTTGATCTCTTCGTTGACCTTCTGGGTGCCAATCTGGGCGGCGAAGGCGGCCCCAGTGCGTCCGGCGAAGACGATCGCGGTCATCAGCGGCCCGAGTTCGCGCAGCATGGCCACACCGACCCCATCGACGACAAAGATGACCGCGCCCATTTCGCGCGCCACCAGCGCAATCTCAAAAGCGATGATGACACCCATGAGAAAACCGATCAGCAGCACGATGGGCACGGCGTTGGCACCGGCCTCGGTCGCAACGCTCAGGGCCTCGCGCCAGCGCATCGTACCGCGCCGCCCGAGCGCCAGGACAAATGCCCTGGCGCAGGCGCCGATGAAGCGCATCATGGTCGCGAAGTCGCCGAATCGAAGCGCCCCCGCGCGGCCAAGGCGCTCAATAACGCCCGGTACGTGCGCCTGGTCAACGCTGCTGGTGAGCTCTGCGGGCTTATAGGTTGGAATCAGCGCGGACAGATTGGACGCTAGGGCGCGGATTTCGACTTCGGCGCCGGGGTCGCGCGGCTGGTGGGCGAGATCGTAGATGAGTGCGATCCCGACGTTGTCGATGAACTCCAATCGCGAGGCATCAATCACCACTGGACGGCCCGGATTGCGGCTCAGGAGATCGAGCGCCTCGTCCCAGATCGGAGCGGCATCGAATGCGGTGATGCGCCCCTCCAGCACGAGGTCGGCCTCTGCGTCGTCCGACGCTTTAGTGTTCACCGGATGCATAAATCAATCGTGCGCATGGACGCGATGATAAACGCCTTGCATGAAGACTGCATTAAGCAGGGTGGGCTGAAAGTCCGGGGTCTCGTGCTCTGATCCGTCTCGACGGGAGCCGGATGGTGACGCTCAGCCGATCCACAGGGTCTTGGCATTGACGAATGCATGAATGCCGGGTGCGCCCAGCTCGCGTCCGTAACCCGAGTCCTTGATCCCGCCGAACGGCAGTCGCGGATCGCTCTTGACCTGTCCGTTGACGAATGCGCAGCCGCAGGCCATGTCCCGCGCGAACGCCTCGCCGCGTTCGCGATCCTGGGTCCAGACACTGCCGCCGAGTCCGAAGCGGGTATCGTTGGCGATGCGCAGGGCGTCGCGCTCGTCCCTGGCCCGAATGATCGCCGCAACCGGGCCGAACAGCTCTTCGTCATAGGCGGGCATGCCGGAGGTCACGTCGTCGAGCAGCGTCGCGGCATAAAACCAGCCAGGCCGGTCCAGCGGATGTCCGCCGAGCACACAGCGCGCGCCGGACGCGATGCTCGCGCGCACCTGTTCGTGCAGATCATCGCGCAGATCGGCGCGCGCGAGCGGTGCCAGGCTGGTCGCCGGGTCTAGGGGATCACCGGGGCACAGCGCCTCGGTTGCGCTCTGGAAGCGGCTCAAAAATGCCTCGACGACGGCATCGACGACGATGAAGCGTTTGGCTGCGATGCAGCTCTGCCCGGCGTTCATGAAACGCGCCTTGACCGCCGTCTCGGCGGCGCGGTCGAGATCGGCGTCTGCGAGCACCACAAAGGCATCCGAGCCGCCCAGTTCCAACACCGTCTGCTTGAGATGCTTGCCAGCGATGCTGGCCACACGTCGCCCGGCGCCTTCGCTGCCGGTCAGACTCACGCCCCGGATGCGCACGTCGGCGACCACCGTCTCGGCATGCTGGGCGTCGATCAGCAGGGTCTGGAAGACGCCGGTAGGTGCGCCGGCCTCGCGAAACAGTCGCTCGATCGCGAGCGCGCAGCGCGGAACGTTCGAGGCGTGCTTGAGCAGCAGGGTATTTCCGGCAGCGAGTGCCGGTGCGGCACAGCGAAACAACTGCCAGAAGGGAAAGTTCCAGGGCATGATGGCGAGCAGGGCGCCCAGTGGTTGGTAGACCATCGCGCTGCGCCAGGCGTCCGATGCGATCGACTGATCGGCCAGCAACTGCTCGGCATTGTCGGCGTAGTAGTCGCAGACCAGCGCGCACTTCTCGACCTCTGCCTGCGCCTCGCCGATGAGCTTGCCCATTTCGAGCGTGATAACGCGCGCCAGCGCCTCGCTCTGATCGCGCAGATTGTCGGCGACCTTACGCAACAGCGCACAACGCTCGGCCAGTGGGGTAGCCGCCCAGACGGAGGCCGTTTCGGCGGCTGCGGCAATAGCGGTCTCGATCGCTTCGGGGGTGGTCGGAGTCAGGCTCTCGAGCGTCTCGCCGTTGTAAGGATTGATCGACTCCAGTGGTGTTTGCATGGCGTTCTATCCGATGGTTTCAGGCGGCTGTTTCGATATTGAATGAATACAGCAAAGGCGGTGCCAGCGGGGCTGCGACCGCGCCGATTGGGAGATCCAGCGGCCTGAAGCGGTCTAATCGCATAGCGCAATTGGTTGAAAAGACAAGGTTGCGGTGGTTTTCAACTGACTTCGGCGCTCAGTCTTCGCTGTCTTTCCTTCGGTCGATTCTTGGAGAGTTGGAGAGTCGGTCGCGGACAGGGCGCCCGCGTCGCCTACTGATACGACCGATTAATCAGCGAAAATCTCGTCAAAGAAAGCCTGCATGCGTGTCCAGGAGCGCGCATCCGCCTGGGCATCGTATTTCAGGTTTTCGATCCCATACTCGCCGACCTTGGGGTTGGTGAAGCTGTGTCGCACGCCGCCATAGAGGTCCATTTCCCAGTTGGCGTCTGCGGCCTCGAGCTTTGTCCTGAAGTTGGCCGCGACCTCGGGTGCGACGAAGGTGTCGGCCTGCCCGTGCAGCACCAGAATGCGCGGCCCGATTTTGCCCCAGAACTCTTCCGGCGCGGCCGGCAGTGAGCCATGGAAGCTCACCACACCCTTTAGGGGCGCGTTGCCATAGGCCATCTGGAGCACAGTTCCACCGCCGAAGCAGTAGCCGATCGCGGCGAGTTTGCCGGAGGCAACCAGCGCGCTGGTCTCGAGCTGGTGCAGCCCGGCCGCCGCGCGCTGGCGCCACAGCTCCGGATCGACCGTGACCTCCTGCATCCATTCGCCAGCCTGCTCGGCGTCCTTGGTGACGCGGTCGCCGCCGTACATATCCGCAGCAAAGGCCACATAGCCCAGCTCGGCGAGCATGCGGGCGCGCTGTGTAGCGTATTCATTTAGCCCCCACCATTCATGCACGACCAGGACGCCTGGGCGTGGATCGGTGGTCGCATCGTCCCAGTAGAGATGGCCGGTCAGGGCCGTTCCCTCGTCCTTGTAGGCGATAGTCTTGGTTTGGATCTCGGCCTGAACGCTAGTGGTGATCGCAAGCAGGCAGAGCAGACTGATGAGCTTTGGCATGAAATCCTCCCGATATTGTCGATGGCTCGGATTGCCGGGTCGATGCCCCTGGATGAGTGCAAAGATCGGCACACCAACAATCGACGTTTTTCGATGCGATTTCAACGCTGCGTACAGCGTGGCTCTAGTGTGTTCGGGTGGTTTGGCGTCCCGTGCGCAACGGCTCAAACGCTGCCGCCGTGCTGCCAGAAGCGGTGTGAATACTACGCTCGCTCCATAGTGTGACGCACCGCGTGGCAGCGCTCCCGGGGCTTGCGAGATTTCTTACAAGGGCGGTCTGTGTTTTGCTGTATGGTGCCGCGGTCGCCACCCTGAGACCATGACTTCATGATCGCGACATGCCCAGAATTATCCGGAGGTTTGTATGATGCTCGAATCGCGGCCCGCTCCCGCTGCCAGTGACGACCGGGACAGTTCGCCAGAAGACGCCGATCATGCCCTGGCGGGCGCCGATGAAGCGCAAGGCATTGAAACCCTGCTACAGCCCGGGCGAAACTGCTGGCGTGTTGAGCACGCCGAACGCCTTGCCGTGCTTGTTGACGGTGAGGAATACTTCGGCGCGGTGCGCAAGTCCATGATTCAGGCGCGCAAGCGTATCTTGATCTCCTGCTGGGACATCCACAGCCAGCTCGAGCTGGTGCGCACGCCGGTTGACGACGGCTTTCCAACCCAACTGCGCGCGCTCTTGGTCGCACTGCTGGAGCGCACCGCCGGACTCGATATCTACATCCTGCTCTGGGACTATGCATCCATCTATGCACTGGAGCGTGAGTCCACGTTGCTGGGTGACAGCCCCTGGAATGTTCACCCACGGCTGCATTTCATTAAAGACGGTCAGCATCCCGTCTCCGCGAGCCACCATCAAAAGCTCGTTGTCATCGATGGCACAACGGCCTATTGCGGCGGCTTCGATCTCAGCATATGGCGCTGGGACACCAATGAGCATCTCGCCGAGGAACCCCGTCGGCGTGACATCGATAACGCACCCTACCAACCCTTCCACGACATCCAGATGCTGGTCGATGGCGATGCCGCAACCGCGCTTGCAGAGTTGTACGTCGAGCGTTGGCAGCGGGCGTCTGAGTGCGAGATCGCACCATTACCCGACACCGATGCATTGGGAGCGCACTGGCCCGATGGGGTCGCTGTCATGCTGCGCGATCAGTCGGTCGCAATCGCCAGAACATTTCCAGAATTCGCCGATCGAGTCGAGACACGCGAGGTCGAGCAGCTTTATCTCGACAGCATCGCGTGCGCCGAGCAGTTGATCTATATCGAAAATCAATATCTCACCGTGCGCTCGGTCGGCGATGCGCTATGCGCCTCGCTCGCGCGCGAGGAGGGTCCGCAGATCGTTATCGTCCTGCCGCAGCGTACCGGCGCGTGGCTCGAACAGCACACCATGGATATCCTGCGCGCGCGCCTGCTCTCGCGCCTGCGCGATGCCGACACACATGCGCGTCTGAGCGTCTACTACCCGGACGTGGTGGGGCTTGAGGACGGCTGTCTTATGGTTCACGCCAAGCTCATGATCGTCGATGACCGGGTGCTGCGGGTTGGGTCGTCCAATTTCAGCAACCGATCGATGGGGCTTGATACCGAGTGTGATCTCTGCGTCGTCGTCGAGGGCGAGGCCGAGATCGACGCCGTCAGGGCGCTGCGTCATCGCTTGCTCGCGATTTTTCTGTCTGTCGAGCCAGAGCAGGTTGCTCGGGCGGAGGCGCATGCTCGCGAGCAGGGCGCCGGCACCATTGAGGCGATCGAGACGCTGCGCGCCATGCAGTCCTCGTCCACGGACACGCCACCCATTCGGCTCGCCGTTCTCGACGGCGAGGTCGATCCAGAGTGGAACCGCCAGTTGCCGGATGAGCGCCTCATCGACCCGGATCGACCGTTTGATGAGGATCTTTTAACGGATGTGGTCATCGGCGACGAGCAGCATGTGCGCCACCTACGCTGGCGCCTGTTAGCGGGGGGCGGTTTGCTGGTGCTATTCGTCGCGCTAGCTGCGGCCTGGCGCTGGACTGCGCTGGGCGACTGGCTCAGTCCAGACGTCATCGCGAGCGCGGTGAGAGGACTGGACGCCACGCCGTGGGGTCCGCCGCTTGCCGTGGCCGCCTTCAGCGCCGCCGCGTTGCTCGCCGTTCCGGTCACGTTGCTGATTTTGGTCGCGGCCCTGATTTTCGGACCCTTGGTTGGCGCGCCCGTGGCGCTCGCCGGTTCGCTGCTGTCGGCGCTCGCCGGCTACGTACTCGGCAGCTACCTCGGGCACGGCGCTATCGAGCGGATGGCCGGTGGGCTGGAGCAGCTCAGTCGACGCTTCGCGCAGCATGGCATCTTGGCGGTGGTAACGGTGCGCATCGTTCCCGTAGCGCCGTTTGCGGTGATCAATCTGTTTGCCGGCGCCTCGCACTTGAGGCTGAGGGATTTGATGATCGGTACCGCGATCGGCATGACACCGGCTATTTTGGCGATGTCAATTTTCGCCGAGGGTTTGATGTCGCTGATCGGCCGGGCTGATCTGCGCGCGGTCGCGCTGGTGTTTGTCGGGGTGCTGGCCATCGCAGGGCTGTTCTGGTACGGGCGGCGGATGCTGAAAAATAATGCATGAGTCCGGCGAAACCCTGGTGGCCGCGACCTACAATATCCATCGCGGCGTGGGGCGCGACCGGCGCACCGATCATCAGCGCATCGCGCGTGTCATCCTCGATCTGGATGCCGATATCATCGCCCTGCAGGAAGTCGAGACACCAGCGGCGCGGGCGCCTGGCGCGGTGGTGTTGCTCCACCACCTCTGTCAGCATGGCTATGAGCCAGTGCTCGGGTCGACGATGTACTCCGCGCACGGCTCTTACGGCAATGTGCTCTTGAGCCGACTGGCCGTGACCGAGCGCCGCCGTCACGATTTGAGTCGGCGCGGGCGCGAGCCACGCGGGCTGATCGAGGCGACCCTCGCCACACTAGCACCTGGCCGAACCCCTTACACCCGCAAGCGCACGCGCGAAATCAAGTGCTTTGCGACCCATCTTGGATTGAGTATTCGCGAGCGACGCTGGCAGATCCGGCGCTTGAGCGAGCGTATTGACCAGAGTGCCAAGCGCACCCGGCGATCCGACCCTATGATCTTGCTCGGAGATTTCAACGAATGGTGGGCGCGGCGTCTGGCTCCGATCACCGCGCAGCTCATGCCCGTACCGCCACGCGCGACCTATCCGGGCGGCTGGCCATTGGTGGCGCTCGATCGCATCTGGTACCACGGCATGAAACTCGACACACTCGAAGTCGTGCGCACAGGGGCCACGCGTGTCGCATCGGACCATCTGCCGCTGCGCGCCGTTTTTAAGCTCAACGCTAAAGCCGACGTTCTTTGAGTACCGCGCCACGGCTGGATGCCTTCCGTGGCGCCGATCGGGTGGCTACTCAGTGCTGTTTGGCATAGCCGATATCGGAAAGCGCCGAGGTGACTTCCGCCAGAATGGCCGGATCGTCGATGGTGGCTGGCATGCGGTATTCCTTGCCATCGGCGATGGCCTTCATGGTACCGCGCAAAATTTTGCCTGATCGTGTCTTGGGCAGCCGATCTACGACGATCACGGTTTTGAACGCGGCGACCGGACCAATCTGCTTGCGCACCAGCGTCACCAGCTCCTTGGCGATGTCTGCCCAGTCGCGCTCGACGCCCGACTTGAGCACGACCAGCCCCAGCGGCAACTCGCCCTTGAGTTGGTCGGCTGCGCCGATGACCGCGCACTCGGCAACATCCTGATGGGATGCCAGAACGGCTTCCATCCCGCCGGTGGAGAGCCGATGACCGGCGACATTGATGATGTCGTCGATGCGGCTCATGACGAAGACATAGCCGTCCTCGTCCATGTAGCCGGCATCGCCGGTGAGGTAATACCCCGGCTGGGTCGCCAGATAAGACTGGATGAAACGGCTGTCGTTGTCCCACAGGGTCGACAGACAGCCAGGCGGCAGCGGCAGCTTGATCATGATTCGACCAATATCGCCCGCCTCGGACGTCCGACCCTCATCATCTAGGACCTGAATGTCGTAACCGGGTACCGCGCGGGTCGGCGAACCGGGCTTGACGGGTAGCTGCTCAATGCCCAGACAGTTGGCCGCGATGGCCCACCCGGTTTCGGTCTGCCACCAGTGGTCAATCACGGGCAGGCCAAGCTTCTGCTCGGCCCAGTTGAGGGTGTCGGGGTCGCAGCGTTCGCCGGCGAGAAACAGTGCGCGCAAGCTGCTCAGATTGTAGCGCTTGAGATGTTCGCCGTTGGGGTCGTCGCGTTTGATGGCGCGAAAAGCCGTCGGTGCGGTGAAGAGTACGGCGACCTGGTGGTCTTCGACGACGCGCCAGAAGGCACCGGCATCCGGGGTGCCCACGGGCTTGCCCTCGTAGACGATCGTGGTCGCCCCGACCAGCAGCGGGGCGTAGACGATGTAGGAGTGCCCGACCACCCAGCCGACATCCGAGGCGGCCCAGAAGACCTCGCCTGGTTTGACGTTATAGATGTTGCTCATGCTCCACGCCAAGGCGACTGCGTGTCCGCCGTTGTCGCGAACGACGCCCTTGGGCTGGCCAGTGGTGCCGGAGGTGTAGAGGATATAGAGCGGGTCAGTGGCGGCAACCGCTACGCAGTCGGCGGGTTCGGCATCGGCTAGCGCCTGAGTCCAACTCAGATCGCGTCCTGCCACGAGTGTGCCTGGCTCCATCGGGCGCTGCAGGATGATGCAGCACTGGGGCTTATGGTCTGCCTGTTCGATAGCCGCGTCCAGCAGGGGCTTGTAGAGGACGATGCGATTGGGTTCGACGCCGCAGGAGCCAGCGACCATCGCCTTAGGCTTGGCGTCGTCGATGCGCGTGGCGAGTTCATGCGCGGAAAAACCGCCGAAGACGACCGAATGCACGGCGCCGATGCGGGCGCACCCAAGCATGGCGATGAGCGCCTCGGCCATCATGGGCATATAGATGATGACTCGGTCACCCTTCACGACACCCTGCGCCTTGAGTACACCAGCGAAGCGCGCGACCTGATCCTGGAGTTCGGCGTAGGTGATGGTCGTCTTGGAGTCGGTGACCGGACTGTCGTGGATGATCGCGGGTTGATCTCCGCGACCGGCAATCACATGGCGGTCAACCGCGTTGTAGCAGGTGTTGAGCGTGGCACCGCTGAACCAACGGTAGAACGGCGGGTTGGAGTCATCGAGCACCTGACTCCAAGGGCTCTCCCAATCAATCAGCGCGGCCGCTTCGGCCCAGAACGTGCTCGGGTCGCTCATGGAGCGGTCGTAGACGTTTTGATAGCTCATCGGTTTCCCCTTCTCTGAAGTGTAGAACGCGACCTGTCGAATCTCGCCAAAGGTTTTATGGTTGTCCTGCGTCCTCAGCCAGTGATCTTGGCGAAGGTCTCGGCGGCGGCATCTAACGTGCGCTCGATGTGTTCATCGGTGTGTGCGCTGGAGACAAATCCGGCCTCGAAAGCGGAAGGCGCCAGGTAGACGCCGCGCTCGAGCATACCGTGGAAGAACGCCTTGAAATGATCCTGATTGCACTGGGTGGACTGCTCGAAGTTTGTCACCGGTGCGCCGGTGAAGAAAAGCCCGAACATCCCGCCGGCCTGGTTGGTCGTGAAGGGGATGCCTGCGGCATCCGCGCGTGCTTGCAGGCCAGCGAGCAGCGTCTGAGTGGTGGCGGTGAGCCGATCGTGGAAACCTGGGGCCGAGACCAGCTCCAGCGTCTTGAGACCGGCGGCCATGGCGATCGGGTTTCCCGACAGGGTGCCGGCCTGATAGACGGGACCGAGCGGCGAGATGTGCGACATGATCTCACGCTTGCCGCCGAAGGCGCCGACCGGCATGCCACCACCGATGACTTTGCCCAGTGCAGTCATATCCGGCGTGACACCGAAGTGCTGCTGGGCGCCGCCCAGCGAGACGCGAAAGCCGGTCATCACCTCGTCGAAGATGAGCACGGCGCCGTACTCGTCGCAGACCTCGCGCAGCCCTTCCAGAAAGCCGGGGACCGGTGGAATGCAGTTCATGTTGCCGGCGACCGGCTCGACGATGATGCAGGCGATCTCCGAGCCGATCTCGGCGAAGGTCTCGCGCACATGCTCGATGTCGTTATAGCGCAGCGTGAGAGTCAGCTCGGCCAAGGCCGCTGGTACGCCCGGTGAGCTGGGCTCGCCCAGGGTCAGGGCGCCGGAGCCGGCCTTGACCAGCAGCGAGTCGGCGTGGCCATGGTAGCAGCCCTCGAATTTCACGATCTTGTCGCGCCCGGTGTAGCCGCGCGCCAAGCGCAGGGCGCTCATGGTCGCCTCGGTGCCGGAGCTGACCATGCGCACCATGTCCATGCTCGGGACCAGCTCGCAGACCCGATCCGCCATGGTGGTTTCCAGCTCGGTCGGGGCGCCGAAGGAGAGTCCCTTGTCCAGACGCTCGCGCACGGCGCTAATCACCTCTGGATGGGCATGGCCGAGGATCATCGGTCCCCAGGAGCCGACGTAGTCAATATAGGCGTTGCCATCGGCGTCGAAGGCGCATGCGCCTTCGGCGCGCTCGAAAAAGATCGGGTCGCCGCCGACCCCGCGAAACGCCCGCACCGGCGAGTTGACGCCGCCGGGGATATGGCGCTGCGCGGCTTGGAAAAGATCGTGGGATCGGCTCATCGAAAAGTCTCCTCGGGAAACAAGTTGGTGTAGGCGCGGGCAGCGGCGGCGATGTCGGGCTGGGCGAAGACGCCACTGACGACTGCAAGCATCTGCGCACCCGCTGCGATCAATGCACCGCCATTTTGTGGCGTGATTCCGCCAATCGCAACTAGCGGGATGTCCAGATGCTGGCGGGCCATGCTCAGCAGCTCGGGGGTTGGGCGTACCGCGTGCGGTTTGACCGTCGAGGCAAAGAAGCTCCCGAAGGCGGCATAATCGGCACCGGCAGCTTGCGCGGCCTCGGCCAGCGCAAGCTGGTCATAGCAGGAGACGCCGATGATGGCCTGCTCTCCGAGGCGCTCGCGGGCATCCCGCGGGTCGTGATCGTCGCGTCCCAGATGAACGCCGTCGGCACCGAGTGCGAGGGCGAGTGCGATGTCGTCGTTGATGATCAGCGGGATGGCGGCTGCAAGGCAGAGTTCGCGAAGCGCTTCGCCCTGTGCGCGTCGCTGTTGCGCATCGGTGCCTTTATCGCGGTATTGGATCATCCGGGCGCCCCCACTGATTGCGGCGGCGACCTGGTCGGCCAAGGAGGTTGGATGATGCGCCGGTGTCTGCGCGGTGATGGCGTAGAGGCCGTGAAAAACTGTTGTCATAAGCCTGGCGGAAAAACCCTCGACAAGCGTGAGATGAATGACGCATCAGGCGCGGTCTGCCTTGACGAGCGTCAGGGCGTCACGGGCGCCCGATGCGTATTTCTGACTGGAGAGACCCCGTCCCCAGGCGGCTGCCCGGAGACGAAGCACGGCAGAGGCTAGATCATGAACAAGTCCATGAACTGATTGAGCGGAGTTGCCATCAACTTTTGCTCATCCTGACAGAGATCATAGATCACTTTGGCCTGGCCTTTCGGGAAACGGGTCTGCAGCGCATCAAGGAACTTCGCCTCAAGCACCGGGATACCCTCGGCGCGACGGCGACGGTGGCCGATAGGGTACTCGACCTCGACTTTCTCGGTCTTGGAGCCGTCGTTGAAGAAGATCTGTATCGCATTGGCGATGGAGCGCTTGCTCGGATCTGAATACTCCTCGGTATAGCGCGGATCCTCGCTGACAGCCATCTTCTGGCGCAGTGCGTCGATACGTGGATCCTGTGCGACCGCATCCTCGTAGTCCTTGGCGGTGAGACGGCCAAAGATCAGCGGCACCGCCACCATGTACTGCAGACAATGGTCACGGTCGGCCGGATTGTAGAGCGGGCCGTCCTTGCTGATGATGCGCACGGCCGACTCCTGCGTGGTCAGCTCGATGCGCTCAATCTGCTCGATGCGATCCTTGACCTGCGGGTGCAGGGTCATGGCGCACTCGACGGCGGTCTGGGCATGAAACTCGGCCGGGAAGCTGATCTTGAACAGAATGTTCTCCATCACGTAGCTGCCGTAGTCGCGCTGAAAGGCGAACTTCTTGCCGTTGAAGAGCACGTCGTAGAAGCCCCATTGCGGCGCCGTCAGCACCGAGGGCAGACCCATCTCGCCCTTCTGTACCATCATGGCCAGGCGCACCGCGCGCGAGCTGGCGTCACCTGCTGCCCAGGACTTGCGCGAGCCGGTATTGGGCGCGTGGCGGTAGGTGCGCAGCGACTGTCCATCCACCCAAGCATGAGACAGGGTGTCGATGACCTGATCCCGGTCTGCCCCCAGCATCAACGCCGCGACGCCAGCGGAGGCGACTTTGACCAACACCACATGGTCGAGTCCGACCCGGTTGAAGCTGTTCTCAAGCGCCATCACGCCCTGAATCTCATGGGCCTTGATCATGTAATGGAGCACGTCGCTAATGCTCAGTGGGTCAGCGCCTTCGGCGAGCGCCTTGCGCGAGAGATAGTCCCCCAGACCCAGAATCGCGCCCAGATTATCCGATGGATGGCCCCACTCAGCGGCGAGCCAGGTGTCGTTGAAGTCCAGCCAGCGCACCAGCGCGCCGATATCCCAAGCGGCCTTGACCGGATCGAGCTGGAACTGGGTGCCGGGCACCCGTGCACCGTGGGGCACCTGCGTGCCGGGGACGATCGGGCCAAGATGCTTGGTGCACTCTGGATACTGCAACGCCATCAGCGCGCAGCTCAGCGAGTCCATCAGACAATGACGAGCAGTGGTGATGGCCTCTTGCGAGTCGATCTGGTAGTTGGAGACGTAGTCTGCGATGGCGACCAGTTCCTGGTCTGGATCGGGGCGCACGTTAGCGTCTGCGATGTGTGAACTCATTGCATCGTTCCTTATTGGTTATAGCGTTGCGTTGATTCTAAAAGTTGTCGTTGATCAGACCCTGATTGCGCGCGTTGCGCAGCGATCGGGGCGGCAAGACCACAGCCCGTTGCGTCTCTTGTCGCAACGGGCACGATCCCACTACCACTGATCCCTAGCGCTGATCGATCGGCACCCATGCCCGGTTCTCAATGCCGACATAGTTCGCACTGGGGCGGATGATCTTGTTGTCCTGACGTTGCTCAATGACATGGGCGACCCAGCCGCTGGTGCGTGCGATGACGAAGATCGGCGTAAACAGCGCGGTCGGTATGCCCATCTGGGCGTAGGACACGGCGGAGAACCAGTCGAGGTTGGGGAACATCTTTTTGCGGTCCCACATGACGCTTTCGAGCCGTTCGGCGATCGCGAACATCCGCATGTCTTCGTTTTCCTCGGACAGGCGCTGCGCGACCGTCTTGATGATCTCGTTGCGCGGATCGGAAATGGTATAGACCGGATGACCGAAGCCGATGATGATCTCCTTGCGTTCGACGCGCTCGGTGATGTCGGCCTCGGCCTCGTCAGGGTTGGCATAGCGTTCTTGGATCTCGCAGGCGACCTCGTTGGCGCCGCCGTGCTTGGGACCGCGCAGCGCGCCGATCGCGCCGGTGATCGCCGAATACATATCGGAGTTGGTGCCGGCCACCACGCGAGCCGCGAAGGTCGAGGCGTTGAACTCATGCTCAGCGTAGAGAATCAACGAGGTGTGCATGGCGCGCACCCACTCATGACTCGGCTTCTTGCCGTGCAGCAGGTGCAGGACATGCCCGCCGATGGAGTCATCGTCGGTCTCGACATCGATCCTGCGCCCATTGTGGGCATAGTGGTACCAGTAGAGCAGCATAGAGCCGAAAGAAGCGAGCAGCCGGTCGCCGATCGTACGCGCTGCAGCCAACGGCATGCTGTCTTTCTCCGGCTCCAGGGCACCCAGCACCGAGCAGCCGGTGCGCATCACATCCATCGGATGCGCCGAGGGCGGCAAATGCTCCAATGCCGTCTTGAGCGCGCCGGGAATGCCCCGCAGCGACTTTAGCCGGTTCTTGTAGGCAACCAGCTCTTTGCGCGTGGGCAGCCGTTCGTGGATCAATAGGAAGGCGATCTCCTCAAAATTGGCGCGATCGGCGAAGTCCAGGATGTTGTAGCCGCGATAGTGCAGGTCGTTGCCGGTGCGGCCCACGGTGCAGAGCGCGGTGTTGCCGGCAGTCATACCGGACAGGGCGACGGACTTCTTCGGTTTGGGCAGTGAGTCTGCTTGGCTTTCAGCCATGGTTTGATATCTCCTCGTGCTGGAGTCGTTGCCGGACACAGGCGCGCCGGCCGTGATCAAATCTTTTGGGGTTGGAGTCAGGCCTGACGCCTTTGACTGGCTAATCCTGGCTCTTGCCATCGGCGAACAGCGCGTCGAGCTTCTGCTCGAAGCTGTGATAGTCCAGATAGTCGTAAAGGTCCATGCGAGTCTGCATGCTCTCGACCACATTGGCCTGGGTGCCGTCGCGGCGGATCGCCTGGTAGACGTTGAGCGCGGCCAGGTTCATGGCACGGAAGGCCGACAGCGGGTAGAGCACCAGAGCCACGCCGGCGCTGGCCAGTTCATCGGTCTTAAACAGCGGCGTGGCGCCGAATTCGGTAATGTTGGCCAGCACCGGCACCTTGACCGCCGCGCTGAAGCGCTCGTACTGGCTCAGCTCGGTCATGGCCTCGGGGAAGATCATGTCCGCCCCTGCCTCGACGCAGGCCAAGGCGCGTTCGATGGCAGAGTCGATGCCCTCAATGGCCAATGCATCGGTGCGCGCCATGATCACGAAATCATTGCTTCGGGCATCCACGGCGGCCTTGATACGGTCGACCATCTCGCCCTGCGAGACGACGGCTTTTCCGGGCCGGTGACCGCAACGCTTGGCGGCCACCTGATCTTCTATATGACAACCGGCCGCACCCGCGCGCATCAGTTGCTTGACGGTGCGGGCGATATTGAAGGCGCTCCCCCAGCCGGTATCGGCATCGACCAACAGGGGCAGCTCCGAGGCGTAAGTGATGCGCGTGACGTCCTCCAGCACATTATCGAGGCTGGTCATGCCTAGATCCGGAACGCCGTAAGAACCCGCAGCGACTCCGCCGCCGGAGAGATAGAGCGCGCGGTAACCGGTGCGCTCGGCCATCCGGGCGTGATAGGCGTTGATGGCGCCGACCACCTGCAACGGGTGCTCTTCCTGGACGGCGAGGCGCAGCTTGGCGCCGGGGGTCATTTTGACTGTCATGAATAGTTGCCTCGTGAATGGAACCCGGCGCTACGCGCCGCTCGGCTCACGTATTGAAATCGGACCCGCCACGCTAGTTTAACCCCACATCGCAGCGATGTGTCGCTCAGTGGTCTGACGCGAGGAGCGGATGTGCCGACGCATCAGCCACTCGGCCAATTCGCCGTCGTGTTCGGCGGTGGCATCGACGACCAGTTCGTGCTCTTTGAGCGCGTCGCAGGCGCGATCGCTCTCGAACCTCACCATGGCTAGAGCCAGGGGATTGCGGGAGGAATCATGCGACATGGCGCTCGTTCCGTTCGAGAGTCGTTCCGACCCCGGCCATGAGTGTGTTGATCACCGCGTTCTCTTTGGATCAGCCGCAACGACAGCGTGTGGTTGCGGTCCTTGCGCTGGTTGTTGATCCGCTCATGGATTCAGGCAGCCAACTGTTGAGCAGCGTCTCTTGGGGGGAGGTTGCGGCGCAGCTTGATCAGGGTCTGGACCATGGCTTAGACGATGCTCTGTGGTGTGATGGGCGTCTTCAACAGCGCGCGACGCGTGCGCACAGGATACAGCCTCGCGCCACATCGGCCAATCAGACGTCGGCTTGACCCCACGTCTGAAGGCGGGGGATTACGCCGACAAGATGTTCAGCCGGCAGATGAACGAGATCCTCCGGTCGGTCGATATCGCGCAGCGGTCTCAGCCTGCTCCAGCTCCAGCCGAGGCGATCGAGCCGCTGCGCGGTGAGTTCGGCGACCTGATCCCCGCCCCAGGGCATGTGCTCGAAGAGCTGATCGGCTAAGTGCTTGAACCCCAGCAGGACATAGCCGCCGTCGAGCGCAGGCCCAAGAACGGCGTCATGGTCGTGAAGCGCCCGGATGGCCTCCCCAAGGTAGTCCGCCGACATCTCTGGACAATCGGTGCCGATCAGGATGACGGACTCGGCGCGTGTCAGCGCGCAGCGTGCGGCATGGCTCAGACGTTGACCGAGGTCGTCACCTTGCTGGACGTGAAGGCTCAGAGACCAGCGCCGTGCCAATTGAGTGAAACAGGGATGGCTTGCCCCGGGCGTGACCCACAGCTCGATCGGTGCGAGCCGGGCGGCGCCCAGGTGTTCGATCAGCCTCACCATGAGCTGTTGGTGCAGACGCGCCGCGCCCTGCGCACCCAGCGCGGGGATCAAGCGGGTCTTGACTTCACCGGCCACCGGGGCACGTGCGAAGATGAGCAGGCGTGTTGCGTGCCCGTGGCTCATTCTACGAGGGCGCCCGAGCAGCTCGAACCCTGACCGGCCGTGCAGCCGTAGCAATGATCGGCGACCTGGATCGACAGCCCTTCAAGGCGCTCTGGGTCAAGCTCGCACAGATGGGTGCGGGGTTCATTGCCGTTTTTCAGGTGGAGACCGAGCATCTGATTGAAGTCGCAGTCGTAGACCTGGCCTTGCCAATCGACGCTGATGAGGTCAAGGCACATGACCGACTGGAGATTGTGGTCGCAGTGCGCCGACTTGAGTAAGGCAAGGTACGCATCGAAGCGGCCTTGGGAGATGAGGGTGCTGCCGAAACGCTGGATCGGCATATTGGTCAGGGTATAGAGTCGGTTGAAGACGAGGCCAAAATCCTGCGCCAGCGCCGTCTTATATGCACGCTCCAGTGCGATCTGCTCTGGCGGTAGCTCCGGGCCTTGAGGGTTGTAGATGAGGTTCAGTACCAGCGCGCCGTCGTGGTGACCGTAGCCGAGTGCGGTGAGTGTTTTCAACGCGCTGATACTGGTCTCGAACACGCCCTTGCCGCGCTGGGCATCGACCTGTGTCTGGGTATAACAGGGGAGTGAGGCGATGATCTCCACACCCTGAGCGGCCAGGAAGCTGGCCAGATCTTCCTCGCCCGGCTCTTCTAACACAGTCAGGTTACAGCGATCGATGACCCGCACCCCCATTGCACGAGCCTGACCGACCAGATAACGAAAGTGCGGATTAAGCTCGGGCGCCCCGCCGGTGAGGTCCAGCGTCTCGATTCCACCGCGCTTTAAAAAGTCGATGACCGTTTCGATCGTTGCGCGGTCCATATTCTCGCGGCGATTGGGACCGGCGCCGACATGACAGTGCAGACACGACAGGTTGCAGCGGTAACCCAGATTGACCTGGAGGCTCTTCAAACGGCCGCGGCGGATGGCTGGAAAATCGCTGTTGCTGAGACGAGGTAAGGTGGGATGCATGATCAGCGCGGGGTCCTGTGTGATGGACAATGTCGACAAACATGAGACGTGATGGCGCTCGCGCGTCATTTCGCCCTGATGGGTGCGGGCGCGGGTCTGTCGATAAAGGGGAGCGCGAGCAATCGCAGCGGGCGCTGCCAGTCGTCGCCGCCGAACTGGCCGATGCCGAAACGGATCCCCTGTGGATCTTGCCGCAGGCGGAAGGAGCGCAACAGCCGATCCCACCAAGAGAAAATAGTGCCGTAGTTGGAGTCCGTCTCCTGCCTGAGCTCAGAGTGGTGGACGCGATGCATGGACGGCGGGAC
>JARIBS010000048.1 GCA_029257385.1 Thiorhodococcus sp.
TGACGTGCATAGTTTCTAACCTCTTTTGGAGTGGCTGCTCGCAGGCTGATGATTCTGTAGCGGTCGTCATCCTCGATGCAGATCAAGCAATAGAGCTGCTCGGCGAGCGGGGCAAAGCATTGCAAGCGCAGCTCTCCATAGTCTTCCCGGTCATCTTCGCGGCACACCATCAGATCCCACTCCAGCCGCTCGGCCAAGGCCAAAGACACGCCGTGCGAGGCGATATTCAGGCGGTCTTTGTTGGGATCAAATGCAATCTTAACACTCATAATTGTATGTACAATAATACCGAAAGGCAAGGGCGCTGGGGTGTTCGATAACGCCTTGGCGAGGCACCCGGCGGCGCGAATTGCCCTGCTCACAATCGCGCGTCCAAAAAGCCGGTTCAATCGTAGGGTGGGTAGAGCGACAGCGAAACTCACCGAACCCCGCGCCAAGGTTCCAGATTCGCACCCAATAAAAAACGCCCCCGGTTTGCCGAGGGCGTTTGAGTGTGATATCCGAGTCAGTGGTTTAATGGGTTTCGTGACCAGTCGGCATCCGTGCCCAAGATCAACATCAGCGCGCAGTCACTCTACCCATCTTACCTTGCTATTGTTCCAGTCATTCAATCGCCATAATGGGTTCGGGCGCGCAACACCATGACGATTAGCGCATCATCGTGAATGGAATAGACGATGCGATCCTGGTAGCTCAAGCAGGCCGAATAGTAGCCTTTGAGCGGACCGACCAGTGGCTTGCCAGAGTAGGGATCGACCGCCAGGCGTTTGCGGACGATGTCCTTCAGCTTGTTATGGAGCTTCGGGGTCAGCTTCTCGATGTCTTTTTCGGCCTGCCGGGTGAAGCGGAAGAAATTTTCTTTAATGAGCCGCTTCTGGTGTTGGAAGATTCCAAGCACAGTCAGACCGAGGCCCGTTTTCATGCTCTTGGTGAAACAGATGATGAGAGATTGCTCCACATGACGTTCACACTAAGACAGGACGGTACGCGGATTCGGGTGATTTCCGCTCGCGACATGCACCGAAAAGAGAGGGCTGTTTATGAGCAAACTAAAAAAAATGCCTGAGTTCAAAACTGAAGCAGAAGAGCGGGAATTCTGGGAAACTCACGATTCCACCGACTACCTGGACTGGAGTCAGGCCAAGCCGACTTCTCTCCCAAAGCTGAAACCCTCAACCAAGACAATCTCACTCCGGTTGCCGGAAACTCTGCTTGATCGGATCAAAATCGAAGCCAACAAGCGGGATATGCCCTATCAATCGCTGATCAAGGCTTGGCTTGCCGATGACGTGAACGACAGCCGTCGCACTTGAGGTGCTAACGAATCGGTTAAGCGGCCCCGTTAGTGGTTTTATGGGTGTCGTGACCAGTCGGCATCCGTGACCAAGATCAACATCAGCGCGCAGTCACTCTACCCATCCTACCTTGCTACCTTTTCCCACGTTATTGGATTAAAACAGAATCATCGTAAAGCGTTTCCGGGGCAATATCGATCTCGCCCGGCCAGACCACGGTTCCATACTCTACGCGAACATGGTCAAATCGTCCGGGCGATTTCAAGCAAATCCAGGGTTTCATTTTCAATAATGGGCGCATATCAAAACGTCGTCGCTCACCGTTTTCAAATTCAAGATCAAGATGAAAGTCAGGACGAGGATACACAGCTTTTACATCAATCAACATGATCCGCCTCACTGGAGTGGAGCAATGCGAAAAGGCTTTTCGCCATTGACGGCCAATTCCCAATTCAAAAACAATTCTTCTTTGTGAATTTCAATCCAGGCTTAAACCATTTTAAGTTGCTTGCGCGGTAGTGATCCATCAAGCACAGTGCCGTCATCAATTGTCAGTGCCGCCTCTTCTCCCTGGTAACGCACATGGATATGTGGCAGATGATGACGATTATCGCAAAATACATCAAAACCAAAATACCATAGAACATGCTGATCGTGGGCATGCATCGTTCTCACGCGTCTGTTCAATTCAGTCATTGTAGCAAACCCGCAGTGCGCCCCATGACCACTCTTTACCATACCTCGTCGAGGGGTCGAGCGGAGCGAAACCCATCGAACCCACGCGCCGACGTTTCCGATTCGCGCCCAATAAAAAACGCCCCCGGTGTGAGCCGAGGGCGCTAAAGGTTAAGCGTTGGTGAGGTGGTTTGATGGGTTTCGTGACCAGCGAGCGTCCGCGCCCAAGGTCGACATCAGAGTGTGGTCACTCTACCCATCCTACCTTGCTCAATCGCGCCCCGATTGAGTCCATCTGTCCAAAACAGCGCCTCTGAAGAAATCAGCGCACGCGAGTATGTCACTGTTGATCCAACGACCTCTTGTATGATGCCTTCCGCATCAGAGCGGGGATGATAGCGGGCGTCTTTGGTCGTGCGTGGGTCGATGAAGGAGAAGCAGAGCGGGTGATGTGCGCCTTGGCCATTGCGGCCGATGACGGGATAGAGGATGCCATTCCGCTCGAGCTTTGCTTCGTTGTTACGGGCGAATGTCTGAATCGCAGTGCTGCCGGCCTTGTTCGAGCCAATGTGAAGATAGAGATGCGTCATAGTGGGTGTATCAAGCCGGATCGGCACCTTGGTCCCAGTCTTCATAGGTCGTATCGCGATCGACTCTGCCCGCCGCGATGGCCGTCAGAAGCTTTGCGGTTCGCGCACCTTCGAGGGTCAGCGAATACTCTTTTGCGGTCTGCTTCCCTTGTGCAATAAGCCGGTCGCACTCGCCTTGGTCACTCAGCATTTCGAGCAAGGTGGACAAGATGTTCTCTCGATCGACCGGGTCGATCAGGCGGCAATTGTAGTCGTGTTTGGCATATTGGGTGATGCCGCCTTCGTGGGTAAGGACGGCTAGGGTGCCGCAGGCCATGGCCTCCAGGCCAGGGCGTCCGAAGCCCTGGAAAAGCGAGCAATCGAGCAGAATGGTGGATTCGTTGAGCGCGCGCGCGACTTCTTCCATGCGCGTGAGCTTGCCATAGTCGATGCAGGGAAAGGGCAACTGGTCGGCTTGGTAGCCGAAGCCGTAGAGGGCCAGCTTGACGTCGGGGCGGTGCCGGTGGATCTCGGAAAAGACGCTGACTACCATGCCGAAATTGCGACGCTCGGATTGGGGCCTGCCCAAGGCGAGTATCTGCGGGTCGCGAGGCTGGCCGCGATCGAGGAAGTAATCGAGGTTCAAGCCCAGTGGAATGCGGTGCACCCGCCCCTCGAAGCCCTTGAGCTTCTTGGTCAGCCAGCGGGTCTTGGCGATCTTATCCGGAATCATGCCGTAGCTGCGCTCGGCTCGCTCCGCGAGCGTGGTGTGGGGGGCGGCGTAGAAGTCAGGCTCGTAGTCTTGCACGAAGTAGACGTGCTTGACACCGGGGCGGTGGTGGGCGACCAGAGTGGCGGGGTAGACCGAATCCCAGGAGGTCGCAACAATCAGGTCACAGTCCGGAAAGGCGGCCACCATGGCCTCTTGGCTGTCGTATGAATAAGCCGAGAAAAGTGTGGGGAAGAGCTGGTACGCGGCCTCGTCGATTTCGCCGTAAGTCGCGATGTTGGCGTCGATACCCTGCAGGATGAGCTGGTTGACCACCTGAAGCACGGAGATGATACCACCGTAGACTTTGACGGCGGGCAGGATGTAGCAGACTCGCAACGGACGGTCCGCGCCGGGCGTTATCGACGCAAGGTCATGCCGCTCCAGGGCCGCAGGCGATGCGTGGTTTCCTTGCAGGAGCGCGTCAAGCTCCTTTTTCGCTTTGAGCTTGCTGATTGGAAAGCGCCGGGCTTGGCATGACGCGGAATCCGTCCGATGATGCTGGTCGAAGACCGGGGGGTGGTTACGCTCCTTGGTGAAAACGGCCGGAACCATGTAAGAGACGGGGTTGTGCTTCTTCCATCCCCGTTCGAGCCGCTCGTACTTGGCCTGCCATCGCTCCATGAAGATGCGTTTGTTTGCTTCCATGTTCTCGTTTCGTCCGGCCTCCTGAAAACTCCCCCATCCATGGTGGAAGACGAAAAGTCCGTCATCGACAACCACCCGGCGGTCGAGCTCCAAGGCGCGCATGCAGAAGTCGGCTTCCTCCCAGTAGCCTTTGCCGTAGACAGGGTCGAACCCTGCAAGCTGATCGAACAATGGTCGGCGGATCGCGAAGTAGAAGCCGGATGCATTGTTGATGTCGGGATAGGTCGAGTTGCTCAGTTGCTCAAGGTGGCGCGCCAATGAATAGACGTTGTGCCCGGCGGGCATTTTCCAGCAGATTCGCGTCCAGTTGGCCCAGTTCGACATTGCAGTTACGACGCCGATGGCGGGGTCGCTCTCAAACGCCTTGAAGGTGCGCTCGAGGAAGCCAGGAGTCACGAAGGTGTCCGAATTGATCAAGACCAGGTGGGCGTTGTTGCCTTGTCGACCGCCAAGGTTAGCGGATGGCAGATATCCGAGGTTATGCGTGTTGCGCAGGTAGGTCGCGGTGGTGCCGAACTCGCCGACCAGTTTCTTGACCGCTTCGGTCGTGTGCGAGTCGCTGGCGTCATCTACCAAGTAGAGGTGATAAGGCATCGTCGCGTGACGGCGAATGCCGGTCAAGCAGGTACGGACATGGTGGATGGCGTTGAAAACCGGGACGACCAGGTCGAACATTATCGGGCTCCTTGATTTTGAGCACCTCTCGCCGAGTCGCCGGCGGCGGTCTGCGTCTTCTGGCGCGTTGATAGGCGGCTAGTCGCTGGTGCCCGGCGGGCGACTGGGCTGGCGTCGAATGCTGGCGTATAGATTGAGATAGAGGTCCGCAATATTCGGTAAGGCGTGTTTCTTCTCGAAGACCCGGCACATGTACTGAAAGTGCATGCGATACGGTGTGCTCGCGATCGCAGCCATGGCGCGGGCCAGGTCTTGCGGGTCTCCGTGGCGGTAGAAGAGCCCCGTGTTTTCGTGGTCAACGTATTCGTCCAGGAACCCGATATCTGGCACAAGTGCTGGACGCTCGTAAGAGAGGGCCAGGATGACAGAGCCGGATACCCAGATGTCCTCAAAGGCGAAAACGGCCACATCCAAAGCGCCCAACCACAGCGGGAGCTCGGTTTCCGGGATATCTCTCGCAGCGAGACGGACGCCTTCGGGGAGGGCTTGCCCAAGCGCTTCCACATAGTCTTTGGGGCCAGGATTCCCGGCCAGTAGCAGGAGTGAACTCTGACCTTCGGGTGTGGTGCGAAAACGCCTATAGGCGTCGACGATTCGCTCCAAACCCTTGTAAGGCTTGATTTCACCGATGTTACCTATGATGAAGGCGTCGGATGGAAGCTCTAGCCTGGCGCGCGCTTCGTTACGAGTGAGCGGGCGACCATAGTAGGAGCGGTAGCTGGGGTGCGGGATGACGGCGATACGCTCCGCGTCGATCGATTGCGCGAGATGTGCGCGAGCACCTTCGGCGAGGACGATGACGCGGTCCATGAGGGTAAGCGCCTCGGCCTCGAGTGCCTCGTCGATGGCGAGATAGGTGCGGTCGTGCGGCGCCGCGTTGTGCTTGGTCCAGACTAGTCTGGCCCCGGCAGCCTTCAGAGACTTCAAGAATCCGAGCAGGTCTTGCGCGCGTTGCTTGACTGCGCCCTCATGTTTGATGCCTGAATGATAGAGGGGTTCCAGGTGATGGAAGTGGACGATGCTGTCTTTGCCGCTGTTGCGCACCATGCGCAGGACCGCGTCGCGATCCGTGCAGTATTCGTACTCGACACCCATGCCGGAGAGCATATCGCCGACCATGAAGAAGAAAGGATTCCTGGGTTTCGGCGGAGTGAACTGGATCACGCGCAGGGATCGGGCAAGTCCTGGGTCATTCGTTACGACCTTGTCTTCGATGCCACTGGCTGCGATCCGGTCGCCGGTGGTGGACCGCAAAGTCCGGCCCTGCTCCGCCATGGCCGATTGAAGGGTATCCTGGATATTGTCCATTGACAGGCGGACCCTGGGGCGCAGCAAAGCGATCTCCGCCATTCGAACAGCGCGGTCCCCAATGCGCCACCGCCAAGACTCGCGCGTGGCCTGGATATCCGCAGCGACGCGGCGCATCTGACCCTCCAATCTCCCGACGCGAGAAGATTCCTCATGTCGTTGCTGCTCGAGTGACTGATGCGCTTGCTCAAGCGCGTGGTGCCGTTGCTGCAGCGTCGATAAGCGCTCTTCTGTGTGTTCGCGCTCTTGAGCGAGTTGTGCGATGTGTTGCTCGGATTGGTTTCGATGCGTCTCAAGCTGATTGCTCAGGCTTACCTGGCACGCATGGGAGTCGCTCAGGCTTTTCTCGAGTTCGCTCAGGCGAGATCGGTAGGTTTGAGCGTCCAGGTAGCTCCGTTGCGACTCGAGTCCCACGGGAGAGGGAGCAAATTCGATGCTTGCCCAGTCACCATCATAGGCAATCGCGTTTGCGAGTCCGCGCTGACTCTCCGTCAGAAATCGGCTCTCCTCGATTGCGTCGTTCCGATGATGGCGAAGCTGCGCGGCGACGAATGCGGTGATCTCGGTTTGCGACGGGAGTCTTAGACCTCGCGCGCCTAAGCGACGGAGTTCTCTGAACAGCAGGCGCACCGCCTCGACTGGATCGGCCATGATATCCGCATAACGCACGCAGATCGTTGGCAAACCGCGACTCGCACGAATGGCATGCAGGCTGTAAAGCTCCCAGAGGCCAACACCCATACCAAGCGGAAAACCGTTCCGCTCGCTCAGGGATTTGGCGATCTCGAGCGGGCTGCGATGGATATGGACGCAGATTGGGACTTCCAGCTGCTCCCGCCACAGCGGGAAGGTGACGCACAATCGCGGATCTTTCAGCGCCCACGGTCTGTGGGAATCCATACCGGCGAGAATGTAGCGGATTTCGTCGATATAGGTGGCCCGTTGATCTGTGTCGATGCGATCCCAGGAGAAATCGACCAGGTTGAACCAGCTTCCACCCCCGCTGTTGAGGATGCGCTCGTTGAGCTTGTAGACGTCTTCGCGCTCCCAGAAGCCTTTAGGGTTATCTGGCTTCGGGCGCATTAGCTTGTCTTCGGGCGACAGATAGGCGCCCATCAAGTTCAGGAGTCTGGTTAGTACTGAGGATCCGCTTCGATGCATCCCCAAAACAACGATCTGCACGCGATGACTCTCCCTAGGGTTAACTAAGCGGCTGGCGAGGTTGCGCGAACTAGCGATTGGTTTTCGATGCGCCGCCGCTCGAGATCCGCATGGTAGGCCGCTGTAACTTCTTCCACATCGCCGACTAGGCGTGTGACGCCTTCGTCGAGCCAGACAGCCCTGTCGCATAGTGTTCGAATGGACCCTGAGCTGTGTGAGACGAGGACAATAGTCTTGTCCGAGCGAATCCTCTCATGCATCGCTTGGGTTGATTTGATCTTGAATTCTTCGTCGCCGACGCCGAGGGTCTCGTCGATCAGCAGGATATCCGGCTCGACCTGATATGCCACCGAGAAGCCGAGGCGTGCCCGCATTCCCGACGAGTAGGTGCTCAGCGGCTGATCGATAAACCCCCCCAGCTCCGAAAACGCAATAATAGTATCCATTTTCGCCTCGACTTCCCGGCGCCGCAGCCCAAGTAGGATGCCACTCAGGATCGCGTTTTGCCTTCCCGTCAGATAAGGAACGAAGCCGGTTTGAAGCGAGAGGAGTGCGGCAGTATGACCCTGATTGATGAACCGGCCTCGATCGTGTCTGATAATTCCGGCCAAGAGACGCAGAAGTGTGCTCTTTCCAGCGGCATTTCGGCCAATAATACCCAGTGTCTCGCCGTGATGCAGATCGAAGCTTACGTCTTTGAGCACCCAGAAGGGTTGGCTACGGCGAATGCCGAGCTTAGCGTCGGAGAAAGCGAGCCCAACCCGATCAAGGGTGAGCAGTGGATGCGGATGCTGCTTCGGCATGTCAGCGCACGACTCGAGGGTATTCCCGCTCCAAACGCCGGACGAGCGTCACGGCGCCGGCGATGAGTACGAAAGAGAACAGAACGATAAGCCCGAGCCGCCCCCAGGCTGGCCAAGTGTTGTCGAGCAAAATGCTTCGGTAGTCGTGTATCAGGCTTGCCATGGGGTTGAGGTAAAACCAAAACTGGTACTGCTCTGGAATTTGCTCAGCGGAGAAGAAGATGCCCGACAGGAAGAACTGCAGATGCAGCAGGTTCTCTACCAGCAGTCTGAGATCGGGAAGATAGGGCACGGTTGCGCTGAGTGTGAAGCCGATCGCAGCGATAAGCATCAACTGCGTCGCCAGGACCAAGGGCAGCGCCAGGTACGTGCTGGAAGGCGGGTAGCCGGATAGCCAGAGGAAGATCAGCAGCAGGCTCAGAACGAAGCCGAATTTCGTGAGGTCGGTCAGCAGAGTCACAACTGGGAAGACCAGCTTGGGAACGTGGACCTGATTCATCAGGCCCTTGCCTGCCAGGATGGAATTGCCTGCGTGAGAAACGCTCTGTTTGTACCAAGTCCAAATCACGAGGCCGGTCAGCAGGAACTGGACGAAGCCTTCCGCGTCGCGTTGGAAGATCAGTCCGAACACGACATAGAACACGAGCATCGAGAGGATGGGATCGATCACCCACCAGAGGTAGTTGATATACGTCTTGGCGGCTTCGGCACGGAGGTCGGCATATGTCTTGTAGACGACGAGATCGACAATGCGGGGATCAGCAAGATATGGCCGCCTCGGGGAATGCGCGCCGGAACCAGCCACTGCCTGGATGTCCGTACCGTCATTGGCTGAACAGTGTTTCATTGGCTCGACTTTCGGAGACTCGGCGCCTCGGGGCAAAAACAATAAGCATAACATGCGGCAGCAGTCGCAACAGCCCTAATGTTGGCAGCGCACAGGGCGAGCGCGTTTAAACATTCCGTTTTCCAGGGAGTTGACGGATGCTAGCGAGAAACAACCGTTGGAGTTTCTCATGTC
>JARIBS010000122.1 GCA_029257385.1 Thiorhodococcus sp.
GGATTTCCCCGAAGTTCCTCGAAGTCGCCGCTAAGCAAGGCGTCCAGGCCAGTTGAGAAGCGGGTGACTTCATGGAGTCCTGGTTCGCTCGTCCCGTCGGTCGTGAACTTTGATTGAACGCACCACAACGTGTTCGAGTTGGCTGAATGGTAGACCGCGTCGATCCCGCCGTCGTTTCCACCATCAACCAGTGCGTCTGCTGCCTCCAGGAGAGAACAGCCGGTGACCTGATGGATGGTGAAAGCGGCCAGAGCGCGGCTGCAAAAGTTCGTCTCCACATGATCCGGGTCAGCGTGCGTCACCGGAGTGATCAACCCGTCGAAATCCTGATGGAGTCGCGGCGGCAGATGCTCGATCTCAATGGGGCGATCCGTGCTCATTGCAGGCTCCAGCGGATGGTAAAGAGGTCTTCCTCAGAAGACTCGGATCTGAGTTTTCCCTCGACCTTTTCGATGAGGCGTTCGCGGTTGTTGTCGATCTCGTCCTGCGCGTCGAAGAGGTTGCGGCGGCGTTCCTTGCGGTGGGATTCAAGGGCTTTGATCTGCTTTTGACCGGCCAGCTTTTCCTCGAGCGTCAGCGCGGCGGAGGCGGCGCGGCGCGCCTCTTTGATCTGACGGTCGATATCCTTGATCTCGCGTTCGAGGCCAACCTTTAGGTCGTCGGCCCAGTGGTCGAGTTTGGTGGCCTCGGCTTCAAAGAACTCGGCATTGCGTTCGGAGATGTCGCGGCCGATGCGGGCCTGCTCCTTGCGGGTGATCTCGTCGAGGCCGTGTGGCGCGGGCTCGGAGAGGTCGCGCAGGTGATTGCCCGGTAGCGAAAGGAGGCGGCGTGCGGTTTCTTCGTCGAGTGATTCTCCCGCGTCCGTTTGGGCGGCGAGGATGAGGTAGTCCTCGCTCTGGTCGAGGGAATCGACGGTGTAGCGGGAGGCATTGAGCCAGCCGGATTGGCCGATGAAGGATTCGAGGATGCTGATCTTGCCCTCATGGGCCTCGTAGCTTAAGGCGATCTCCGCAGGGACGAGGGATCGCTCCTTGGCGGTGCGGATGACGGCATCGGCCAAGGGGTGCCCGAGGCGGTAGAGGTGAGCCTCGCCGGAGCGACGGGGCAGTTCGTAGAGGCCGGTGGGCGTCTTTTGCGCGATCTCGGGAAAGGGGGCAGTGAGGAGGCGGAAGCAGCCCTCGCCTCGAAACTCGGCGTGACCGTTCAGTTCGTGCCGCGTGAGGCGCATGAGTTGCCGCTCGAACTGGCCGAGAATGGCCTTTGAGTCTTGGTCGCGGATCTTGAGCTTTTCGCGAACCTCGTCGTCGAAGTGTTCGAGGAGTTTCTTGCGCGTGGTGGTCATGGCCTCGTTGATCTCGAAGCTCAGCTCGAGCTGCAGGGCGTCGAAGGCTTGTTTGATTTGCTCCGGCTCACGGCACTGCCGATAGATGGTGGCGATGCGTTTCTCGAAATCGACGCCGGAACCGATGGCACCGAGGACTTCGTCGCTGGCGCCGAAGACGCCTTCGAACAGGTGGAATTTCTCGGCGAGGAGCTCGTAGACGCGCTGGTCGGCGGCGTTTTTCTTGTTGAGGAAGTTGACGACAACGACGTCGTGCTTCTGCCCGTAGCGGTGACAGCGGCCGATGCGCTGTTCGACGCGCTGGGGATTCCAGGGAAGGTCGTAGTTGATGACGAGGGAGCAGAATTGGAGGTTGATGCCCTCGGCGCCGGCCTCAGTGGCGATCATGATGCGGCCTTCGTCGCGGAAGTAGTCGACGATGGCGGAACGCATGTCGGCGGTGCGCGAGCCTGTGACGCGGTCGCTGCCTTGGTGGCGGACTTTCCTTGCCTCGTAGATCTCCTTCGAGCGCGGGTCGTTGTTGCCGCCGTTGAAGAGGACGATGCCGTCGCGCCACTCGCTGTCGCCAAGCAGCCTCAGAAGGTAGTCCTGGGTGCGGCGGGACTCGGTGAAGATGATCGCCTTTTCGGCGGCCTGTAGACCGGACACCTTATCGAAGGCAATTTTGAGCGCGCGGAGCAGGGCCTGCCCTTTGGCGTTGTTGGTGATGGAGACGGCCAACTCGGCGAATGCTTCGAGCTCTTTGATTTCAGAGGCGAGCGCTTCGCGGTCCGCTTCAGAAAGGGGTACCGCGGCTTCGTCTTCGGTCCATTCCTCGGCGGTTTCGTCGAGTGTTTCGTAATCCTCGTCCAGTTCGTCAACAAGGGAGAGGCTTTCTTGTTCGGCCAGATCCCGTTTCAGACGGCGGGCCATGGTTTGCAAGGCGCTGGCGATGGCGAAGGTCGAGGAGGCGAGGAGCTTGCGCAGGACTAAGGTCATGAGGGTGCGCTGGGCCGGAGGCAGGGCGAAGAGGTTGTCGCGAGCGAGGTAGTCGGAGACCAGGTGGTAGAGCTGATCCTCGCTGTCCTCTGGAGTGAACTCTTCGACGAGCGCATGCCGGGCGGTGTAGGGCACGTATTGGGTGACCTGCCGGCGTAGCGTGCGGTGACAGAGCGGCGCGAGCCGGGCCTTGAGCACCTCGAAGGTCCCGTCCTGGCCGAGATTGGCGAACTGCTGGCGGAAGCTCTTGAGGTCGCCGAAGGCGTGTTCGTCGATGAAGGAGACGAGGCCGAAGAGTTCGAGCAGCGAGTTTTGTAGCGGGGTTGCGGTGAGCAGTACCTTGGGCCGTCCTTCGAGGGCGCTCTTGAGAGTATTGGCGATGACGTTGCTGGGCTTGTAGACGTTGCGCAGGCGATGGGCTTCGTCGATGACGACGAGATCCCACGGTGTCGCCACGATGTCCTCGGCCTTGTTTCGGGCGAAGTGATACGAGCAGATGACGAGGCTTGGCTCGTCCGGCTGGAAAGGATTGGTGCTGCCCGCTTTGACTGCCTGATTGTAGGAACGCGCTTCGAGGATCGTGGCGGGTAGGAAGAATTTTTCCGCAAGTTCCTGATGCCACTGCTTGCGAAGGTTCGACGGGGTGATAATGAGGATACGGCGCTTGCGCTCGGCCCAGCGTTGAGATAGTAGAATTCCCGCCTCGATGGTCTTGCCGAGACCGACTTCATCGGCGAGGAGCGCGCCGTTGGAAAAGGGTGATTTGAACGCGAACAACGCGGCATCGACCTGATGGGGGTTGAGATCTACCTGTGCACCCGCCACGGCAGCAGCGAGCTTACCTACGCTGTCAGATGACCAGCGGCGGGTTAGCTCGTAGGCAAGGTATTTCGCTTGATGATGGATAAGTGGCATGTGTGCTGTAAGCGTCCGGGGAATTACAGGATGGCTATGTCTGCGTTACCTGTTGAAGAGCGCTAATCCGTTGAATCGGCTCAGCCGCCCCACCTCCTATGTGCAAAAAAATAGACGGTTGCGTCGCTCAGAAAACGATCTAACACCTAAATACAGACATAGCCTACAGGATTGACCCAACTCGTTTGAGGTCGTCCATTTTCGAGTCCCGGTGACAGTTTATGCAACTCGCGACACGGGCCAGCATCGGCTGTCCCGGCGACTGCGGACTCCGACCGATAAAGCTCCAGTATCTGGAATGGGGATACAGCCGTCGCTGATGCAGAAGGGAGCCAACGGCTCGTTGGGGAAAGCTGGCAAGGACGACATGATCTCCGGTGGTGAGGCGTAGCTCAACATGCGTCGACGTTAAAGAACAGGCCCGACAATCCCCAGCCCGGAGATCGCCTGTAACCGCAGTAGTTCGGACTCGAGAGACTGGGAGGGAGGCAACACCCCAACTACATACGATGTACAAATAGGGTGTAGCTTGGAGTTGCTAGACACAAAGAAAAGCCCCTCGACGAGGGGCTTTTCGGGCCTAGCCAAGAATTCCCCCCAAACTATGTATCGAAAGTTGGGGGTAACAAGGGGCGGCGGGCTTTTTCACGGATGGGCGGCCGCTCAGTCGATCACTTGAGCTCGTCGGTGTCGAGCTGTTGCATGAGGCCGAAGCACTTGACGAAAGGGTTGGCCATGCGCGGATCCTTGATCATGGACTTATAGTCGCCGACCTTGAATTTGAGCTTGCCGGTCATGAACGCCGCACCCATGCCGGTCATGCCGATGCCGTTTTCGACCCATTTGAGCCAGTCTTTTTGGCTGGCACGCATGTCCCAGTTGGGTTCGGGGTCGCTCGCTGACCAATCGCCGGCGCGCACGCATTCGCCCTTCTCGACTACGAATATGCCACGTGGGTTTTCTTCGTCCTTGAAACCGCAGGTGACAACGGAGTCGAAGTCGATCTCGGCGAGTTTTTCGCACACTTCAGGCTCGTTGTTCCAGGCGTCTTTAAATTGCTTCATCCAATCATCGGAAAACAGTGCAGCCATGCTGATACCCTCTAAAGTGAATCGTTAAGCCGGTGTGATGACCAGCCAGGTGAAACCGCAGGCACGGCCTGCGTAACCCTGCATTCTATCAGGATAAAGGTGAAGGCTCTGTAATGCATTCCAGACAGCTTTCAAAGAAAGAGCCTGGGCAAAATTGGCGAAGGCCGTCGAATCGTGCCTGCGCACGTCATGATGGTAGATCTTCGACACGCTCAACCACCGCGGCATAGAGATCGCGCGTCGATGCCAGGGCTGCATCATGCACATCCTGAGCGGAGAGTGACCGCCCGCTGGCGGTCTGCAACGGCCTGGACGCCGTGGCGCTGGCGATCACGGTGGGGGCATACCCCAGATTGAAGCCACCATGGGCCGTTGAGTTGATGCACATATGGGTCATGAATCCCGCCAGAACCAGATTGGTAACGCCCAGCGCTTTCAATTGCTTATCCAAGTCGGTCTCAACGAAGGAGTTGGGATAGTGCTTGGTGACCACCGGCTCACCTTCTAACGGGGCAACGATGTCAGCGATGGCGCCGATCTCGGCTTTGATATCGAATGGCGAGCCTTCACCCGCATCATGGCGGATATGGATGATCGGTATCTTGAGGTCACGCGCTCGATCCAGCAGCTTCTTGGCTTCTTTCAGCGCCTCTTCGACACCGGTCAGACGCATCACGCCTTCGCGATACGTATTCTGGCAGTCGATAAGGATCAGGGCAGAATCCTTCAAGTTGGCAGGCTGATGGCCGAGTCCCAATAAATCTCTGAGCGTAGTTTCTGTTTTATCCATTGCATTGACCTGATCAGGGTTAAAAAAACGCCAGCGTATCAGCTGGCTGGCATCATTAATTAAAGCCGAGCAGTATCGCGGCCTTCGCCAGACGCTCGGCCTCCTGCTCCAGCTCTAGTTGGGTCAGCGGGTGTGTGGCGAGCCAGTCGTTAGGAAAGCACAAGGACAGCGTGTCGCCATCGGCTTTCAGGTTGGGATTGGGCTTGTTGTCGGCGGAGCGTCCACGGTGCATGAGGATCGCTAGGCGCAGGATGACGCACAGCCGCCGTGCGCAATCTTGATCGTACTTGGGTAGGGCGGTGAATTCCTGGGCCGGAAACTTGCCCCGATGCCCAAGTACCAGCGCCGCAAGCAGCATTTGCTCATGGCGGGTGAAGCCGGGCAGGTCGGCGTGACGCACCAGATAGGCCCCGTGTTTCTGGTATTGACTATGCTCGAACATCAGACCGATCTCATGGAGTTGAGCCGCCCATGAGAGCATTTTCGGATGATCGGGATGGTTTAGAGACCAAGCGTCGATCAACTGGCGGTAGAGCATCAGTGCCGTCGATTGAACACGCTGTGCGTGTGCCTGGTCGACTTGGAGTTGACGTGCGAGGGTCATTACGGTGCGCTCACGCACGTCGCCATGCTGCTGGCGCCCGGTCATCTCGTAGAGCAGACCCTCACGCAGCGCATAGTCCGAGACCTGCATATGTGCGATACCGAGCGACTCGAAGACCGCACGCAACACCGCAACGCCACCGACAAAGACGGGCCGGCGTTCCTCGCTCAGGCCCTTGAGACGCAGTGCCGATACCTGGCCTACATCAATGAGTGTATCGCGCAGTCGTTCCAGCGACTCGGCTGAGATTCCGTCTTGGCACCAGCCTTGAGCGGCGACCACGGCGGCGATGGCGCGAATGGTCCCGGAGCTGCCGACGGCCTTCTCCCAGCGTGCGCGACGAAACAGCTCACGCACCGGTCTGATCTCAAGTGTGCCGGCCAGCTCGGCGCGCTGCATGGCGGCGGCCGTAATCTCTCCGTCGCTAAAGTAACGACGCGACATGCTTACGCAGCCGATGTAGAGGCTCTCGCGCAAGCGCGGCGAGAAGCCTTGGCCAACAATGACCTCGGTACTGCCGCCGCCGATGTCGACCACCAGGCGCCGCCCGTTGCCTGCGGCCAGACTATAGGCGACGCCTTGGTAGATCAGTCGCGCCTCTTCGCGCCCGGCGATGATATCGATGGGGTATCCGAGTGCCGCCTCGGCCTGCTCGATGAAATCAGACTCCGGTGAGAGCTGGCGCAGGGTATTAGTCCCCACCGCGTGTACGTTCTCGGGCGCAAAACCCCGCAGACGCTGACCGAAACGCTGCAGACAGGCTAAGGCGCGCTCGGCCACATCGGGTGCGATGAATTTATCCTCGCTCAAGCCCTCGCCGAGACGCACCATCTCGCGTAGACGGTCGATGATCTGAACATCACCACCATAGACGCGTGCGACGATCATGTGAAAACTGTTGGAGCCGAGATCGACAGTTGCAATATCTTGCTGTCCAGCCTCGTCGAGGGTCTGTTGCGATGCTTCAGGCATGAAAGAATCCATCACGGGAGCGAGCTTCAAGGGTTAGCCTCACATGGTAGCAAACTCCGACGGACCTGCAGGCGCCTTCCCGAGTGCCTGTC
>JARIBS010000014.1 GCA_029257385.1 Thiorhodococcus sp.
CCACGCGCCACGATCTCGACACCGCCCAGGGTGGGCGCATCCACTACTATGCCGACACCACCGCCACCGGGCGCCCCGTGGTGCTCATTCACAGCATCAACGCCGCCCCCAGCGCCCATGAGATGAAACCGCTGTTTGAGCGCCTGCGCGCCGAGCGCCCGGTCTTCGCCCTCGATCTACCCGGCTTCGGACACGCCGAGCGCAGCAAGCGGCGCTACTCCCCCGAGCTTTACGCCAACACCATCGCTGAGTTTCTCCAAACCGTGGTCAAAGAACCCGCCGATCTCATCGCCTTCTCGTTGAGCTGCGAGTTTCTCGCGCGCGCCGCGCTCATCGACCCCGCAGCCATTAGCACCTGCGTGATGCTCTCGCCGACCGGCTTTAACACCCGCGGGCTGCCGAGCGGCAAGAGCGCCGAGCGCGCCCACACCGCGCTGAGCGTGCCGCTGCTCAGCGACGGACTCTACAAACTGCTCACCACCCGCCCGGTGATCAAATACTTCTACAACCAAGCCTTCAGCGCCGAGCCGCCCGCCGAGCTGATCGACTACGCCCACGCCACCACCCATCAGCCAGGGGCCAAGCACGCACCGCTGAATTTTCTCTCCGGGCAGCTCTTTAGCGCGCAAGCACCAGAGACCCTCTACGCCAAACTCACCCAACCGGTGCTGGTGCTCTACGACAAAGACCCCAATATCGACTTTCATGAACTGCCCGACTTCCTCACCCGCCACCCCAACTGGCGTGCCCAGCGCATCGCCCCCACCCGCGGCATGCCACAGTGGGAGAAACCCGCCGAGACCGTTAACGCCATCACCGCGTTCTGGGAAACCAACAGCTAAAGACGCAGCAGCGCAATCGAGTCTGCCGATTGAATGTGCAACGCGCCCTGTCTGAGCGCATATCAGATAGACGGCGGACTGGCCATCGATTCCGCTCGCGTGAGGTGGCTCAAGCGCCGCGCCCCGATCGCAGATCCGCTCGCGCTGGATTCATCAAGCGTGCGATCGGAACTCGATCATAGGATCAAGCCATCATCCTCGACCAGTTGTCGGGATTTACAGCGTGGAGTCAGAACAGATGCACCCAACCGAGGATCGGTACCGCGCCGATCATGCGCCCATTGCGTGGCAGACCGCCGAAGGCTACCAGTATGAAGACATTCTCTACCATCAGGCCGAGCGGATCGCCAAAATCACCATCAACCGCCCGGAGGTGCGCAACGCCTTTCGCCCCCAAACGGTGCGGGAGCTGATCGATGCCTTTCACCGCGCCCACATGGACCCCGAGATTGGTGTCATCATCCTCACCGGTGCTGGCGATCTGGCCTTCTGCTCGGGCGGTGATCAACGCATCCGAGGCGACGAGGGCTACAAAGACGAGCGCGGGGTCGAGCATCTCAACGTTCTGGAGCTTCAGCGCCAAATTCGTACTCTGCCCAAGCCGGTCGTTGCCATGGTCGCGGGTTATGCAATCGGTGGTGGCCATGTGCTGCATCTGATCTGCGACTTGACCATCGCCGCTGACAACGCCCGCTTCGGCCAGACTGGTCCCAAGGTCGGCAGCTTCGACGGCGGCTTCGGAGCCGGGCTGATGGCCAGAACGGTCGGACTCAAAAAAGCCAAGGAGATCTGGTTTCTCTGCCGCCAGTACGATGCGCAAGAGGCCCTCGACATGGGACTGGTCAATACCATCGTCCCACTGCCAGAGCTAGAATCGCTGACGATCGACTGGTGCCGCCAGATGAACCGCCTCTCCCCGAGCGCGCTGCGCATACTCAAAGCGTCGTTCAATGCCGACACCGACGGGCTGGCGGGAATCCAGGAGCTGGCCGGCAATGCCACCGCGCTGTTCTACACCACGCCCGAGGGCCAAGAAGGGCGCAACGCCTTTCTGGAGAAACGCGATCCCGATTTCGATAAGTTCCCAAGACGGCCGTAACAGTGGCAAACGTATCAGACGGGCCAAAAATCTCTGTCTGGCTGCAATTTGCTTCTCCTGTCGCAACGGTCACTGACCACTGACTACTGATTATTTTTCCCCGATCATGAGCGAAACACAGCGGATCTCCATGCCTGCTCCAGCACCTGAAACCCCGTCATCGATGGCACGCTGGATCTCGGCGGCACGGCCCAAAACGCTGCCTTTGACGCTGGCTCCGGTGATCGCCGGGATCGCGCTGGCGATCGCTGAAACAGGAACATTGGCCCCGTTGACCGCGCTCTGCACTTTGCTTGGGGCGATGGCGATCCAGATCGGGACTAATCTCCACAACGATGCCACCGACTTCGAGCGCGGCATGGATACCGCCGAACGGCTCGGGCCGCCCCGGGCGACCGCGCAGGGCTGGTTTAGCGCGCGGCAGGTCAAGAACGCCGCGCACCTGATGTTTGCACTCGCCTTTGTGCTGGGAATGTTCTTGCTGGTACGCGGGGGGCTGCCGATCCTGGTGATCGGGCTGGCATCGCTGGTGGCAGGCTACGCCTATACTAGCGGTCCGCGCCCGATCGCTTATGGTCCCTTCGGTGAGATTTACGTCCTGCTTTTCTTCGGGATGGCCGCAGTCGGCGGCAGCTACTATCTCCAAGCCCTGACTTTTGGCTGGACACCGCTCCTGACCGGCATCGCACTGGGTCTGCCGGCGGCGGCGGTGCTGCTGGTCAACAACTATCGCGATCTCGAGACCGACGCCGCTGCCGGGCGGCGCACGCTCTGTCACGCTCTCGGGCGCGTCCGCGCCCGAGTCCTCTACACGCTGCTGATGCTGGGTCCAATCCCCATCCTCATGCTGAGTGGGCTGCCCGGTTCAACCTGGCCGCTGCTGGCCGCCCTGCCTCTGGCGATCGTCCTGAGTCTGCGGCTGTTTCGGGGCGCGCTGGGTCTAGCACTTAACGACCAGCTCGCCAGAACGGCACAGTACCAGATCGTGCTCGTCGCCCTGATGGTGCTCGGTTTTCTCCTGTCCTGATGGCGGTGATCGAACGTCTGCTGATCGCGCCCTATGAGTTGAGGCTGCGCCGTGCCTGGGGAAGCGCTCGGGACACCTTCGACCGGCGATCCGGGTTCCTGTTGCGCATCATCGCAGACGGTGTTTGCGGATTCGGCGACTGCGCCCCGCTTCCCGGTGCGGGCACGGAGACCCGTGAGGCCGCGCACGAGCGTTTGCTGAGTCTGCAATCACGGCTGCCGGGGACCAAGATCGAGCACCTGCTTGCGGGGTTCGACGACGTGCTGGAGGCTACCCCGGCGACGCGTTTCGCCTTGGAGTGCGCACTCCTGGACGTTGTAAGCCAAAGCGCTCTTGTCCCGCTGAGACAACACCTGTCGGCTACCGCCAAGGATCGAATCCCGGTCAACGCCATCGCCGGTCCGCTCGGATCATTGACCCCAGTCGATCTTCAGGGCTACCAGGCGCGCGGTTTCAAGGTGCTGAAGCTCAAGGTCGGGCTGGACAGACCCGATGTGGAGCTGGACCAGCTCGCCTTACTCGCCCGGCAGCTCCCACCGGACGTGGGTCTGCGTCTCGATGCCAACGGTGCCTGGGGGCTGGATGAGGCCGAGCGGGTGATCGCGTCCCTCGCCGGTCTGCCGATCGAGTCACTGGAAGAGCCGCTGCGCGATCCAACCACCGAGCTGCTCGCGCGACTCCAGTCGATCGCCCACTTTCCGCTGGCTCGCGATGAGTCGCTGCGCGGCCTTGTCGCCAGTCTCGACCCCGCTATGCTGGGGGTGCGTCGTCTCGTGCTCAAGCCGGCCGTGATTGGCGGCCTGACACGCACGCTGGCGCTGGCACACGCGGCCATGGCGGCAGGTGTGGAGGTCGTCGTCACCAGCGTGGTGGAGAGCGCGGCGGGACTCTGGCCGACCGCGCAGCTCGCCGCGGCGACCGGCAGTACGATTGCGCACGGCCTGGCGACCGCCGACTGGCTGCTCGTGGATCTCGGGACCGCTCCGATGGCGCAACAAGGCTGTATCGAACTGCCGGGATCGCCCGGATCGGGGTTTCGTCCCCACGCATGAACCTGCTGCTCGATCCAGCTGTCTGGTCTGCGGTGCGACTGGCGCTGCATGTTGCCTTCTTCCTGGCGATCTTCTTTCTGCTCAAGGAGCTACTCGGGCTGCGCGATTTTGCTCGCTTGCGCCATTTGCCCAAACCCAAGGGCGCCTTTCGCATCCCCTTTATCATTTTGAGCCTGGCGTTCTGCGCCCTGTTGGTCTATCAGGCGACCTGGCAACTCACTGGTGTCTACCGCCCGCGCTTCATCAGCTTCATGCAGTCGCACGATCGGCGCGACTTCAACCCGGCGCACCGCATTGAGCGAGGGCGGATTCTCGATCGGCGCGGCGAGGTGCTGGCCTACACGCGCCAGGCGCAAGGCAAGGTCGAGCGCGTCTACCCGGATGGTCCGATCTTTGCGCCAGTGGTGGGGTACAGTCAGCCGAGATTCGGCGCGACCGGAATGGAGGCGGTGGGGAGTGTCTATCTCAACGGCGGCGATCCAGGCAATCTAGCCGAGTGGGGCGAGCTTGGACGCCAGATTGTGGCGCGCGACAAACGCCCACGGGGTAAGGATCTCGTGCTCACCCTGGATGCCGAACTGCAACGCATGGCGGTTGAGCGGCTTGCTGGTCGCCATGGAGCGGTCGTCGTGCTCAATCTGCGCAATGGCGCCATTCGGGTGCTGGCGAGCGTGCCTTCATACGACCCCGGCAAGCTCGGCCCGGATCTCTTTGTGAATTCAAGCGCAGAGAGCGCATTGTTCAACCGGGCGACTCAGGGGCTGTACCCGCCTGGTTCTACCTTTAAGATCGCCATCGCCGCCATGGCGTTGGAGCGCGGCTTCCAGGGTACGCTGGACTGCCCTGCCGACGGTTTTACAACCTCGCCAAGCAATCGTAAGATTCGCGACCATCAATACTACGCAGCGCGCCGCCAGGGTACGCGATGGCGCGGCTTCGGGCGTATCGGGCTGGAGCAAGCGTTTGTGCAATCCTCGAACGTGTTCTTCGCCCAGCTTGGGGTGCTCCAGGGTCATGAAGCGTTCAACGCCATGGCGCAGCAGCTCTATCTCAATCGCCAGATCCTGCTCCATGGCGGCTTCAGCATGCGCACCGGCAAGCTCGCTCAACTCGCCGAGCCTGATCATGACAGTCTGGCGCAACTGGCGATCGGCCAGGGGCGTTTGTTGGTCACGCCTGTCTATATGGCCATGCTCGCTGGTGCGGTTGCCAATCAGGGTGTGGCGATGCGTCCGCGTTTGATCGGGCGATCATCTGTCGCACCACTGGCGCGTTTTATGACAAGCGCGAGCGCCGAGCAGCTTGCAGGCATGATGCGCGGGGTCGTGACAGAAGGCACCGCGCGTGGCATTGCAGACGTGCGGTTGGCGCTCGCCGGTAAGACCGGTACCGCACAAAACGCCCAAGGTGACGCACATAGCTGGTTTGTAGGGTTTGCCCCGGCAGAGCGCCCGGCGCTGGCCGTGGCGGTGCTGGTTGAGCAGGGCGGTTATGGCTCGGTCGTTGCCGCGCCGATCGCACGCGATCTGCTGATCCGCGCCCAAGCATTGGGTCTTGTTCCCTGATCGAGACCACATCGAGCACTCAATTGAAACGACCAAGACCCAAGACCGTCAAGCGCCCAACGACCCTCGCGGAGGCCTGGGCGCTGCGCTGGCCCGAGCGGCATCTGTTGCTGCTGTGTGGGCTGGCGATCGCGCTGGGCTTCATGATGGTGCTCGGTTCGGGCTATGCCGGAGGGCGTGCCTTCAATCCGGTCGATCTCCTGCCGTTAGGCATGTATGGCGGCTGTCTCATCGCGATGCATCTGGTCCTGGTCACGGCGCGTTTCCATGGCGATCAGATCCTGCTCAGTACGCTCGCCTTTCTCGCCGGCTTCGGGCTGCTCGCCCAATACCGCATGGGCACCCTGGACCCGTCTAATCTCACGGCCCCCGGGCTTTATCTGTTGCCTGCCGGCATCGTGCTGATGCTGACGATCTGTGTCGGCTTGATGCGTGGGCGTTATGCGCGCCTGAGCAGCGGTCTCTGGCTGTGGGGTGCGGTGTCGCTGGCGCTGCTGGCGATCTTGCTGGTGTTCGGGCAGCGCTATCGTGGCGCATTCTATGGTGCTGGGCTGATCACGCCGACCGAGCTGCTGAAGGTCACGGTCGTGCTCTTCTTGGCGAGCTTCATCGACCGTTATGCAAAGGCGCTCGCAAACTGGGATAAAGGATTTTTTCTGCGCGCGCTCCTGCCCTTGATCGCGTTCTGGGTGGTGCTTTCCGGGCTGCTGCTATTGCAACGCGATCTTGGCATGTTCTTCATTCTCGGCATGACGCTGCTGGCCATGCTCTTTGTCGGCACGCAACGGCGCAGATACCTGGTTCTCGGCACCCTGGCTGCGACAGCGGTCGGTTATCTGGTGCTTGGGTTCTTCGCCCATGGACAGCGGCGTATTCAGGCCTGGCTCTCGCCCTTCGAAGACCCGACCGGCACGAGCTGGCAAATTTTGCAGGGATTGTCCGGTATGTATTCAGGCGGACTGTGGGGCGCGGGCTTCGGCGAAGGTAATCCAGAGTACACGCCTATTGCGCAATCGGATTTCATCTACTCCGTCATCGGCGAGGAGCTAGGCTTTGTCGGATGCACCCTGTTGGTCGTCTTCTTTCTGATCTTCTTCGCCCGTGGACTGGGAGTCGCCGATCAGACCCGCTCGCTGTTTGGTCGGCTCGTGTGTGTTGGTCTAATCTGTGTGCTCGCCACCCAGACCTTTCTCAATCTGGGTGGCGTTACCAAGCTCATTCCGCTGACCGGCATCACGCTGCCCTTCATCAGCCACGGCGGTAGCAGCCTGATCACGGGCTTTATCAGTCTTGGCCTGATACTGGCGATCTCGGAGGGGCCTGCCAGCGGGCAGAGCAAGCGTCAATCGACGCCCCTATCGACCCGCTCCATATCCCTGGCGCCTCAAAACAAACGCGCCAACCGGGGAACGCGGCTGGGGCGGGGTGCGAGCGCGCGATAGCGTCAAGGGTTTCTCTACGCGCTCGTGGGAACTAAACTGCACGGGCGACGGCAAACCCGTCAGAGGCGCATCGCCTGTGAAGATGTGTCACGAGATGATTCAACCCCTACCGAATCTCGGTTGTGGAAACCCGAGTCAAACGGTATGATTTTGCGTTGTAATGCTGTTCCTTGCCACATAGCCAGTTCAGCGTTGCACCACCCCGGCTGATTTTACGACCCTTGGCTCCATGCTCGCATGACTGAATACGCGCTCATCCTGATCGGCACGGTGCTGGTCAACAACTTCGTGCTGGTCCAGTTCCTCGGCCTCTGCCCCTTCATGGGCGTCTCCAAGAAGCTCGAAACCGCCACCGGCATGGGGCTGGCGACGACCTTTGTCATGACGCTCTCATCGGTCATCAGCTGGGTCGTCAATCAGTACATACTTGAGCCGCTCGATATCGGCTATCTGCGCACGATCTCCTTCGTCCTGGTGATCGCCGCCGTGGTGCAGTTTACCGAGACGGTCATGCACAAGACCAGTCCGATGCTTTATCAGTTGCTGGGCATCTTTCTGCCGCTCATCACGACCAACTGTGCGGTGCTCGGAGTGGCTTTGTTGAACCAGCAGGCGGCGCACACTCTGGTTGAGTCGGCGCTTTATGGGTTCGGCGCGGCCATCGGATTCTCGCTGGTGCTGGCGCTGTTTGCCGCTATCCGCGAGCGGGTCGCCGTCGCCGACGTGCCCGAACCCTTCCAGGGCAGCGCTATTGCACTCATCACCGCCGGCTTGATGTCACTTGCCTTCATGGGCTTCGCCGGTCTCGTTGCGAAATGAGGAATCGAGCATCATGTTAGCCGCAATCTTGGCCATTGCAGCGCTCGCCGCCTTCTTCGGCGCGCTGCTGGGTTACTCGGCAATCCATTTTCGTGTCGAAGGCGATCCGATCGCCGATCAGGTCGAAAGCCTCCTGCCTCAGACGCAGTGCGGTCAGTGCGGTTATCCCGGCTGTCGTCCCTATGCCGAGGCTGTCGCTCGGGGCGAAGAGGATATCAACAAGTGTCTGCCCGGCGGCGAGGCTGCCGTGCTGGCGTTGGCCGACCTGCTCGGTCGCGAGCCGCTCGCCATGGAGGCCGAGGAAAAACCCCCGGCGGTCGCGGTGATCGACGAGACCGCCTGCATCGGCTGTACGCTCTGCCTGCAAGCCTGTCCGGTCGATGCCATCATCGGCGCAGCCAGGCAATTGCACGGGGTGATCGCCGCCGAATGCACCGGCTGCGAACTCTGTCTGCCGCCCTGTCCGGTGGACTGCATCAGCATGGTGCCCGTGAGTGAGGGCATCCTGCGCTGGCGCTGGCCTTATCCGGGCAAGCGCGCTCAGGACGTCAACCCGTCTATCCCTGAGCGGGACGCAGCCTGATGCGCGTATCACCCATGTCCATCGCCCACCTCCTGTCGAACAAACGACGGCTCTGGAAATTCCATGGCGGCATCCATGTGCCCGACGAGAAGGCATTGTCGAACGCCCACGCGATTGAGACCCTGCCACTGCCCGAGCGACTCGTCATTCCCTTGCATCAGCATATCGGCGCCCCGGCGCGCCCGCTGATCAAGGTGGGAGAGCGCGTGCTCAAGGGCCAGATGATTGCCGAGCCGAGCGGTTTCATCAGCGCGCCGGTGCATGCCTCGAGTTCCGGTCAGGTCATTGCGATCGAGATGCATCCGGTGGCGCATCCCTCCGGACTCTCTGCACTCTGCGCCATCATCGAGACAGATGGCGAAGACACTTGGGCCGAATTGCCTCCGCCGCTGAGCGACTATCCACAGCTCGATTCCGAGCTGGTGCGCGAACGCATCCGCTGGGCCGGAGTGGTCGGTATGGGTGGCGCCGCATTTCCCACGAGCGTCAAGCTGGTTCCACGAATCGATCGCAAGATCCACACCCTGGTGGTCAATGGCGCCGAGTGCGAGCCTTACATCACCTGCGACGATCGGCTGATGCGCGAGCGCGCGGGCCGCATTCTGGAGGGCGTGCGTATCATGCACCACCTCCTGGGTGTCGCCGAGGTGCTCATCGGCATTGAGGACAACAAGCCGGAGGCCATCGAGCAGATGCGTCTCGCGCTAGCCGACACGGACATGCGCGACTATACCGAAATCATCCCCATCCCGACCATCTACCCCAGCGGGGGCGAGAAGCAGTTGATTCGCATCCTGACCGGAAAAGAGGTGCCGACTACCG
This sequence comes from Thiorhodococcus sp., assembly GCA_029257385.1. Lineage (GTDB taxonomy): Bacteria > Pseudomonadota > Gammaproteobacteria > Chromatiales > Chromatiaceae > Thiorhodococcus. Next base: position 9,252 of record JARIBS010000014.1, read on the forward strand.
GTATTCCGGCACAGATCGGGATCGTCTGCCAGAACCCTGGCTCGGCGGTGGCCGTGGCGGATGCGGTGCTTGCGGGGCGGCCGCTGATCTCGCGCGTTATCACTGTCACGGGCCGCGCGATCGCCCAGCCGCGCAACCTGGAAGTCCCCGTTGGCACCATGGCCGACGATCTCATCGCGCATTGTGGCGGCTATCGTCAACCACCGCGCAAGCTCGTGTGTGGCGGGCCTATGATGGGATTCGAACTCAAACAGACCAGCGTCCCGGTGACCAAGGCCGCTAACTGTCTGCTCGCGCTTAGCGCCGAGGAGAGTCCCGACCCCAGTCCGGCGCTCGCCTGCATCCGCTGCGGACTCTGCGCTGAGGTCTGTCCGGCCAAGTTGCTGCCCCAGCAGCTCTACTGGTACGCGCGCTCTAAGGAGTTCGACCGGATTCAGGACTACAACCTCTTCGATTGCATCGAGTGCGGCTGCTGTGCGCAGGTCTGCCCGAGCCATATTCCGCTGGTGCAGTACTATCGTTACGCCAAGACCGAAATCTGGGCGCGCGAGCAGGAAAAACGCAAGGCTGAGCTGGCCCGCGCCCGGCACGCCGCAAAGCAGGAGCGTCTGGAGCGCCAGAAGCAGGAGCGCCAAGCGCGTCTGAACAAGCAGAAAGCAGCCCTCGCGACGAAGCCGTCGACGGATACCAGCGCGACGGCTCCCGGAAAGGCCGCGATCGAAGCGGCAAGAGCACGCGCGACCGCGAAGAAAGTCGCGATCCCGACCGATAAACAATAAGCCCTAGGCTCGGCATCGCACACTGCAGAAACGCGCAGCGATGCGTACCTTGCTCAGTTGTCCACCATCATCCATTCGCGCCAGCCTTTATGAAGAGCACCATCGTCTCCTCTCCCCACGTGCCTCGTGTCAACCGCGTCGATCGGGGCATGCTGCAAGTGCTGTTGGCGCTGGTTCCGGGGATTGTGGCGATGATCTGGTTCTTCGGCTGGGGGGTGCTGATCAACATCGTCCTGGCGGTCAGTTTTGCCGTCGCCGCCGAGGCCGCCGTCATGCTGGCGCGCGGACGATCGCCGTTGGCGGCGATTGGCGATCTCAGCGCCGTGGTCAGCGCCGTGCTCTTTGCCATCTCGGTCCCGCCGATTCTGTCCTGGTGGCTGATTTTGCTCGGCATACTGTTTGCCATCGTGTTGGTCAAACAACTCTATGGCGGCATCGGCTACAACCCGTTCAATCCGGCAATGGCGGGATATGCCTTCCTGCTGGTGTCCTATCCAGTGGCGATGACCACCTGGCTTGAGCCGAGCATGTTGGCTGAGCACAGCTTATCGTTCATGGAATCGCTGCGGGTGACCCTGAGCGGTACGCTCCCTCCCGGCCTGGATTGGGATGTCATTTCATCGGCAACGCCGCTTGATGAAATGCGCGGCCAGCTCGATTTAGGTATGACCATGGAGCAGATTCGCCAGAGTCCACTGTGGGGCATTTTGGGCGGACACGGTTGGGAATGGATCGGGGGCTGGTTCTTGCTCGGCGGAATCTATCTGCTATGGCGACGCATCATCACCTGGCATATCCCGGTCGCGATGTTGCTTGGCTTGTCGGTGTGCGCTGGGGTTTTTTGGATCATCGATCCCCAAACGTATCCCTCTCCGGCCTTTCACCTGTTTAGCGGAGCGGCCATTCTCGGTGCCTTTTTCATTGCGACCGATCCAGTCACCGCCTGTACCACCAAACGGGGGCAATTTCTGTTCGGAGTGGCGATCGGCGTCATCGTCTACGCCATCCGCACCTGGGGCGGTTATCCGGATGCCGTGGCATTCGCGGTTTTGTTGATGAACATCGCCGCCCCAACTATCGACTACTACACTCAGCCTCGCGTCTTTGGACATGGTGAAAAACGCTTATGAAAAAGATCAAACCCATTGCGCTGTCCGGTTTCGTGCTTGGCGCTTTCGCCATCGGCGGCGTCTCGCTGGTGGCCATCACCCACGCCACGGTCGATACACGCATCGCCGACAATCAGTACCAGGCCATGAAGGGCAAGCTCGAAACCATCCTGCCGGCTGGACACTCCGACAACGATCCCTTGCGCGACAGCATCGTGGTCAATGCTCAGGAGTTACTGGGCACCGATATCACTCAGGTTTATCGGGTCCGCAAGGGCAAAGAGCCGGTTGCGCTGGTGCTCGAACCCGTCGTTCCCGATGGCTATGCCGGCCCGATTAAGCTGCTGGTCTCGGTCATGCGAGACGGGAGTCTGGGTGGGGTGCGTATTCTCTCCCACCACGAAACGCCTGGACTCGGTGACAAGATTGAGGAGCAGAAATCTGACTGGGTCTACACGTTCGAGGGTAAATCGCTATCGAATCCGACGCTTGAGAAATGGGGCGTCAAGCGCGATGGCGGTGAGTTCGACCAGTTCACGGGCGCTACGATTACCCCAAGAGCCATCGTCAACACGGTGAAAAACACCTTGATCTACGTCCAGCGCCAGGGCGATGCACTGTTTGCGCCCAAGGTAGCCGACACGCCCACGCCGGTTGAACAGGAGCGCGGCTGATGTCCGTACCGCCCAGCTATGCGAGCATCTTCAGCAGCGGGCTGTGGAGCAATAACCAAATGCTGGTCGCACTTCTCGGTCTATGTCCACTGCTTGCCACTACCACCTCAGCCACCAACGGACTCGGCATGGGGATGGCGACCACTGTTGTCGTGGTCTGCTCTAACGTCACCGTCTCTCTGGTACGCAATCTGGTTCGCCCAGAGATCCGCATCCCGGTCTTCGTTCTGGTGATCGCCTCGTTCGTGACGCTGGTCGAGCTCATCATGCAGGCGTTTTTCTATGAGCTGTATCTGGTGCTCGGGCTGTTCATCTCACTGATCGTGGTCAACTGCATGATCATCGGGCGAGCCGAGGCCTTTGCGTCGAAAAACCGCGTAGATCTGGCGCTGATGGATGGACTCGCCGTCGGCTTGGGCGCGACGCTGGTGCTGACGACGCTCGGCGCACTGCGTGAGTTCGTCGCTCAGGGGACGGTGTTTTATCAAGCCAATCTGTTGCTCGGCGAGGCCGCGCAAGCGCTGACGGTCCGCCTTGGCGACGACTACCAGGGCGCACTCATCGCCATCCTGCCGCCCGGCGCCTTCATCGGATTGGGGTTGATGCTCGCGCTCAAAAACCTCATCGACAAGCGCGCCAAGCATTGGGGTCTGAGAAGAGCCGCCAGCGTGCGCCCACCAACCGCGGCTAGTACGTCGTGATCGTCTGCTCGGTGCGCTTGCACCAGCTCCGACATTACCCGAATCAAACTTGCCGTGTCTGGGTGGCAGTGACGCGACACCGTTAGCGCCAATAATGTGCAAGCTATCGCGCTGAATCTTCGTGATACATTAAGGGAGCATTGTTCACTCATGATCGCCGGGCCAAGTGCCGGTTATTGACGATAATGAAGAGCGTGGGGAGAAGTTCATGTCGAAAAAGCACCCAGTTGTCGCTGTCACCGGATCTTCCGGTGCGGGTACAACGACCGTCAAGCGCGCTTTCGCGCACATCTTTCACCGCGATAACATCACTGCCGCATTCGTTGAGGGCGATAGCTTTCATCGCCATGACCGCGCCGCAATGAAGGCGGAAATGGTGCGCTTTGCAGAAAGAGGCGAGAGTCTTAGCCACTTCGGACCTGAAGCGAACCGCTTCGATCTGCTCGAAGGACTGTTTCGCGACTACGGCGAAGATGGCGCGGGTCAGAAGCGTCACTACATCCACAGCGATGAAGAAGCGCTCGAACACAATGCGCGCCTCGGCAGCCAGCTCAATCCCGGTCAATTCACACCTTGGGAAGACCTCCCCCCGAACACCGACCTGCTGTTCTACGAAGGTCTGCATGGATTGGTGGTCGCTGATGACGTAAACATAGCGCAGCACGTGGATCTCGGCGTTGGTGTGGTTCCCATCGTCAACCTGGAATGGATCCAGAAGATCCACCGCGACAATCTCGAGCGCGGGTACTCGGCAGAGGCCATCGTCGATACCATCATGCGCCGTATGCCGGACTACATCCGCTACATTACGCCGCAGTTCTCCATGACCGACATCAACTTCCAGCGTGTGCCCACGGTTGACACCTCCAACCCCTTTATCGCCCGCGACATCCCTACGCCGGACGAGAGCTTCGTCATCATCCGTTTCAAGGATCCGAAACAGTTCCAGGTCGATTTCCCCTACCTGCTCTCGATGATTGACAACTCATTCATGTCGCGCCGCAACAGTATGGTCGTCCCCGGCGGCAAGATGGGCATGGCCATGGAGATCATCCTGCAGCCGATCATCGAGCGCATGATGGATGCCTGTCGGGTTTGAGTCGGCTCGCGAACGCCAAGATTGTTGCCTGGCGTCGCGTTTGCCATCCCTAAGCGGACTTGCCCATTCCAGCCCGCACACAACGCAGCAGATCGTAGTTGTAGCGGCCTTCAAGCGCATCATAGATGGGTTTGAGGAACATCGTGGTGCTGTCGCCGAACTGCTCGAACGCCAGCTCGATACTGCGCAGCGCCGCCCCGTCGAGCTTCACCACCTCCTCGACCCGCAGTTGCCCTTCCTCGATGCAACGCGCCAGATGGCTGTAGATTGTCGTGAGCTTGAGCGCCCGGCGCTCGGCGATGGCATCGGCATCCAGCCCTTGGCGGAACAGCTCGAGGGTCACCACGGCCGTATCGGTTAGACCGCCCTGCACCGCACGGGCCTTCTCGGCACGCGCTGCAGGCAAGGACGGGAGTCCGTCCGGGCGGCCATGCTCGCGCGCGTGATCGGCGAGTACCTGCAGGAAATCGGCGCCGAAACGCTCCAGCTTGGCCTGACCGACACCGCTGATGTGGCTCATTTCGTCCAGATCGCGCGGTCGATAAGACAGCATCTCGTGCAGGGTCGCATCGGCGAAGATGGCATAGGCGGGTACATTCTGCGCCTGCGCCAATGCGTACCGATGTGATCGCAGCGCCTCCCAGAGCGCCGCCGCTTCCGGGTCGGTCGGCGCGATGATTGCCCGTGCTCGAGTCGCCCTGGATGATGGGGCCTTGCGGTCCGGGTCGCGACGCAGACGGATGGTGCGCTCGCCGCGCAACAGCGGACGACTGCGCTCTGTCAACTGCAGCGCGCCATGGCCTTCCATGTCCACCGCGACCAGACCGGCCGCCACCAACTGGCGGTAGACCGACTTCCATTGATTGGCCGAGAGGTCTTTGCCAATGCCGTAGGTACTGGACTTGTCGTGACCGAAGCGGCGAATGCGTTCCACATCCTTACCGAGCAGCACATCGACCAGATAGGCGCTGCCAAACCGCTGGCCGGTGCGATAGATGCAAGACAACGCCTTCTGAGCCGCCACCGTGCCGTCCCAGGTCTCCACCGGATCGAGACAGGTGTCGCAATTGCCGCACGGGGTATCGAGCGTCTCGCCGAAATAGTCGAGCATGACGCGGCGTCGGCATTCGGTGGTCTCGCAGTAGCCGAGCATGCCATCGAGCTTGTGCATGTCAAGGCGCTTGAAGTGCTCGTTGGCGTCCGAGTCATCGATGAACCGGCGCAGCATCACTACATCGCCCAGCCCGTAGGCCAGCCAGGCGTCGGCAGGCAGTCCGTCGCGTCCGGCGCGACCGGTTTCCTGATAATAGGATTCGAGACTTTTGGGCAGGTCCAGATGGGCGACGAAACGCACGTCCGGCTTGTCGATGCCCATGCCGAAGGCGATGGTCGCGACCATCACCACGCCGTCCTCGCGCAGGAAACGCGACTGGTGCGCGCGGCGTGTCTGCGCCGACAGTCCGGCGTGATAGGGCAGGGCGGCGAAGCCCTGGGTTTGCAGATAGGTGGCCGTCTCCTCGACCCGACGCCGTGACAGACAGTAGACGATCCCGGCATCCTCCGGATGCTCGCTGCGCAGGAAAGCGAGGAGCTGCTGGCGCGGATTGGCCTTCTCGACGATGCGATAGCGGATGTTCGGGCGGTCGAAGCTGGAGACGAACTGCCTGGCATCCTCCAGACTCAGCCGGGCGATGATCTCGTTGCGGGTCGGGGTGTCGGCGGTAGCGGTGAGGGCGATGCGCGGCACCTGGGGCCAGCGGCGATGCAGCAGGTCGAGGCCGATGTATTCGGGCCGGAAGTCGTGTCCCCACTGAGAGACGCAGTGCGCCTCGTCGATGGCGAAGAGCGCGACCTGAATGCGATCCAGAACGGGCAGGAACCGCTCGGACAGCAGCCGCTCCGGGGCCACGTAGAGCAAATCCAGCTCACCCGCCAGCAGAGTCTGCTCGACCGCCCGGGCCTGATCCGGCGCCAGCGAAGAATTGAGGAAGGCGGCGCGCGCGCCGAGCTGCTCAAGCGCATCGACCTGATCCTGCATTAGCGCGATCAGCGGCGAGACGACCACGGCGGTCCCCGACCGCAGCAACGCGGGAATCTGATAACAGAGCGACTTGCCCCCGCCGGTCGGCATCAGCACCAGCGCGTCGCCACCGCCGATCACCTGATCGATGATCTCGGCCTGAGCGCCACGAAACGTGTCGTAACCAAAGACCCGGGTCAGGACTTGCAGCGGGGTTTCGTCCATTCTCACGCTCGGCTTGATCGGGGAGTGGGATTACAGACGAGGCATCTGCCCCGCCAAAACCACAGGATACCCGTCTTGGCGCGATTGGGCTGCACCGACGCCATCGGATGATAGCCGTTCGACTGATTGATGAGATAGGCGTTATTAGGATTAACAAAGATTTAAAAAGGCTCTTTATGCATAAGTATTTGCGTTACCTGCTCAACTAGACTATCCGAGTTAAGTGTATTAAAGTCGATATGTTAAGCGCGAAGCTAGGCTGCACCCAACAATTAATCCAGATACTCAAAAAGCAAGCTCTATTCCCAACTCAAACGCAAGGAGAAAAACGTGAGCGAATATCAAATTGCCGTCGTAGTTGGTAGCCTCCGCAAAGACTCGTTCAACCGCAAGTTGGCAAACGGCATCATCAAACTGGCTCCATCGGAGTTCTCGTTCAAACAACTTGAAATTGGCGATTTACCTCTCTACAACCAGGATGACGATGCGCAACAGGCCGCTTCCGTTAAGCGCCTGAAAGCAGAAATCACTGCTGCTCAAGGTCTATTGTTCGTCACGCCTGAATACAACCGCTCAATACCTGGTGTGCTAAAAAACGCTATTGACCATGCCTCACGCCCGCCTAGTGAGAGCGTGTGGGGGGGCAAGCCTGCCGGTGTGCTGGGGGCATCAATCGGTGCCATCGGGACCGCCATAGCGCAACAGCATTTGCGTAATGTTCTCGCCTATCTGGACGTGCCAACGCTTGGCCAACCGGAAGTGTTTATTCAAGTCAAAGAAGGGTTGTTTGATAGTTCGGGCAATATCGGCCCTGATAGCAAAGCATTTCTGCAAAGCTGGATGGACAAGTATGTTGCGTGGGTAAAAAAGCACGCTTGAGCAATTCCAAAACCGAAATCGTGGTTGACGGCGGCTCTGCCACAACGCCCCATATCGGGGGAGGAGCAGATCGTTGTCATCTCTCGAAGTAGCATGAAATCGGCAATGCCGATGAAGCCTCCGACCGAGGCGCAGATGAAAATGCGATCATACTGGCGGACCACAAGGCTCCAAGCCCGCGTGCCCACCGCCAGGATCGCAGTCGAGCGCGTGCCCTGGCTTGCTTAAAAGTCACCTCGTGCCTTGAGCGTCATTTAACCCACCGTCACCCAGCCTTGCCCCGGCAGGCGTTGGTGGATGCCAGACCCGTCGGCCGTGGCATCATCCATCCTAAACAGATGTAGCCAGCCGTTGTCCAGAAGCTGGGTCAAGAGTAGATGACGGTCGATGATGGCGTCGATGGCCGCCTCGGGCGCCTGGAGGAACACGCTCAGGCGCAGCGGCTGGTGCACCCAGCGTCGGCCGTCGTGCAGTGACTGCATCGGCAGCCCCGGGCGCAGGTCCCCGGCATTGCCCTCAATGACTCCGATGGCACCACCCACAACGTTGTGCAGCGTCTTGTTGCCACTGCCAAAACGTCGGTTGTCCACCGTGGAGCCGTAATACTGCAGATTGATCCAGACGGCGACGACCATAGGCGCGGTCATGATCAGCTCTAGGGTCTTGAATTCACCGTCCGCCTCCCAGTCGTAGTCGTGCAGAAAGCTGCGCCCGCCAAGGTCAATGCCGCGCGTGCGCTCGCGCGGCGCGGCGATGAAAGATGCGTTTCCGGCCAGGCCCCACTCTGGGCGGACCTGCGACCAGTCGCGGCTGCGTCGGCGGATGCTCGCCTCCAGAGCGCGCCCAGTGCGTCCGTCGAGCCCCAGCAAGGTCGCGCGCTGCAGACGCGTCAGCTCACCGGCATGGACGAGCCAGCTTCTGAGTTGGGCCAACTCCTCAGCATAGCTCGCGGGCAGGATCGCGTAATCGAACAACCGCACGTCGTCGGTGGTCGTGTCATGCAGACCGGGCAGAAACCAGGTGTCTGCGGGGATGGCGATTCCTCGCTCGGCAAGACCGATGCGTACCGCTGGAGCGTTGAGCAGGACGGCGACGATCCGGGCGCTCGCCTCGCCGGTCTGTCCGGCGCAAGCACCGCAGTCAAGCCCCGCTGCGTAGGGGTTGTTGACGCTGGTGCTGCCGTGCCCAACCAGCAGCACCAGACGGGCGAAGCCCTCAGTCAGCGACATGCCGCGCAGAATGCCCTCCGCCAACCCGACCCGATCGGCCTCGGGAATCCCGACTGCTTCCCCGGCTGAGGCGCAAACTCCATGCGGATGGGTATCCAGGCTTGGGCCGACCTGATTGGCCTCGGGCGCATCCAGCCTCAGGTCGTCCGGGGCGACAACCGGGCGGCTCCAGCCCAGGCTGTCGCTGATGATCTTGGGGGCATACAGCCAGATGCCTGCGGCCTCGACGAACGAGAAACAGGACGAGGCACCCATCTTAAACGCCTTCCAGGACTTGCTCATACCCACCCGGCGGCGCTGGGTCGCCAGCGCCTGTTCGGTCTGTTGGGCGTCCGCGCCCTGGATCTCAGAACACACCCGATAGGCCGGTGTGAGGAGCACCGGCACATGGGATTTCGCGGTGACTGCGCCCAGCGGTACATGCTCGATCGGCGCGCCAAAGAAGCCCGCAAAGCCCAGGGTCCGGGCCTGCTGACAGACGGTTTCCAGCGACCGGCGCATCACTTCCGAGCGGACATCGATACAAAAGGCGGCCTGCACGGCGGGTCTTTCCGAGGCGGCTCGTTGGTCGCCCACCGCCGACAATTGCTCGATCAGTTCGCGCTGGTAGGCCAGTTCGTGCGCGGTTAGCAGCACATGGTCGATCTCGCGCTCGTGTGGCTGTTCGGCATTGATCGGCTGCTGTTCGAGTCCGGCGCAGACCGCGCGCCAGCGCATCCGCAGCTCTGGACTCACCTTGTGCTCGTAGACCAGCAGGTCCCAGGCCAGACGAATGGCCAGTAGTTCTTCAATGGTGTCGTCGGTGCCACCAACAAGTTCGGCCTGCCAGCGCAGCAGCCGGGTCGCGGCCGCCCAGCCGCCGATGTCCATCAGGGCCGCGTGCAGATAGTCCAGCGCCCCGGCGGCCGGGATGCCCAGCCGGGTCAGGGCCGAGCGAATGCAGTCGCGCGGCGACTCGGGCAGCGCCTGAACCCGAGTGCGAATGCCGCTTTGCCCCATCATCGTGGTGCTGAAGTCGAGCGCCGCGAAACGTCGCCAGGAGGCGTACAGCGACATCCCGTTCCAAGGCTGCTTCCAGGTCGCCTGCCCCATATCGAAGTAGGCGGCGCAGTGATGACTGATGCGGTCGATGACGTAGCTCGACCAGTCATCGGCGTCCATCTCGTCGAGCACGGCGGTGAGCAAGGGTACGCCAGCCGTCGGCGGTGGCTCGGCTGCGGTGGCATGCCTGAGCGTTTCGGGGTCGAGTGCGCTGCCGTAGCGCGCTGCAGCGTGCTCCAGATCGTCGGTGGTGATCTGTCCGGCGTCGATCAGCTCGCGATAGTAGGACCTGACCATGTACAGCCGCGCGCCGGCGATCCGCTGCATGATGGCGGCGGCGTCCTGGAAGCTTGCATGGCGCAAACCGTGAAAGGGGTTGACGGCCACGAAGCGATCCAGCGGCCACAGCGGGGCGATGCGCCCGCAGGCCGCATCGATCTGCTCGGAAAGCGGCCAGATTGCGCTGTCGCGATCAGGGTTGGCGGTCGGGGGCGCTGCTGGGTCGAGTGTGCCGCTCGCCTGATTCGGCGTTTGCGTGAGATCAGGTAGGTCGTTCAGGTTCATGATGTCATCCCCCTCGGGCCAGGACCGGCGTCCGGCGCATTGGCCACAGACGTATGATCAGGCGCGTCACCAGCACATCGACATACAAGCCGTTGTACAGATGGACCTGGATGGACTGGCGCAGCGGTGTGGCGAGTCGCGTGAACAGATGCTGCAAGACGATCAGAGCGACAAAAACGCCGACGATTGCGACGCTGAGCGCCAGTTGGAACGCTCCGCCCGAGACCGCCACCGGCCTCACGCTGGTGGCGATGGCGTGCTCGAAGGCCGCGTGCAGACCGAAATAGCCAAGACAGACTAAGGCGCCGATGCTGGTCGCGCGCAGCAGCAGCCCGGCGTTGTCTTGCAGCACCAGCGCCTGGAGTAGGAGCTGCGCGACCGCAACCACGACGATCGCGCCCGTGACGATGAGCGCCGGTTGTTGCGCGGGATCGACCCCGAATAGATAGCCGGCGCTGATTGCCATCAGTAACGCGCCCTGAAAGGCCACCAGCCAATGCCAGGGCTGAGGGGCGGTCGTCGCGAATGCGAGTGCCGGGGCGCGAAAGCCGTCCACGCTACTCCCCGCAGCGAGAAAAGCGTGGGCCTTGTACAATGAGTGTGCAACCAGATGCAGCAGCGCCAGGCTGTAGAGTCCAAGCCCCGCCTCCAGCAGCATGAACCCCATCTGCGCGGACGTGGACCAGGCCAGCGAGACCTTGATGCTGGTCTGCGTGAGCAACACCAGCGAGGCCACCGCCAGGGTCACCACGCCGATCAGCGCCAGAGCGCCGAGCGCCGATTCTGACAGCGATATGATCGGACTCATACGAATGACCAGAAAGGCACCGGCGTTGACGATGCCCGCATGCAACAGGGCCGAAACCGGAGTCGGCGCCTCCATCACCTGAATCAGCCAGCCGTGGAAGGGAAACTGGGCGCATTTCAGGGCGGCGCTCAACACCACCAGCCAGGCGGCCCACTCCAGGCTCGCCGGCAGTGGGCCGTCCATGCGCTCCATGGCCGTATGGACATCGGCCCACTCCAGGGTATGCAGGGTCGCACCGATCAGCAGTACCGCCGCCAGCAGACTGACGCCGCCGATAAAGCTGAAGACGAACTTCTTGTGCGCGGCCATCACCGCAGCGGGGCGTTCTGGATAAAACAGCAGCAGCCGATGCAGAAAGAAGCTGATGGCGATCCAGGCCAGCGCGAACATCAACAGATTGCTTGCGACGATCAGCGTCAGGATGGCCGCCAGCGTCAGCAGCATCCACCGATGGAAGCGCTCCTCGCCGCTGTCACCTGTGAGGTAGTTGCGCGCATAGGTCGAGACGATTGCCCCTACCAGCGAGACCAGCGTGAGCATGATGGTCGTCACTGCGTTGACATAGACGCCCAGTGCGAGCGCGCCGATATCCAGCGGCAGGGGGATTGAGATCAGGGTCAGCGACTGCGCCGGTCCGAAGCCGTGTGTGATCAGTGCAACCAGCGCGAGCGCGAAGGCCAGCCAAGCCGCACCATTGGCGATGATGGCCATGCGCCGGCCAGCGCGGCTGGCGATGTCGCTCGGGAGCAGGGCGGTGAGCCACAATGACAAGGGGGCGGCAAGCGCTGCGGTGGTGGTGAGTGTGACCGACATTCACGCCTCCTGGGTTGGGGTTCGTGATGAGTGTTCGAGTAGACTATAAGGTGTGCCGATTACCTAAAAGAAATCGATCTTTAAGATCTTTTCCATAGATCATTGTCTATGGAAAAGCCGATCATCAACTTCATACAAAGGAGTATCCATGTCATCGCAAGCACTCAAAATTGTCGTTATCGGCGGAACCGCCGCGGGTCCGAAAGCCGCAGCAAAGGCTCGCCGCATGGACGAACATGCCTCCATCACGCTCATCCAGAAGGGGGCGCATCTGTCGATGGCCTCCTGCGGTTTTCCCTACTATGTCGGCGGATTCTTCGACGACCGCAACCTGCTCATCTGCACCCCGGCCGGGACCGTGCGCGACCCTGATTTCTTCGAGGCGGCCAAGCGCATCGAGGCCCTGGTCGAGACCGAGGCCCTGTCGATCGACCGCGCCGCCAAGACGGTCACCTGCAAGCATCTGCCAACCGGCGAGACCCGCACTATCGATTACGACAAGCTGGTGATCGCCATTGGCGCCGCGCCGCTCTATCCCCAGGTTCCCGGTATCGAGCTGGAGGGCATCCAGACGCTGCACTCGCTCGGTGACGCGGATTCGCTCAGAGCGATCCGCGACCACCATCAGAGCCATAAAGCGGTTGTGGTGGGCGGGGGGTTGATCGGCTTCGAGGTCTGCGAGGCGCTGCGCCTAGCCGATATCCAGACCACCGTGATCGAGAAGACGGATTCGATCCTGCCCTTCCTGGACCCCGAACTGGCCAAGCTGGTCGCAAACCATGTCCTTGACAATGGTGCCGATATCATCACCGGCAACGGCGTTGCAGCCTTTCTCGGCGAGCACGGCAAACTCACGGGCGTAAAGCTCGACAATGGCACCGAGCTGCCATGCCAGGTCGCGGTGATCGCCGTCGGGGTCAGGCCACGCACCAAGCTGGCCGAGTCGTGCGGGCTGGAGATCGGCGCTCAGGGTGGCATTGTGGTCAACGACCGGATGCAGACCTCGGACCCGGACATCTACGCCGCTGGCGATTGCGTGGAATGCACCTCGCTCATCACCGGCGAGAAGGTCCGTTCACCCTATGGCGACCTGGCCAATCTGCAAGGTCGGGTGGTCGGTCAAAATCTGATCAAGGAGGACAGTGCGCGCTTTCCTGGCGTCACCCACACAGGGATCTGCAAGATCTTCGACTTCACGGTGGGCTTTACTGGACTGAGCGCGGGTCAGGCGCGCGAGTTGAGTCTAAACGACATTGAAACGGCGACCATTTCAGGGATGGATATCCCCGCCTATATGAACGGCAAGCTCATGATCAGCAAGATGATCGCCGAGCGCGAGACCGGCCGGATCCTGGGCTTTCAAAGCGTCGGGCCAGGCGATGTCAGCAAGCGTGTCGCGACGGTCGCCATGGCTATTCGAGGTCGGCTGACGGTCGATGACCTTTGCAATGCCGATCTACCCTATGCGCCGCCCTACTCACTCGCGCTCGATCACGTCATCGTCGCCGCGCATGTATTAGAGAACAAGCTGCGCGGGCGCATGCAGGGCATCTCGGTAGGCGAGGTCAAGCAGCGCGCCGACAGTGGCGCGGACTGCTTCATTCTCGATACCCGAAACCCGGAAGAGTTCGAGGAGATGCGGCTGGGGATCGGCGAGACCCTAATTCCGCTCGGCGCCCTGCGCGAGCGTCTCAATGAGCTGCCACAGGACAAGGACCGTGAGATCATTCTCTTTTGCAAAATCTCACTACGCGGATACGAGGCCGCCGCTATTTTGCAGGGACACGGCTGGCGGAATGTGAAAGTGATGGAGGGCGGCATTCTGGCCTGGCCCTATCCGCGTGAGAAATAGGCCGCGTAACGAAAACCGCCCCGTTGCAATGATGCAGCGAGGCGGTTCGAGCGAGCTATTCTGATCCGTCGACCCGGTGGATCAGAATGGACCGAGATCAGTGGTCCGCGATCTGCTCGTCGGTGAACAAGTAGTCTTTAAGCTCCTTGTCGAAGGTGGGGTCCTTGCGGCGGATCCATTCAATCACCATCGCCGCGTGCTCCTTCTCCTCGTCGCGGTTGTGGATGAGGATCGCCTTGAGTTCGGCGTCCTTGCATGCGTCGACGCGCTGGTTGTACCAGTCGACAGCCTCCAGTTCTTCCATCAGCGAGACGATGGCCCGGTGCATTTCGCGGGTCTCGTCGGACAGTTCTTCGATTGGCTCGTGGTAGCCTTCACTAGACATCAGGAATCTCCATAGCTGTTCTAAGGTTGCTACACAGTCTACCATTACTGCTAGGGCGACAGAATGCAATTTGGCAAGGATTACCGTCTCGGCGCCTACTGATCGCTCTTTAACTGCCCCAGCGAACGCACCAGGCGCAGGCTGGCGTTGAAGAAGTCGTCGCCAGGGTTGTCCTTGCAGATCGCGGCGATACGGGTCATGGCCGCGTCCAGTTCGGCGCCGCGCAGAACATCGCGCCCGATCGCAAAGTTCAGACCGCTCACGAAACCGGCCAGCCATTGACGATGGCGCAGATAATCCTCGTCGGCGAGCGACAGCGGTAGATCGTTGCGAGGCAGCGTCGAGAGAAACGCAGCACAGCTCTTCACGCCATAACCCCAAAGCGCTGGGGCGGTTTCCTCGCTTGCCGCCGCTGATCCACCGCCGAGCAGCGCCGTCAGCGTCAGAAGCGCCACGGGCAGGCGCAGGTCAACAAACAATCGCTCGAGCATATCGTGTGTCCTTGTTGTCTTGTCAGGATGCGAATAAGCGACGCTTAAGGGTATCATCAGTGGTTTTTTCGGTGCCCGGCCAATCGCAATCATGCGTATCCTGATGATCTCCGATGTCTACTTCCCGCGTGTTACGGGTGTTTCGACGTCGATTCAGACCTTCTCGCGAGCGTTCCTCGACAGAGGCCACGAGGTCACACTCATCGCGCCGGACTATGGCAAGAGCGCCGCTGAGCCATTCGATGTCATTCGGGTGCCCTCGCGCTATGTACCGCTCGACCCTGAAGATCGGATGTTGCGGTGGCGCGCGCTGCGCGCGCATGATGCGGGGCTGGTGCGCCACGGATTCGACCTGGTGCATATTCAAACGCCATTCGTTGCGCACTACAGCGGGCTGAGGCTGGCCAAACGTCTCGGCGTTCCAGTCATCGAGAGCTACCATACCTTTTTCGAGCAGTATCTCCATCACTACATCCCTTTCGTGCCGAGACGCTGGCTACAGCGCGCCGCGCGTTATTTCTCCCAGGCCCAGTGCAAAGCCGTCGATGCGCTTGTGGTGCCATCGCGCGCCATGCTCGATATCCTTATAAGCTATGGTATCGAGACGCCCGCACGCGTCATCCCGACCGGGATTGATTTGACCCAATTCAGCCAGGGCAACGGCCAGCGTTTCCGCGCCCGCTTCGGTATTCCCAGTGCGCGACCACTGCTGGTCCATGTCGGTCGACTCGCCTATGAGAAAAATATCGATTTCATTCTGCGCGCATTAGTGCCGATCAAGGCCGCAGTGCCGGATGTGCTGTTGGTGATCGCGGGCGCGGGTCCGGCCAAACAGACCCTTGAGCGCCAGGCGGATACTGCGGGGCTTGGGGGCAATACGCTCTTTACGGGTTATCTCGACCGGGATGGAAGTCTGGAGGATTGCTACAGTGCCGGGGCGGCGTTTCTGTTTGCCTCGCGCACCGAGACACAAGGGCTAGTGCTGTTGGAGTCGATGGCGCTCGGCGTGCCGGTCGTGTCGACGGCGGTCATGGGAACGAAAGAAGTCTTAGGCAAGGGCGGCGGTTCGCTGATCGCGGCCGAAGACGAGCACGACTTTGCCAGTAAGGCGGTGCGCCTGCTCACCGAGCCGCTGCTGCGCGAGCGTCTCTCACGCGAGGCGGTTGAACATGCGCGCGACTGGTCGGCGCCAGTGATGGCCGATCGCATGCTGCAACTCTATGAGCAAGTCACAGATGGCGCGGAACCGGGCGGCCGGACGATCCGATCAGGCCATTAGGCCATCAGATCGATCAGACTTCCGAGCGTTTCGTCCGACGCTTTAAAGACCTTCGCAGATGCCTCGACCTGCCTGAGATGTTCCTTCTGCTCCACCAGCGGCTTGCTGATGTCGCGCACCGAACTGCCATCCTCGCGCCTCGAGGTCGCGATCTCGGTCGCGTTCTGACGCAGACCCTCCATCCCGTTCTGGATACCGGTTAGGCCCGCTTGGCCAGTGCCTGAAATCATCATGCCTTACCCCCGATATCGACTGTTTCGCATACTCGATTCTAGTCCAAACGCAACCCGGGGCACGACCGGATGCGCGATCTGGGACCCAGTTCACACCGGACAGGCTTTATACATCGCTTGATTCGCAAACCCTTTGCGCTGTCTCGATGTGGCGTGCAACTTGTCAATGAACCGCCACCTACTGGGTGAACGAAATTTTTCGAGGTGAATGATGAGATCGATGAGAAAAATCGCAGCGCTTGGAGCTCTTATCGCGTTTTTCGCCGCTGCATGCAGCGAACCGAGAAAAGTGAATTCACAACCGGATTCGCAGCACAGGCCTGACATGGCTAGTCCGATTGATAGCGGCTCCCTTGCGATCTTACCCGTCTCCAACGGCGGAGGTGATGTCTACGCCATTTATCGGCTCGAGTATTCAATTGTTGCTGTATCCAACACCGGCGAGGTGCGGCGGCTGGCTACCTGCCACGATACTAAAGCCGCAGCGATGGTTATGGACGGGTCTCAGACCGGGTTCGGGGTTTGTTTGCACAGGGTTCCGGAACGAGCGAGGCAGGGCGTCTACACCTACCATCAGACCGAGCCGCTGCGCATTGAGCTTAGCGACGGGCAGGCGCAAATAGAGCCATTCTCACCGCCTCTTCCTGCAGGTGTCTGGCGTATTTCAGAGCATACGATTGCCGGGAGCAGTGTGCCAGGCATCGTGCTTGCCGGTGGAGTCACTGGCCCAGTCCAGCTTGTCGACCGTGCTCAAGCCGGTGCAGCGGCGGGACCGCAACGCCTGAACTACGTGTTTGATGGGACAGCATCGGTCCAATTTTCGCTCGCTCATGATCTAGCCACTCTCGAACATGACCATCGTCCCATGCTGATCGCCTTGGAAAACGCCGCTTGGCTGATTATTTATGACGTTCACCCCGACGGCGCACTGACGTCGGTGTTTGCCGGCGCAGCAAAAGAACTGCTAACAGACTACAAATCGTTTAACCGTATCGACGTGCTCGCTGACCGCTCGGGTTCCGAGCTAAAACTCTGGACCGTACATTTCGACGATAGCGAGACCCATGTCACGGCCCAAACCGCCGATGGACCAGAAATCATTGCATCCTTTCCCGCTGCGCTGATGCCGGTCAGCATTGGCACGCCCTCTCCCATGTGCGCTCTGGTCGCAAACGCCGGCCCCGGCAACGCTGACCCCTGGGATGATTGCGCCCAAGAGCAAACGGTCGAACTCAACGGCACAACCATCGTCCTGAGTCCGCTTCGCTAAGCGCAACAGATCGGAAATCACAGGACTGCTCGATCATCCGTGCTGTCTGCGACTTGCTCTCATAGGTTCAGCGGAAAGGCTTGGCCAGGGTCCGATTGAAGAAGTCGATGAAATCGCTGATGTGCTTTATCGAGATCCACCACTGAAAAACGGGTAGGGCAACGAACCGTGCGGGCCGAGGCCGCGCAGCATGTCGTCGAGGGCGAAGGCCCGGCCAAGAAGGCGCTCGAGCGCCAGGCCGACAGCCTGGGGCTCGGCGGCAACACGCTGTTCACCGGCTATCTCGACCGGGATGGAAGTCTGGAGGATTGCTACAGTGCCGGGGCGGCGTTTCTGTTTGCCTCGCGCACCGAGACACAAGGACTGGTGCTGTTGGAATCGATGGCGCTCGGCGTGCCGGTCGTGTCGACGGCAGTCATGGGAACGAAAGAAGTCTTGGGCAAGGGCGGCGGCTCGCTGATCGCGGCCGAAGACGAGCACGACTTTGCCAGTAAGGCGGTGCGCCTGCTCACCGAGCCGCTGCTGCGCGAGCGTCTCTCACGCGAGGCGGTCGAACATGCGCGCGACTGGTCGGCACCAGTGATGGCCGATCGCATGCTGCAACTCTATGAGCAGGTTACAGAGACTGCCCAGACAGGCACCACACGGGTCAGTTCAATGCCTTAGCGCTGGTTGGTGCTTGAAGACCTGATCAAGCCATTAAATCGATCAGGCTCCCGAGCGTTTCGTCCGATGCTTTGAAGACCTTCGCGGATGCCTCGACCTGTCTGAGATGTTCTTTCTGCTCCACCAGCGGCTTGCTGATATCGCGCACTGAGCTGCCATCCTCGCGCCGGGCGGTGGCGATCTCGTTGGCGTTCTGGCGCAAACCTTCCATGCCGTTTTGAATGCCGGTCAAGCCTGCCTGGCCAGTGCCTGAAATCATCATGCCTTCACCCCTAAAACAAGCTGCGTTCCATGATTTTAGTCGAAATACAATCTGCAAACGCCAACTAGCACACACTACTGTCATTCGTCCACAGCGTGCAGAACCTACTCGGACAACCAGATCACTCAGGATTTCGGCAAGGTTACGCCACGTTGGCCCTGATATTTTCCATCGCGATCTTTATAGGATGTTTCGCAGACTTCATCGGATTCCAGAAATAGAATCTGAGCCACACCTTCGTTGGCGTAGATCTTCGCCGGCAGGGATGTCGTGTTCGAGAACTCCAGCGTGATATGCCCCTCCCACTCGGGTTCCAATGGAGTCACATTGACGATGATGCCGCAATTTTTGACGAAAACCCCGGCATCGAGCGCGAAATTACCCGCTTCCGGAACGCTCAGGCAGTAGACATCATGATCGCCAGACTGTTGGCGAATACTGACTACTTTGTGGTTTCTTCTGGCGGGCGCCTGCCCGCGAAATGCAGCGATCGTTTCGGGGAAGCGTCTGAATACGGTGCGATCACAACCGAGGAGCCTCGCCGCGCCTCTGATTGAACCCGTTTGATCCAAGGCATCTCTGATCCGTTCGGCGTTCATGTCATCCCTGAGATTGATCGCGCGCGCATGCTCCGCCTGCGCTGCCCGACGGCTGCCGTCGTCCCGTGCCCAAGCATGTTGCGATGCCTCTGCACTGCGCTGTCGTGCCGCTGGATCGTCATAGTAGCGAAGCATGGCATCTCTTCGAGCCTGTCGACGCTCAGGCGTCCAGCTTTGCACATGCTTCTGACGCAGCCGGGCACGGGCATCGGTATATTGCTCGTTGCCCCAGAACCGGTTTGCGCGCTCACGCTGTACATCGCTCAGATGTTCGGCCCACGCCGGGTCTTTCTTCAATCGCTCGAAGGCATCGCGAATCGATTGACTATGCTCCCCCGGATCGAAGTCCGCTCCGTAATTCTCTGCATTGTGGAGCCGAATATGATCCCGAGCCGCAAGGCGCTCGAGGTTCCATGGGAAATTGTTCCGACGATCGAAGTCTTTGTGATGCCGGTGAGAACCTGGCATATCCTCATAGATCCCATGACGCAGATTCCATTCGTCGGCGAGTCGATGGGTCGGATAAAGATGGCCGTTAATGGGCTGATAAACGGCCTCGTAGCCGCGCACCAGGTGGCGATACAGTGGCATCAGGGAATCGCCCGGACGCAGTTCATGGGCTTGGCGCAATCGCCCGTCGCGTAACACCATCTCGTGGTCGGGCGTGCAGTGAATCGACTTCCCGTTATCGAGCGTGATTTCCAGCAAGGCGTCGCGGCCGATATAACGTGGTGCCTCGAGCAAGGCGACTTCTACCCGCCCGAACTGACCGATGGCGTAACCCCAGAATAATTCTCCATCATCCGCCCGGCGCGCCATGTCCTCCAGGGTTGGAGCAGATCCATCCACCAGTGAGACACGCGTATCGCCCCGGAAACAGCGCGCGTAGGTGCTTTTTCCCAAGCAGATGGTCAGAACGTTGCGCGGGATGCGCAGATACTCCACCGTGCGTGCCAGCGCGAAGGAGTTCGGCGGGATGATGCAGACATCGGACTTTAGATCGACGAAGCTGTTGGAGTCGAAGTTCTTCGGGTCGACGATCGCGGAGTTGATGTTGGTGAAGATCTTGAATTCATCGGCGCAGCGTACATCGTATCCATAGCTCGAGGTGCCGTAGGAGATCACGCGCCCGGCAGCACCCTCGCGCACCTGAGCAGGCTCGAACGGGTCAATCATCCCCTCGGCGGCCATGCGACGGATCCAGCGATCGGATTTAATGGCCATAACAACATCCTCGAACTGAAAAAAACGTATTAGATTACCGCGCATTCCCAGCCTGGGAAAGTCAATGTGGCAATCGGAGCAACCTCACCCTCATGTCTCTCGACGAAAAACCCTACTCGCCTTCCAGCGACGAGAACAAGGCGCCGATTCTGGCAGTGATCCAGCCGCTGTTTAGCACCGCCAGCCGCTTGCTTGAGATCGGCGGCGGAACGGGCCAGCATGCAGTGAGTTTCGCCGCCGCCATGCCGCACCTGATCTGGCAAACCAGTGATGTGCCCGCGCATCTGCCGGGCATTCGCCGCTGGATCGACGATGCCGCACTGCCCAATCTGCCGCCACCGCTGGCGCTCGATGTCCAGGGCGATTGGCCGGATACGCGCTTCGATGCCGTTTTCAGCGCCAATACCGCGCACATCATGTCCGAGACGGATGTCGCTGCGATGTTCCGTGGAGTCGGCGCGCTGCTCTCGACCGGCGGCCACTTCGCGCTTTACGGCCCCTTCAACGCGCAGGGGCGATTCACCAGCGACAGCAACTACCGCTTCGACGCCTGGCTCAAGGCCCGCGACGCCCGCATGGGGCTGCGCGATCTGGACTGGCTCGAGGCGCTTGGCGCCAGTCACGGGCTGAGGCTCATCGACAACCGCGCCATGCCGGTCAACAACCAGACGCTGATCTGGCTGCGTGAGGGAGCATAGCCACCACCCCGGTCGCGTATGACCGCGACCGGGGTGGTGCAACGAGCGCGGTCAGGTGTTTTGGATGACGATGCGCGGGAACTTGGAGGCGTAGTCCTTGGCTTGGAGCGAGAGCTTGGCCGCGGTCTTGCGCGCGATCTCGCGGTAGATCTCGCTGGCGCGCGAGTCGGGCTGGGCCACCACGCTCGGCTTGCCGCTGTCGGTCTCCTCGCGGATATGCAACTCCAGCGGCAGCGCGCCGAGCAGGTCGATGCCGTACTGCTCAGACATGGCCGCCCCGCCGCCCTGGCCGAAGATGTGCTCTTCATGACCGCAGTTGGAGCAGATGTGGGTGCTCATATTCTCGACGATACCGAGCACCGGCACCTCGACCTTCTGGAACATCTTGAGTCCTTTGCGCGCGTCGAGCAGCGCGATGTCCTGGGGCGTGGTGACGATGATCGCGCCCGAGACCGGAACCTTCTGCGCCAGCGTCAACTGGGTGTCGCCGGTGCCTGGTGGAAGATCGATCACCAGATAGTCAAGATCTGACCAGTTGGTGTCGTTGAGCAACTGCTCAAGCGCCTGCGTGACCATGGGTCCACGCCAGATCATCGGCGTTTCCTCCTCGATCAGGAAACCGATCGACATGGCCTGGAGATCGTAGCTGTTCATCGGCTCAAGGCTCGTGCCGTCCTTGGACTCCGGCTGGCCGCTAATCCCGAGCATGCGTGGCTGAGAAGGGCCGTAGATGTCAGCGTCCAGGATGCCGACACGGGCACCCTCGGCGGACAGCGCCAGGGCCAGATTGACGGCAGTGGTGGACTTGCCGACCCCGCCCTTGCCGGAGGCCACGGCGATGATATTCTTGACGCTGTCGATCGGCTTGAGCGACTTCTGTACCGAATGCGCCTTGATCTCCCAGCTCACCTCGACGGTGGCCGACCCGACGCCTTCGACTTCCGCGACCCTCTCCCGCACGGCCTCGGCGATGCTGTCCTGAACGCTCTTGGCTGGGAACCCCAGGACCACCTTGACTTTGACCTGATCGCCCTCGATGGCGATGTCCGCGATGGAGTGTGCGGAGACCAGATCGCGGCCCAGATGCGGCTCTTTGTAGCCTTTGATCGCGGCTTCGATCGCTTCTTTGGTGAGTTGGGACATTGCTGACTCCAGTGTTCTGATTGCAGCTCCGGTCGGTCCGAAGCACGGGATGATTGGTTGGTCCCGAGGCGAGCTTTGCAACCCGACTCGGGACGAGGCGGCGGTGGAGAAGGCTGGCGTGGCATTCGTTGCCCGCGCGCGGCGGGCCGATACCCGAAGTGCTCGGCGCTCATCTGGCATTAGCGAATACTAATTCAATCCCGCCCCGATCGGTTAATCCAGCGGCGCGGGATAGCCTCTCAGAAGCCCCACACCAGCGGCGCGAGCGCGATGGTGATCGTCGCCACCGAGATGTTGAGTGGGATGCCAACCCTGAGATAGTCGCTGAACCGGTAGCCGCCAGGGCCATAGACCATCAGATTCGTCTGGTAGCCGATCGGTGTCGAGAAGCTCGCGGACGCGGCCATCATGATCGCGATGGCGAACGGCATGAAATTGACATCGAGCGTCTGACTCGTCGACAGGGCGATCGGGAACATCAGGACGGCGGCGGCATTGTTGGTGATCAGCTCAGTGAAGAGCATGGTCACCAGATAGATCAGCGCGAGCGAGACCCAGGGGTCACCCTGCGCCAATTGCGTCATGTTATCGGCGATAAAGCGCGCCGCGCCGGTCTTCTGCAGCGCCAGTCCCAAGCTGAAAGATGCGGCGATGACGACCAGCACCTGCCAGTCCACTGCCGCCCGGGCCAGCCCGCTACTGATACAGCGCGTCACCAGCAGCAGACCGGCGGCGAGGACGGCCGCGTGCAGCATCGGCAGCCATTCCAGAGTCACCGCCAGAATCATCCCGGCGAGGATGGCGATGGCGATCAAGGCGCGGTTCTGACGCAGCGGGCGCGAGTCCGGCACCTGGCTGACGAGAAAGAAATCCCGTGAGTTGTGCTGGCGCTCGGTGAAGCCCGGATCGGCCTCCATCAGCAACGTATCTCCTGGCGTGAGCACAATGTCGCCGATCTTGCGCTCAATGCGCTCGCCGTTGCGTGCGACGGCAATGATGGCGGCATTGTAATGGCCGCGGAAACGCCCCTCGCGAATGCTTTTGCCCACCAATGGGCAACTGTTGGAGACGACCGCCTCGATCAGACAGCGCTCCGGTCGCGGCACTTCGAGCTTGAAGACCTGATTCGTGGCTGGCACCAAGCCGCGAAAGCGCTGAAGGTCCACGACCGAATCGACGATACCCACAAACACGAGCTGGTCGTCGGCCTGGAGGCGCTGATGGGGCGCGATGGCTGGCAGGATCTCGCCATCGCGCTGGATTTCAAGCAGATACATCCCCGGGAGATGCCGCAGCCCTGCGGCCTCAATCGTCTTGCCGACCAGTGGGCTGGACGACTCGACCAACATCTCGACCGTATACTCGCGCGGGTCGTCGAGATCGCTCATCACGGGTTTGCGATCCGGTAGCAGCCAGCGCCCGAACACGATGAGATAGACGAATCCGAACAGGGCGCAGGGCAGGGCGATCCAGGCGATCTCGAACATCCCCAGCGTCGGCAGTCCGCCGTCCTCGATCATGAGTCCGTTGACGACCAGGTTGGTGCTGGTGCCGATGAGGGTACAGGTTCCGCCTAGAATCGCCGCATAGCTTAGTGGAATCAGCAACTTGGAAAGTGGCAGCTGGTTGCGACGCGCCCATTCGTTCACCGCCGGCAGAAACATGGCGACGACCGGTGTGTTGTTGAGCACGGCGCTCATGCCCATGACCGGCGCCATCAGTCGCGCCTGCGCGCGGGCGAGCGTGCCCGGACGTCCCAGCACCCCCTGGACCAGCCAGGAGATCGCGCCTGTCTCGCGCAGACCGGCCGCCACGATGTAGAGAATGCCGACCGTCACCATGCCTTCGTTCGACATGCCGCTCAACGCCTCGAACGGCGTCAGCACCCCGGCGAGCAGCAAGACCGCGACACCGCCGACCAGCACCACATCAGCGGCTAGCTTCGTCAGGGCAAGCGAGCCGATGACCAGCACCACCACGCCAACCGCAAGCCAAGCCTCCCAGGTCATCGTTGCTCCGTCATATTCATCAATTGGTATACACATCGGCTGGCGCGCCGCAGTCAAAATCCTCACCGGAGCCTGCCACAGGCGATCGTCGCCGGTCTTGTGCAGTCGATGGCGGGTAACGCGGATAAGCGCCCATCAGAAACGGCGTAGACTGGAGGCGTCTCCACGTCGACAATGCCGATAGGTTAAGGTCGCGGAAGGATTTGGCGGAAAACACGAGAAGTGTCAAAATGCAGGCGTCTATCAGCAGAAGGCACGGCCAACAGCTTGAGAGATGCTAAGACGATACACAATCCATTACAGTCTCGCGCGCGCCCTGTATTTCCGCTGACCCTGCCCCGGCACAAATGCTGTAGCCGTCTCGCGTCGGGCATGATGATCTATCATCATCGCATTTGGCAACCAAACATCCTCGCTCCTCGTATAGCCAGCACGATCATAAGTGTCGGCGAGGAAATGGCCTGCGTCTGAATATCATATGGCTCTGTATGCGCTCTAGACAGGATCGGCTAGGCTCAAAGGCTCACTGCTTTGGCCCGCTGCCGGAACTGTCTGGAACGCATACAGAGCCTTTTTTAAATGCCAAAGGCTATGATATGGACGAAAACTCACAAACGCTAGAAAACTATGTCGAGATTCTGAAAAGAAGAAAGTGGCAAGTGATCGTGCCAGCCATTCTGCTGTTTATCGCAGCCGTGTTGACGACCGTTTTGATTCCTTCAGTTTATCGTTCATCGGCAACGATCCTCATCGAACAGCAGGGGATACCCACCGAACTCGTTAGAACGACTGTCACGAGTTATATCGATCAAAGCATTCAAGTCATCAGTCAGCGCGTCATGACGACGAGCAATCTCAGCGCTCTCATCGAGAAATACGATCTGTATGCTGACTTGCGACGCTCCATGAGTATCAACGCGGCCGTCGAGGAAATGCGCAAAGACATCGATCTCAAAATGATTAGCGCCGATGTGTTTGATCTTCGAAGCGGCCGCGCACAGGCGACAGCCATCGCTTTTTCGCTCTCCTACGACAGTCGTTCACCGGAGATGGCACAGAAGATCACCAGCGACCTGGTGTCGTTATTTTTCAGCGAGAATCTTGAGCGCAGAGCCACGGCCGCCAACGAGACGACAACGTTCCTAGATAACGAGGCCGATAGACTAGGCCGAGAAACCAATATCCTGGAAGCGCAGCTTGCGTCACTTAAAGAGGGGTATGGTGACAATCTGCCGGAATTGTCTACGCTCAATCGCGAGCTGATGATGCGCACCGAAGAGCGCTTGCGCGATAACGCCCAAGCGGCAAGAACGCTCTCGCAGCAAGCGCTCAATCTGGAGTCCGAGCTTGCACAGCTCAGCCCGACGCGGCTTGGATCAGACGGGCAGAGCGCCGGTTATCTCGAAGAACTCCAAGCCCAATACGTGCGCATCAAGCAGCGCTACTCCGCGAGCCACCCGGATCGCATTCAACTCGAAAAAGAGATCTCTGCGCTTCAGCAGCAGACTGGCGAGTCCAGTATTGCCGCAATTCAAATCAGATTGGATGAGCTGCTGGCCGAAATAGCGTCATTGACGAAGCGTTACTCCGAGGAGCACCCGAGTGTCGTCTCGCTGCGGCGTAGCATCCGCGAGACCGAGTCGCAACTAACGAACGCCAAGCAACAGATGCGCAGCGACGACGTCGTTTTCGACGGAGCCAACAATCCCGCCTATATTCAGCTTCGCGTCAAGCTCGACGCGACCCGGCTGGAACTGGACTCGTTACGCAAAGCGAAGGAAGAACTCGCCGGGGAGCTCAAGCGCTATGAGGCGAGACTCACCGAAGGCCCGAGAATCGAGCATGAGTATCGCGCCCTGACGCGAGACGACGAGAATGCGATGATGAAGTATCAGGAGGTTCGCGATAAGGGGCTGCAAGCAGAACAAGGGCAGTCGCTGGAGCGCGACAGAAAAAGCGAGCGCTTCTCGTTAATCGAGCCGCCGTTGCGACCCGAAAAGCCTTTTAAGCCGAACCGCCTGGCAATCCTGGTGCTGGGCTTCGTGATGGCGACTGCAGTAGGCGTTGGCAACCTGGCACTGCGCGAGAGCATCGACAAAGGGCTTTATGGCGCTCGCGCGATCCAACAGGCCACAACCATGCCATTGCTGGCAGTCATTCCCTATATCGCAACGTCGCAAGACCTTCAGGCGCAGCGGCGCAACAAGCGTCTGATACTTGGCGTGATCCTGGTGAGCGGTCTGTTGATGGTCGCCTTGGTGCATTTTCTGATCGTCCCGATGGACATCTTGTGGCTCATCATCATGCGTCGGTTCGACACCACGCTACCGGCACTGGGTAACTAATAGAGTGAGCCCGAGCGAGTTATGGAAAGATTACAGAAGGCCATGGAGCGAGCACGCGCCCAACGCCAGCTCCAAACCGAGGCCAACGCCGCAACGCCGCCCGCAAGGGGCGAGGGGGCGAGTCGATTCGGCCAGGACCAGGATGCCGGGCTGTGCATCAGCTACACCCGCACCGCCACCATCAAGGCGGAGGCGGTCTTGCTGCGCGACGAACGCGTCCTGCTGGCCGAGGGTATCGGACCCATTTCCGACACCTATTCAGACGCCTATAAGGTGCTGCGCACGCAAGTTCTCCAGCGTATGAGAGCAAAGGGATTGCGCACGCTTGCCGTGACGAGTCCCGGCCCGGGGGACGGCAAAACCACGACTGCAATCAATCTGGCCATCGGGCTGGCAAGGGATGTCAATCAAACCGTGCTGCTCGTCGATCTGGACCTCAAGCGTCCGACGGTGGCGAAATACTTCGCTCACGAACAGTCGCTCGGTATCAGCGACTATCTGATTGAGGGCGCGGAACTGGCCGACATCATGTTCAATCCGAGAATCGAGAGATTGGTGGTATTACCGGGCAACAAACAGATCACGCATTCCTCAGAAATCCTCTCCTCGCCGCGCTTCATCGTTTTGATGGATGAGTTAAAGAGCCGCTATGAGGACCGCGTCATTCTGTTCGATCTCCCGCCGCTGTTTGCCAGTGACGACGTGATCGCGTTTCTGCCCTATGTAGACGCGGCGGTCTTGGTCGTGGAGCATGGCAAGGTGACCAAGGACGAACTCGTGCAAGCGCAGCAACTGCTCGGGGACAAGTCGCTCGGGGTCGTCGTCAACAAGACGGAGGGTGCGGGCGCAACCCTTGGTTATTATTGATCCCGAAGCCGTGCCGTGCGCCTGAGCGTGTCTATTCAGGCCGATTTTCTCAAAGCTGAGGAGCCACTATGAAATCAAGAGCCGCCGTTGCCTGGGAGCCTGCCAGGCCCCTGTCTATCGAAGAGATCGATGTCGAAGGCCCCAAGGCGGGCGAGGTTCTTCTCAAGGTCGTAGCCTCCGGGGTCTGTCATACCGATGCCTTCACCCTCTCCGGCCAAGATCCGGAAGGCGCCTTTCCCTGTGTGCTTGGTCACGAGGGCGGCTGCGAGGTGGTCGAATGCGGACCGGGCGTGAAGGGTCTGAAGCCAGGCGATCACGTCATCCCGCTCTATATCCCCGAGTGCGGCGAGTGCGAATACTGCCACTCGACCAAGTCTAACCTCTGTCAGTCGATCGCCCCCACGGTCTGGACCGGCTACATGCCGGACGGGACACGCCGCTTCTCGCACCAAGGCAAGCCGATCTTCCATTACATGGGCTGCTCGACCTTTTCTGAATACACCGTCGTGCCCGAGATCGCCCTAGCCAAGATCAACCCCGCCGCACCGCTGGACAAAGTCTGCCTACTCGGCTGCGGCATCACCACCGGCATCGGCGCGGTGTTGAACACGGCCAAGGTGGAAGCCGGTTCGACGGTCGCCATCTTCGGTCTTGGTGGAATCGGCCTGTCCGTCATCCAGGGCGCGGTGATGGCCAAGGCCGCGCGCATCATCGTCGTTGATATCAATCCGGCCAAGTTCGAGCTGGCGCGTCAACTCGGCGCCACCGACACCCTCAACCCCAAGGAGCTGACCGTCAGTACAACCGAGGCCATCGTCGAGATGACCAACGGCGGCGTGGACTACTCCTTCGAGTGCATCGGCAATGCCGACGTGATGCGACAAGCCCTGGAGTGCTGCCGCATGGGCTGGGGCGTCTCCACCATCATCGGTGTGGCCGGTGCCGGGCAGGAGATTCACACTCGGCCCTTCCAGTTGGTCACCGGGCGCACCTGGCAGGGCAGTGCTTTCGGCGGTGTCAAGGGTCGCAGCCAACTGCCAGGCTATGTCGAGCAGTATCTTGCCGGAGAGATCGAGGTGGATCGGATGGTGACCCATCGCATGCCGCTGGAGGACATCAATCGTGCCTTCGATCTGATGCACCGTGGCGAGAGTATCCGCTCCGTGATTATCTTTTGAGGACTCAAGAATGGAACGCATCGAACGCATTCGAGAATTCGGCGGCTGGCTAGAGCGCTACACGCATGACTCCGACGTCTGCGACTGCCCCATGACCTTCTCGGTCTATCTGCCTCCGCAGGCCGAGACGGCACCCGTCCCGGCCGTCTATTTTCTCTCCGGGCTGACCTGCACCGACGACAACGTGCGAGTCAAGGCCGGCGCCCAACGCTATGCCGCCGAGCTGGGCTTGGCGCTAGTCATGCCAGACACCAGCCCGCGCGGCGAGCAGGTCGCCGATGTGGCGGACCGCTACGATCTGGGCCAGGGTGCAGGCTTCTACATCAACGCCACGCGCGCGCCTTGGGCTGCCAATTATCAGATGTTCGACTACGTGAATTTGGAGCTTC
>JARIBS010000083.1 GCA_029257385.1 Thiorhodococcus sp.
TTGTTCGACTTGTACTTGATCGGCGGTCGGCTCATGCAGTCATTATACAGCTTTGTGCTATATAATAAATAAAGCGTCGGCTTGACCCCACGCCTGAAGGCGGAGGATTGCGCCGACAAGACGTTCAGCCGGGGGGAGGCATCACGGCTCGCGACTGGTCAAGATTAGTGCAACACTTGTAGCGCAATTGGCTTTTTAGGAGAACACCATGGCGGCCGTATCCTTGCGCTTGCCCGAGGACGTTTCAAAACGCTTGGAGCGCTTAGCCAAGCTCACTGGGCGCAGCAAAACTTTTTACATGGTGCAAGCCATCCGCGAGCACCTCGACGATCTGGAAGACTTGTACTTGGCCGAACAGCGTCTGATTGCCCATCGCGCCGGCGCATCGCCCGCCGCTTCGCTCGAAGACGTGATGCAGCGCTTTGACATCCTCCCCTTCCTAAAGGAAGGGGATTCCTGACTTCACAATCAGGCTTTTCTGTTTCAACGAGTCGAACCAATGCCTGCTTTCGCAGACTTTGGAATTACCGTCTCTCCACAGACTAGAGCGGCGAGCCCCGCCGCTTTGATATTCAGAGCCGCGTTAACGTCTCTGTCCAACTCGGTTTTGCACTCCGGGCAGGTCCAGTGTCGCCTCGAAAGGTCGAGCTTGGGCAGGGTGTACCCGCAGCTCGAACACCGTTTCGAGGACGGGAACCAGCGGTCGATCGCAACCACTGTGCGCCCGTGCCATTCGGCCTTGTATTGGAGCTGCCGGACGAGTTCTCCCCAGTTGGCATCGCTGATTGATTTGGCCAGCTTGGGGTTTTTGACCATATTCTTGACGGCAAGGTTTTCGACGCAGATCACTTGGTTTTCGTGAATCAGCGCCGTGGTCAGTTTGTGGGTGAAGTCACGCCGGGTGTCGGCAATCTTGGCATGGATGCGCGCGACTTTACGTTTCGCCTTGCGGCGGTTGTTGGAACCCTGCTGTTTTTTAGCCAGGCGTCGCTGGTGCTTGGCGAGCTGGGCGGCCGACGTTGCGGTGTGGGCCGGGTTCCCCGACTTCCACCCGTCAGACGTGACCACGACATCCTTAAGGCCGACATCCACCCCGACAACCGATTCAACGACCGGGAGCAGGGCGATGTCTTCTTCAACCAGGATCGAGACGAAGTATCGGCCAGCCGTATCCTTTGAAACCGTCACCGTCGACGGCTTTCCGGTGAATCGCCGGGACCAACGGATGTCGAGCGGTTCGGCTTGCTTGGCCAGCTTGAGCGATTGGCCATCCCACTTGAACGCGGACGTGGTGTATTCAGCCGACTGCGGCCCGTCCTTCTGTTTAAAGTTGGGGTATTTGGCGCGACCCTTGAAAAAGTTGCTGTACCCGCTCTGGAGGTGGCGCAGCACTTGTTGCAACGGGACGCTGGAGACCGCGTTGAGCCAGAGGCTTTCGGATTCTTTCTTCCACCCGGTCAGGAGGGCGGAGTTTTGCAGATAAGACACGCTCTCTTGGCGCTCATACCAAGCGTCTTGGCGATAGCGCAGCGAGCGGTTGTAGATATATAGCGCACACAACCGAACGTCTGAGACAAATTTTGCACTTGCTCGGGCGTTGGGTAGATGCGGTAGCGGTAGGCTTTGAACGACATTTACAGAGTATAGAGCATCCTGTAATTCGAACAAAGACCGCTATCCCTCCCCGGCCTGAACGCCGGGGTTTCTCGCGGGGGAATGGATGACCTGGAGGATTGAGATCGAGCGCGGCGCAGAGCGCGATCTGGACAAGCTTGATCGGCAGGTCGCCCGGCGCATCCTGGCCTTCCTGCATGAGCGCATTGCCCCGCTGCAAGACCCGCGTAGCATTGGCGAAGCCCTCAAAGGCTCCAAGCTGGGCGACTTCTGGAAATACCGCGTGGGCGACTACCGTGTCATCACCAGCATCGAGGACGGCGCTTTGCGCATCCTGGTGGTGCGGATTGGCAACCGGCGCGAGGTATACCGTTGAGTCTTTCGGCTTAGCGCACGATATTTTCCGTTATATAGAAGGCCCATTATGACCGAGCGGCATGCCGCCGTTAGCATCATCTGTCCGGGGCTGCTCGGCCCGCTCCCTGCGCTGCCTCAGCCATTGCCCGAGACGCCCTGTCTCGATCGCTTGCTTGCGCGTGCTAAACCAATCGCCGACGGGTCGCTCGATCCGTTTGAGGCGTGTCTGGCCGCCTTCGGGATCGCAAGCGCGCCTGACCAGGATCTCCCGACGGGTCCGCTCGCGCTGCTGGGCGATGCGCCCAACACCGACATCGACGGGTTTTGGATGCATGCCGATCCGGTGCATCTGCGCCCGGATCGTGATCGTCTGCTGGTCTTTGCCGATGCCAGTATCGCGTCGGATCGTGACGAGGCCGATGCGCTGGTCGAGGCGTTCAACCGGCACTTTGCAGCGGATGGACTGCACCTTGTCGCACCGACGCCACGGCGGTGGTATCTGCGTGTCGAGCGTGCGCCTCGGGTGCGTACTTCGCCCTTGTATCGGGTGCTTGGTGCGTCGATGGCGGCCTATGTACCGCATGGACCCGATGCGTTGCCGTGGATGCGTTTTCTAAACGAAGTGCAGATGTTGTTTCATTCACACGCGGTGAACACTCAGCGCGAATCGCTCGGTCGGCCCATGATCAACGGTTTCTGGACGTGGGGGGGAGGGTATCGGCCTAGCGTGTCGGGACATCCGCCCGAGTTGGTGCTCGGTGATCATCCGGTACTCGCCGGGTTGGCGCGGTTGGCGGGTGGCGTACAGCAGACGCTTGATGCGCTCTCGGACTCGCCGACGCTCTGTTTGCCTCATGCCTTGGTGTTTGCGGATGCGCCCTGGTCGGCGCTGTTGGCGCGTGATCTGGCGGGTTGGACGCAGGCGCTGTCTGATCTGGATGGCGTGCTGTCGGCGGTGTTCCGGGGCGGGAATGCGCCCTTGCTGCTCGATCCCTGTCTGGGCACGCGCCTGAGCGTCAAGCCGCGCGGTGTGCGGTTGTTTTGGCGCAGCAAAGGGCTTGCGCGGTGGCTTGAGATCAGCCAGTAGGCTTGGCCGCGCGCTCGCTCAGACACTCGTCACTGCCTAAAGCGAACTCCCGGCAGCCGAGCGGGCGCTGTGCATAGATTCGGCAGCGCAGGCTGTCGCGGTTGAGTGCCGCGCACCAGCCGTCCTCAAGCCGAGCCATGACCGTGCCGCCCCAGTCATCGAGCGTGGTAAAGCGCTCGGGGATATCTCCGTCCGTCAGACAGAGCACTTCCAGCCGACAGCAGGCGGCGGCGCAGGAGTCGCAGGTGATTGGGGGGCTTGCCGGTGCGCTCGAATCACGAACCCAATCAGCCTGCGCATCAAGGCCAACGCACGCCTCTGCCGCGAGCGATCGGCCCCCGTGCTGCGCGCCTTCCAAGACCTGCGCGTCAGCGAGCAACGGGTGCTGCGCAAACCCCGTTGGCTCTGGGGACAGGCACTCTACCTCAGCGCCAAGCGCTTGGAAGAGGGCCAGTGGCTGCTCATCGCCAGTGATACCTATAGCGCTCACGCCCCAGCCGAGTATGCCGAACGCTGGACGATTGAGACGCTGTTTGCGGCGTTGAAGACCCACGGCTTCCACCTCGAAGAGATTCATCTAACCAAGCCCGAGCGCCTCGAGAATCTGCTCGGCTTGCTGACCCTCGCCAGCACCTGGGCCTTGCATGCCGGACTCTGGGCGCATGAGCAACAACCCATTCGCGAAAAAAACACTCCAACGACCACAGCTCAGCTTCTTCCGCTACGGGCTCGACGTGCTTCAGCGCCTGCTTGCCCAACGCGAGAACTTCGGCCCTCAACTCCTGCGTCTGCTCGGCTTCTTCCTCGATGGCCAGCCCATGGAACTCCACACCACCATCGCCTGCGACATGCGCCTAATCTCTGGCCGTAGCGCAATGAGGCTGGCGTGATTTGTACTGTACAGAGGGCTTGTGTGTAACGTGATCGGGTTAACCCCAACCGTCTTCAGTCAAATCTCCGGTTTTGTACTGCTTTTTACCAGTAGACCAGAGCCCGTACCACGAAATAGTGCCAGCAATTCCCCTATCCTTCACCTGATCTGTACCTGGTTTCGGACGAGCCTGTAGTCCGTAGCAGGTTGTTATCGGGCATTCGGTGGTTTCAGTAAGAATTTCAATTTGATAGGAGACAGTGCCATTGCCCCCCGTAATATCATTCAAACCTTCATTTTTGTAACCCAGGTCTCTCAAGTCTAACGTATAGGATGCCGTTCTGGCATAAAAGACCTCCTGCTTTTGAGCCGCTTGGAGCAATGCGGCCTTGGCATCGCCACGCTTGCCCTTTCTGATGAAGTCCACGTAACTGGGATAAGCGACAGAAGCGATAATCGCAACGATTGCCACCGCGATCATCAATTCAATCAGGCTAAATCCGGCAGAATGGGGTTTTCCAGAGATATTCATTCGCCACCTGTCCTCTTAATTGCTTTCAATCACTTCTTCCCAGTAAATGGCGTGGAATCGATCAGGCCATCTTGCGACTTCCTCAAGACCAACCTGACCAATCACCTCATTCCCCAGACCGTCATCTTCTCCGGGCGGGAATAACAGTGATACACCAGGGGGCATGCCAGGAATACCGATTGGCTTAGATCTGTCGGCTTTGTTCAGTGCATCAGGATTGCCGCCTAGTTTCGCAAACATCGCGGAGGCATTAAGCATATTCAATGCATAAAACTTAGACTCACCCTCCGTAGCACCCGCGGAACAGGAGTCGTTAGTTTCCGAACGGGTACCGCTATAGGTGGTAAAAAGCACCGCATAATCATAAACTTTGGCACCAGAAAAGACTTTTTCTCCACTTGTTAAGCCAAAATCAATATACCAGCCGTACGCTGAACCCAGCTCTGCTGTGGCAGCTAGCTTTTCCTCATCTGATCCGTCTTGTATATCATTAGCAGTGGCAGGATAAAGATCCGTTCGGGTAACCGTGGTGTAAGTTCCGGCCTCCCACACATTCGGGTCTTTTATCATATAGAAACTATCTTGGGTGCCTTTATCCAGCGGATTGGTACGATCGCCGGTGCCAACCAGAATGGCCAAATACCGATTACCGCCCCTGGAGAAATACGCGACCTCTGGGGTATTGAAGAAACGCTGGAACACAGTTCTATCCGCATTAATATCCGCAATCACACCGTGTGAAATGTCACTGACAGGAAATTCATTGTCAGGAATATCTACACGAATTATCCGTCCACCAACGTCTGCTGCATAAAGACGATCAGTAATGCCATTGGCATTAATATCTACAGGCAGAATATCCGCTGCAATACCGTTACCCATATCTGTGGATGAAATGACCTTGAGCCTGGCCCCGGTCCTTGCATTTACGATATAAATAACATTGCCTATGTCATCGTCGCTTCTGACAGTAGCCCCATCCTGATCTGCATCATATCCTCCACCAAAAACGAGTACCTCAGTGGCATCACCACCTTCGATTTCCATTTTGGTGAATATTGGCTTCGACCAAGTCTGGGCGAGGGCTGTAAAGTCACCGGTACCGCCGAGAATGCTCCAGGCGAAGGTCGGGGCAGTACGGTCGGTAATATCCAGCGCGTACATATTTCGGCCACCACGGCGCTGGGAAACGACAACCATCTTCCGCCCATTGGTTTCATAAACGGTCATGGGACCATCCAGGCCATAAAAAGGTACGCTACGTTTCTCGTTATTTTTTAGAGCCTCAACATGCTGCAGTAATTCTTTTGGCATAAAGGCCCAGAGTTCATGACCACCCCCCATGCCGACATCATCGTTTCCGCTAAATGCATGCAAAATGCCTTCAGTGGTAGGTAGTAATACGACGTCGTTAGTCTCTGCGCCGTAGGAAACCACCTCAGGAAAGGTGTGTATTGGTGCGCCAATCTCACCCTCATGCGCATTTTCAGCATCCGTCCAGGTCAGCCATTCTAACGCTGCGGTACGCCGGATATTAATGGGGTCAGTTGGGTCACTAGCATCAGCCGGTGTCGGCAACCCCATCAAATCAGCGGTAATCAGTACATTATCTGTTGAAACGGCATTCTCTGCAGCGGTAAGCGCTTGCCCGACATCGAGGTTAGAATACAAGGTCCGCGTGCCGGTCAAATGCTCCGCGGCACCACCCGCCAGTGCGTCAGCACCATCTACCGTGCTGCTCCAGTAACTTTTTGCCGTTTTGGCAAATAACCCGTTTTTCAGTACCACGCCGCCACCGATGTCGCTACTGAGGTTGATGCCTGAATCGTCAATACTTAAACCATATTTCTTTAAGTTACCTTTCCAGAATGCGGTCACATCAGGTACTAGCAGAGGCACATAGATACGCGTACCACTGATCGCCGTGTTTGATGAGTTAAACGGCACTACCGGCGCATTGAAGGTATAGTCAATAGATGTTTTGGTCTCGGTTATGATCGTATTAAAGGCCGTTATTAATCCAGAGGTATCCTCAGACTCATAGTAGGCACCACCACCCCGGTTAGCAATATCCTCCAGGTATTTTTTTGCACTAGAACCCGTATGGAAACCAATAGTATGTGTGACGACGTTCTGTTTACCAGGGTAGCCTTCGTCTGTAAATAAATCGGCCTTGTAGGCCCACTCGGCAATATCGCCGGTACAGCCTGCACGGGGCATGCTAAATCCGCTGGGATCCGGGTTAGTACAAGCAGTACCTTTATAAACATAACCATCTTTTTTATAGGGATGCGGATCACTATATCTCGGATCGCTGCCACTCCGGTCAGACCAAGGCACACCATCTGTCAACAATACAATAGCATTTTGCGCGCAGTAGAGTTCGGCCGTTACCGGCGTAATAACCGAGACATCACTACCAGATCCAGTACCCTTAGGGCAATTCCCATGGGCCTTATAACAGCCGTCATACTTACCGTCGCCGTCGTCATCGGTAAAATCACTCGCGAACCACTCCACCGCGGCGTTCATCGCCTGCACCGTCGTTGTGCCTCTGATATGGTAAATGTCATCAATGAAATCCACGAAATTCGCACGATCTTCATCGATGTCGTAGAACCCCGTGGGGGTCCCCGTAGAAATAACCCGTCGACCACCAAGCTCCCGCTCGCTGTATCCCATTAATGCCGCATTGACGCCTTCGATACCGCCAGAATCTGGATCAGCAAAGATAACCCTCAACGCTTCTTGCAATTCTTGGGTGCGCGTCTTGCCTTTGGCCGTGTTACCCATACTGCCGGATTCATCGAGGACAAACAACAAATTAGGTTTTACCACCGTATCCGAACCTTGGGTTCGATAGACCTCGACATCGTCTGCCAAAACCGCGCTAGAACCTACGGATAATCCGAGAATGACGCCGAATACGAATGGCCAACTCGAGCGAGCGTGTGTGTTTTCCGCAAAAATGTTCATTTTATACCTCTTAATCTCGAACCAGTACAACGCCCATACGGTTGTGCGTAGTTGCACCGCCAGTCGCCACTTTTCCAGTAGCATCAGCATCGTAAATCAACGTAACGATACTCAAACCAAACCCGGAGAATTTATATTCTCCCGGTGAAGAAACTCTAACAAAATCCATCACCAGATCCGCAGCCACATCAGGCTGACCTTCAATTCCAGTCGCGCTAAAAAAATTATCATTGAGAACAGGATCGTCGGTTGTCGTTCCCGGCACATCAACATTAGGTTCCTCACCCGTCAATATCGCAAACGCATTCTCGGCCGCCTGGAAACTCAGTTGTTTATGCTGATGATTCACTGCAATCCGGGTATCAAGATTGGTATTACGCATTGCGCTGAGACTCAACACGGTCACTATTGCAAGCACAATCAAACTGATAATCAATGCCGTGCCTTGCTGTCTGGCAAATGCCCGGGTTGTCATATTTTGGTATCCCTGGCTCATTTTATTGCCTCTGAACGATGGTGTTAAGGTTGCGCAACGATATCGTGGTTTCAACTGACCGGTAAACGTGTGACGTGTCCGGGGCAGTGAATGTCTGACCCAGAACGTTGAGTGACTGCGCACTGGCGGCCTGTAACGAGCTGGGCAAGGTCTGCGTGTCCGAGCTAACCACCAGCCCCACACGTACGGTAGAAACACTGTCCCAGGCCCCCTCACTTTCTACGACCGATGCTTTAAGGTAACGATTGGCAAACCCGTCGTTGTCATCGTCCACGCCATAAAGCACGCGCATTAGCTGTATCCCTGAAACCAAGGGGTAGTCAGTACCATCAACCTCGCATTGCAGGACAGTGTCAACAACTTTGAACCTGATCAGGGTTGACCTGCTAATAGCGCCGCCACATGAGGGACCCAGCGCATAATAAACACCAATGATATCGGAGTCGGTCGTACCACCATCTTCAATGCCTCCATCTTCCACTGCGGCGAAAGCACTCTTAGACGCCGAGATATCCCTCCCCGTCATGATCAAAGTACGGCGCATGTCAGCAAGTGCAAAGCGTCCATTCTCCGCAGTAGCAGACACCGCGGTCCTGGCTTCGAAGGCCATCTTGCTCGATACATAGGATTGAATAATGACAGCGATGATAAACATGCCGATGGCAGATGCCACCATCAGTGATATCAGAGAAAACCCTTGTGCGTATTTTATCCGTCTCATAACCCTGTACTCGCATCCGTTCCCGGTATCACAGTCATGACGACAAATTCCTCATTTTTGTTGCCATCACCATCAATATCATCCTGATCGTAAGCCTCTCTGCTTGCCCAGGAGACAGTAATATCAAAGGATGAGCCAGGTCCACACGCATCTCCAGTAATCGCGCCCGGATCCCTACAGGCTGAAACGCTCAGTGTCGCACCGGGTAGGTGATTTTCTTTTGGTGTTTTTGCGACGATATCACAAAGCAGATCACTCATATCAAAGGCAGCGAGCTGCGTAGGCGTGCATTTCACCACCCCGGTAGCGCTAGTGTCACTGGGACTCATGGCGCATTTTTGAACGGTCACACTGCAATCCACGGTTTTGTTGGAATAGTCATTATCTCCGGGTAGATTTGCCCGCATACGGTCAGCCAGTGACAATGCCATATCCGTGGCGGTGGTGCGATACTGCGCATCGCTGGAGCCCTGTAACGCATGCATTTGTGATATTGCTACGCCCAGCAAGCCAATGCCGACGATCACGGCAGCTATCAACACCTCAACCAGCGTTGCACCCTTTTCATAGCGCATCTTCATGGGCAGGAATCTCCATCAACCACGTAGGGGCGACCAATTGTCGAAAAGCAGACTAGACGCATACTATCCCCCAGGGACACCTCTAGGTAGTCACTAGGAGAATAAGATTCTGAGGTGCGGCCGGAGGGCAAATATCTCACGATATCCAGTGTCCCTTTATTGCTAATTAACACACCACTATTGATGGTATGCTCGGTCAGCGGGACGGTCTTGTTAACTATGCGCACTGACCAGCCGTTTTTCCAATCACCACTTAGCTTTTCGACTTCGATGTTGGTTTCCCGTTTGACCGCCTCACTGCGGGCACTTAATAATGATGCCAGCAAATCATTGGTTTCCGAACTGACTTTATTGCTCTGAATTAAAGCTGTAAAACTGGGAACAGCGATACCTACCAGTATCGCCAATACGGCGACGGTAACCATTAACTCAATCAGTGTCAGACCACTCATGTTGCGCATAATATGAAAAATTCCATGTTTAAAGCTATGCTGCCATTGGTGTTAAATATAACGGATAGGAAATCGAAGCCCTGAGACCGGAGTAGGGGGCGGTTCCCGAGGAAACCCTGCCGAGTCCTTGGCCGGTAAAGACGAGTGGTTGAACGCTCTTGATCTGTATCGGTGCCTTGATTCCAGAAATCCCGTCTTGAAGCGTCGTGGGGGTGGGGGTCATGGTCTCAACCTTGCAGGTGTCGTCTGCGCAGACTGAGATACTGGTGTCGCGTTTTATGGCTTCCATGCGCGCCGTGCTGACCGCCAAAATCACCTCATTGGCTGAAGTGCTCAGCTTGTTGGTTAGAATGAGGCCGCGAAAGCTCGGAACCGCGATGGTCAAGAGAATGGCGGCGATCGCAATGGTGATCACCAACTCGACCAGCGTGAAGCCAGAGAGGAGCACCGCTGCCCTTGAGCCGCGTCGCCGGTCTATGTCTCGGGGGTGCTCGAAAAAGGCTCTATTCGCCATTGCAGATAGCAGCTTCCTTGTTGATGGCGGATCTTAGTGCCAGAGTCGCGGCCTACTCGGGCGCGTAAAAGCACTCAGGCACCTGATTTCCTTTATTTGAGTGGAAGCTTAGATGAGCGCTAGGAAACGGGTTGTGCACCCCTTCACACTTCAGCCGGCTAGCGGTTGACTCCGACCCGCGGTATCCACGCATCCAGATGACTGCGTCGCCGTCGACAACTGGATTCTCGCGACCGCGTTCGACGGCCATAGAGGGCGCGACGCGGTGGGAATGGGATCGCGAATCGTTAGGGTGGATCGCAAACGTCGCGGGCTTTACGGTCTGCCCACGGAGCGGGGACAATCCCGCGATCCCGTCTCGCGCCCGGATGACTCTATGTCCCACGACCAGAACTTCAAAAACCTCATCCTCGACTACCCGCATGCCGCGCTCGCCTTCTTACGCCGCACCCGAGGCGAGCGATCTCGGGGGCGATGTCCGCATCCTCCCGGTGCGCCAGGAGCAGTTGCAGGAGCGTCTCGGTGAGCGCTTTCGCGAACTCGACGTGCCGCTGCTGGTCGAGTGGCCCGACGGGCGGCGCGAGGCTATCTTGTTCGTGCTCGAAGAAGAAAGCGACGCACGGCGCTTCTCCATCCATCGTCTGGCCCACTACTGTCTAGACCTTGCCGAGTTGCTCGACACCCAACGCGTCGTGCCGGTCGTGATCTTTCTGCGCGCGGCCGGCGGTGTGGCTACCCAGTTACGCTTGGGCGGCGAGCACCACGTCTATCTCGACTTTCACTACCTGCGCTGCGCGCTGGCTGAACTCTCCTTCGAAGACTACCGCGACAGTGACAACCTGGTCGCGCGCCTGACGCTGCCCAACAT
This sequence comes from Thiorhodococcus sp., assembly GCA_029257385.1. Lineage (GTDB taxonomy): Bacteria > Pseudomonadota > Gammaproteobacteria > Chromatiales > Chromatiaceae > Thiorhodococcus. The sequence continues at coordinate 11,070 of JARIBS010000083.1, forward strand.
GCACTATCCGCCCGAGCGCCGGGTCGAGGTCTACGCCCAAGCCGTGCGTGGTTTCACCGCCCTGGAGCCTGATCCCGAGAAGCGACTCAAGTACCTGGATTTCATCGACATCTATGCCGCCCTGGACGATAATGAGCGCATGCAATACACGCAGGACTACCCCGACGAGGCACAGACCATGAGCCGATTTGCCGAACGTTTTCGTGAAGAGGGCATGCAACAAGGGATGCAGCAGGGCATGCAGCAGGGCGAAGCCCGGATCTTGGCGCGGCTCCTGCGCTTGAAATTCGGCGAGCTGCCTGAAGCGGCCCAGGCTCAAATCGCCCAGGCCGACGAGTCGACCTTGCTCGAATGGTCCGAGCGGGTGCTGACGGCGACCTCGCTCGAGGAGGTGTTGCACTAGCGCGCGCCGCAAGGTGCTTGCGGCGCGCGGGTTTCAGGTCGATTTCATGGATTAGCGAGGGATGTCAGGTGGCTAAATGCGGGCGCCGCCCGGATGCCTGGTCAGGGTAGGGTGATCGCAACAGGCGCCTGCCAGTCAGGCGCGCGATGCTCGGCGACGATAGTGGTGTAGATTCCGCCCCGGACGTTGAAGTCCGCCGTCAGACGCATGAAGCGCGGCGCGGTCGCCTCGACCAGATCGCTGAGAATGCGGTTTGTGACCGCCTCATGAAAGGCACCCTCGTCGCGATAGGTCCAGACATAGGTCTTGAGCGATTTAAGCTCCACGCACTGCTGCTCGGGAATGTACTCAAGCGTCAGCTCGGCGAAATCCGGCTGCCCGGTCTTGGGACAGAGACAGGTGAACTCGGGCACCCGGATGCGGATCGTATAATCGCGCTCAGGCTGTGGATTGGGGAAAGTCTCGAGCGACTTGCTCGGGGCGCTTGGCATCTTGGGTGTCTCCTGATGTGCGGTGGTTGCGGTGGTTGCGGTGGATGTGGTGGGTGGTGTGGGTTGCGATCTTTCGCGGGCGGCTAGTCTAAGACGATTTCCGGGAAAACTCATCCTGGACGCGGCGAGCGGTATGATGTTGGCTCGACAGAGCCTCACAACCCAGCAGGTGGAAAACCTGCACTGTCCCGGTGGCTGCGCAGGCGCCGCCGCTCTCCCGCCTAACCCGCAATGGCGAGGTTTCTCGCAGAGGAGCTGATCATGTCACGCCTGAAACTGCCCATTGGAATCCAGTCTTTCGCCAAGCTGCGCGAGAAAGGTTGCTACTACGTCGATAAGACCGCCTTCGCCTTGCAGCTCATCGAGGAGGGGGCGCATTACTTTCTCTCGCGCCCACGGCGTTTCGGCAAATCGCTGCTGATCGACACGCTTGCGGAGCTGTTCGCGGGCAACGAACCACTGTTTCGCGGGCTGTTTATCCATGATCGGTGGGATTGGTCGCGCCATGCGCCGGTGATCCGTTTGAGCTTCGGTGGTGGCGTGGTGCGGAGCCGCGCCGAGTTGGATCGGCGGATCCTCAATCTTCTGGAGCGCAACCGCGCCAGACTTGGACTCACCTGCCAAGATAACACCGACGTGGTCGGTTGTTTCGCGGAGATGATCGAGCAGGCGCATGCCGCCACAGGCGAGCGGGTGGCGGTGCTGGTCGATGAGTACGACAAGCCGATTCTCGATAATCTGACCCGCCCCGAGTTGGCTCACGAACTGCGCGACGGTCTGCGTAATCTCTACTCCGTCATCAAGGACTCGGACGCCCACATCCGCTTCGCCTTCCTCACCGGGGTGAGCAAGTTCAGCAAGGTCAGCATTTTCTCTGGGCTGAACGTCTTGTCGGCGCAATCCCCCGCCTTCAGGCGTGGGGTCAAGCCGACGCTTTCTTGATGATGTGGCACGAAGCTGTATCATGGTTTCATACCTCGCCCGCCGATCACGATCAGTCCCGAAGCACA
>JARIBS010000124.1 GCA_029257385.1 Thiorhodococcus sp.
AGGAGTCAGGAGTCAGCAATGAAAAAGGCCCATGCACTCGTCGTCGACGACGAAGCGGATATCCTCGATCTCATCAAGATCACCTTGGGTCGAATGGATGTGCAGGCTATGACTGCCATGACGGTCACGGAAGCCAAACAACTCTTAGAGCGTAATACATTCGATCTGTGCCTGACCGACATGCGCCTGCCGGATGGATCGGGCTTTGATCTGCTCCATCACCTCAGCGAGTATCACCCGGAGATTCCCGTTGCGATGATCACCGCCTATGGGAACATGGAGTCTGCGGTCGCGGCGATGAAGGCCGGCGCCTTTGACTTCGTGTCAAAGCCCGTTGATCTGCAATTGCTGCGCAGTCTGGTGGGATCGGCCCTGAAGCTGCGCGCCACTGCCCCAGTGAGCGAAGGCCAGACGCAGAGCGGCCCGCGTCTGATCGGCGACTCACCCGCCATGGAGCAGATTCGCCACCTCATCACCAAGCTGGCGCGCAACCAGGCGCCGGTGTTCGTGACCGGCGAAAGCGGCACGGGCAAGGAGCTGGCCGCGCGTCTGATTCACGTCCAGGGACCGCGCGGCGAAGGCCCTTTCATCGCCGTCAACTGCGGGGCCATCCCCCAGGATCTGGTCGAGAGCGAGTTGTTCGGTCACAAGAAAGGCAGCTTTACCGGCGCCGTCAACGACAAGGAAGGACTCTTCCAGGCCGCCGAGGCGGGCACGTTGTTCCTTGATGAAGTCGCGGATCTGCCGCTTGCGGCTCAGGTGAAACTCTTGCGCGCCATCCAAGAGAAACGGGTGCGTCCAGTCGGCGCTCAAAACGAGTTGCCCGTTAATGTGCGTATCATCAGCGCCAGTCATTACGACCTGAGCGCGGAGGTTGAAAAGGGCCGCTTTCGCCAGGATCTGTTCTACCGCATCAATGTCATTGAGCTGCGCATGCCCGCGCTACGCGAGCGCCCGCAAGACATTGTGCAACTGGCCGAACCGATGCTCGAGCGACTGTGGCGCAATCGCGGCAGTGGCACCGGCTGCGACCGGATCACGCTTTCGCCCGCTGCTCTCGACGCCTTGCAGCGCCATCCCTTCCCAGGGAATGTGCGCGAGCTCGAGAACATTCTCGAACGCGCGATCGCCTTGACCGACGGCCCGCGCATCGAGGTTGACGATCTCTATCTCACCAGACCCGAGACCGCGTCCCAGCGCGCTACGCCGCTGGATGAGCATTTGAGCGGGATCGAAAAGCCGGCGGTTCAGGGCGGTGCGGAAGCAACCCAGGACAACCACGCAGCGGCGGCCAGAAAATTGGGCATGACCCCGCGCTCGCTGCGCTATCGTCTCGACAAGCTCGGCATCGACTAACCTCGCCCCAGCGGGGTTGATTGCCACAGAACATGTAATGAGGTACCCAAGAGTGTCCGATACGCGCCCGACGCCGGAGTCCATCGATCAGGACCGCGATCCCTTCGTCGACTGGGTGCGTCAGGCCACACCCTACATCCATGCCCACCGTGGCCGCACCTTCGTCATCGCCTTCGGCGGCGAGGCGGTCGCCGATGCGCGCTTTCCGGATCTAGTCCATGACATCGCCCTGCTCCATGGGCTGGGCATCCGCCTGGTGCTGGTACATGGCGCGCGTCCTCAGATCGAGGCACGTCTCCAGGGCCAAGGCGCGCAGCTGCGCTATGTGAACGGACTGCGGATCACCGACGACAAGGCGCTCGTCTGCGTCAAGGAGGCCGCTGGTACGGTACGTGTCGAGATCGAGGCACTGCTCTCGCTCGGTCTGGCCAACTCGCCCATGGCCGGTGTACGCATTCCGGTGGTCTCCGGCAACTTCGTGACCGCCCGGCCACTTGGCGTCATCGAGGGCATCGATTATCGCCACACCGGCGAGGTGCGCAGGGTCGACCATCGCACCCTGCAGGCGGTGCTCGAACAGGGCGCGGTGGCGCTCATGCCGCCGCTGGGCTACTCGCCGACCGGCGAGGTGTTCAACCTGAGCGCTGCCGACGTCGCACGCGGCGCCGCAGTCGCCCTGGGCGCCGATAAGCTCATTTTTTTGATCGAGCAGGCCGAAGAGCAGGCCGCCGACCTGATCGCGCCGACCCTCCTGGCAAGCGAAGTGGACGCCCTGCTCGCGGCCACTCCCGAGATGCCCGATGAGATTGCGGCCTGTCTGCGCGCAGCGGCTTCGGCCTGTCGCAACGGCATCCGCCGCGTCCACCTCGTGAGACGCCAGCGCAATGGGGCGCTGCTGCGCGAGCTGCTCACGCGCGATGGCAGCGGCACCCTGATCTCGGCAGAACCCTATGAGGCGCTGCGCTCAGCATGCATCGACGACGTTGCCGGCATCCTGGAACTCCTCAGTCCGCTGGAGGCGAGCGGCGTTTTGGTACGTCGTTCGCATGAGCGACTGGAGACTGAGATCCACCGCTTCTTCGTCACCGAACGCGACGGTATGGTGACAGCCTGTGCCGCGTTCTATCCCTATCCCCAGGAGAATATGGCGGAACTTGCCTGTCTAGCCGTACATCCCCAATATCTGGGCGATCATCGGGGTGAGCGCTTACTCGAGCACATCATGGCACTGGCGCTTGCTCAAAATATCGAGCGCCTGTTCGTCCTGACGACCCAGACCGCGCACTGGTTTCAGGAGCGCGGCTTTCAGCCCGCCGAACTCGACATCCTCCCGATGGAGAAAAAAAGTCTCTACAATTTCCAGCGCAACTCCAAAGTGTTCGTCAAGACGCTTTAGTGCGTCACGACAAGAGACTCAAGACTTAGGCATCAGCCAGCCCAACTCCAACTCATGTAGCACGAGATGATTCCATTGCGTCCAATCGATTTGCTCCCGACTCAACGTCCGTCCGCCCCCCTGAGCTGGCTAATCGCCGCCCTGCTCCTGCTATGCGCGGCAACCCCGGCGATCGCCGATTCGCGCACCGAAGACATCGATGTCAATGCCAGCTCTGCGGCGCCGCTGCCATCAACGGATCAGATTGAGAAGAAGCTTCAAGACCTGGATGCGGCAAAGGGCCTGGATGAGCCCCTCAAGCTTTCACTCAGCGAGCTTTACCGACGCATCCAGACGAACTTACAAGAGGCGGCCGGCTTTGAGGCCAAAAGGCAAGAATTCGCCGACTTACTCGTCAGCGCACCGAAACAGACCGATGACATCCAGCGCGAACTAGAGCGCCGCCAGGCCAAGAGCGGTGAAACACAAGACGTCAAAGGGCTCGGCAAACTCTCGACCGAGGAGATTGGCCAGCGTCTGAACAAAATTCTCGCCGAAGTCACCGCCCGCGAGAGTCGTGTGAGCGAACTCGAAAAGCTCTTAGACGCGAGCCTCGAGCGCCCCGCAATCAACCGCAACCGGCTGATCGCGGTCAAGCAGTCACTCGATACGCTCGACGAAGATTTGAGCAAACCGCCCGCCCAGGGTGACACCTCAGAGCTTGAGCAGGCCAGACGTTGGGCGCTGCAGACACAACGCCAGGCACTGTGGAACGAAGCGCGCATGCTCGAGCAGAACCTGCTCAGCCAATCCGCGCGTGAAGGGCTTTTCAAGGCCCAGCGCGATCTGGCCATGCTCGATCTCAAGGCCTCGAGTGAGCGCCGGCGCATCCTGGAAGAAGCGCTCAGCGAACGGCGCAAAGAGCAGACTGAAGCCGCGCAGGAGGCCTCCGATGAGGCCAAGCGCAACGTCGATGACAAACACCCGCTGGTGCAACGAATCATCGTGCAGAATGGCGAAACCACGGATTCGCTCTCACAGATCACCAGGCAGCTCGAAGGGACCAGTGCCGACATCGCGCGCGTCGACAGTGAGCGCAAGCGCATTGAGGACGATTTTCGCGGCGCCAAACAACGTCTGGAAGCGGCCGGACTCAGTAAGGCGCTGGGCCAGGTTTTACTCGACACACGCAACCAACTGCCCAACCTAAGTCAGTATCGCAAGCGTATCGAGACGCGCGAAGATGCGATCGCCGATGCGACTCTACGGCAAATTCGCTATCGCGAGGAAGAGCGCCAGCTACGCGATATCAATCTCTACGCCGATGAGCTGATCGCCAATGACCCAACGGCTCAGGCGCCGCAGATACATGCACAATTGATCGAAGTCCTCAAGCAGCGCAAAGAGCTGCTGTCTCAGGCACTGCGCAGCGAAGATGATTATATTCGCCAGCTCGGCGAGCTGAACTACGCCGCCGAGCGCGTGATTCAGGCCAGCCAGAACTACGATGAATTTCTCGGCGAACGTCTGCTCTGGGTCCGCAGCGCACCGACCGTGGGGATCGACACCTTCTCAGCCTTAACCGGTGCGTTTGGCTGGCTACTGTCTGTCGAGGGTTGGACGAACGTGTTGAACACACTGCTAGAGCGCTTGCAGAACTCGCTCGTGCTCTGGCTTGGACTCTTGCTACTGGCCATTTTGTTCTGGAAACTCTCGGCGATCAGACGCCATATTCGTGCCAATGCCGAGCCGCTGCGGCGTGTGCGCACGGATCGCATTCGTTTTACCCTGCAAGCCCTCGGCTGGAGTCTGTTGCTCGCCCTGCCCCTACCGCTGGCGTTCTGGCTGCTTGGCCAGCAGTTTCAGGTGTCTCCCGTCGCAAATGCCTTCACGCAGGCCTTTGGCGCCGCCTTCAGCGCCGCTGCATTCAGTCTTTTTTATCTACTCGCGTTTCGGATGCTTTGCATCAGTGGCGGGGTTGCGGATCGACACTTCCGCTGGAGCACGGATGTGCTCACGCAGATCCGCAAGCATTTCGATTGGTTTGCACTCTATGCCATCCCGTTGGCTATCCTCACCTTCGCGATCTATCGCTACAACGATGCCGATATCATCAGCAGCCTGGGGCGCTTGGCCCTGATCGCGACGATGGTTGGGTTTAGTGCCTTTCTCTATTCGCTGTTACAACCGCAACGCGGCGTACTGAGGGGGTTCTTTCAAGCCCACCCTGATGGCTGGGTCAAGCGTCTGCGCCACTTCTGGTTTCCCATCATCGTGGCGGCGCCACTCGCTTTGGTCGTGCTCTCTATCCTCGGTTATGGCTATACCGCCGGTATACTGCTTCAGTCGCTCATCTACCAAGTTTGGCTCGTGCTGGCGCTGGTGGTTTTACACCAGATCATCGTGCGTTGGCTGATCGTCACGCGTCGACGCTTAGCGCTCCAGGCAGCGCTCGAGCGCCAAGCGGCCCGACGCGCCCAGGCCGAGGCAGAGGCCAGTGACTCCACCTCACCCTCTGAGGTCATCCTCGTCGAGGAGGCTGAACCTGACTTAGCGGCGCTCAATGAGCAAACACAGCGGCTGATCACGGCCTTCATTTTTATCGGTGGTGCCATCGGGCTGTGGTTCACCTGGTCGGACATCTTGCCGGCGTTCAGTTTTTTCGAGCGCTTCGCGCTCTGGCACTACACTGACATGGTCGACGGTGCCGAGCAGTTGATTGCGGTCACCGTAGCCGATGTCGGTGTGGTGCTCGTGATCCTCTTCGTTGCAACTGTCGTGGCGAAGAATCTCCCGGGTCTGCTCGAAATTCTCCTACTCCAGAGCGACGCGATCTCTGCCGGGGCGCGCTACGCGATCAAGACGCTTGCGAGCTATTTCATCACCGCCGTCGCCGTGCTGCTGACCTTCAGCACGCTGGGCCTGAACTGGGGGCAGTTACAGTGGCTGGTCGCCGCGCTGGGCGTGGGTATCGGCTTCGGTCTTCAGGAGATCGTCGCCAACTTCATCAGCGGTATCATCATCCTCTTCGAGCGCCCGGTGCGCGTCGGTGACATCGTGACCATTGGCGACACCACCGGGGTGGTGACCAATATCCGCATCCGTGCCACGACGATTCGCAATTGGGACAAACAAGAACTCGTGGTGCCGAACAAGGAGTTCATCACCGGGCGCCTGCTCAACTGGTCGCTGACCGATCAGCAAAACCGCATCACAATCTCGATCGGCATCGAGTACGGCAGCGACACCAAAAAGGCGCTCGCCCTGTTGGCGCAGATCGCCGAGCAGCAAGAGCGGTTGCTCAAGGACCCCGCACCGCTGATCAGCTTTGAAGGTTTCGGCGATAACTCGCTCACGGTGGTGCTGCGGGTGTATATGGATTCGCTCGATGGACGTATCGGGATCATCAGCAATCTACATCAAACCATCTATGACACCTTCGCCGAGCATGGTATCCAGATCGCGTTTCCGCAGCGCGATGTGCGCCTGTTCACCGAACGGCCACTGGATATTCAACTCGGCCCGAACGGGGCGCGGGAACCACGCCCCGCACCGGTGGCGCCAACAAGCGAGCGTTGATGTCGCAATCAGCTCAGCTCATCGAATTCAGGGTCTTCGAGCAGCTCCCGCAGTTGTTTCAGCTCACGGATGTGCTCGATGCGCCGACGCACTTCGAGGTCTGCCACCTGAGTACGAGATTCCTGCGCCATCATGGCTGGCATGCGCTCCATGCCTTCCTCGCCATAACTCATTTCGGGGTCTAGCATCTACGCCACCTTTTTGGGTTCAACAGCACTTGAGCATTCAGCTTCAACAAGCGGCATATATCTGTATTTCAGTGCGAAATAAAGACATTTTTTTAGATGCTGACAATCGGGTTTTTAAATCATGATGTGTGCAGGACATATCGCGCTTGAGCACTCGTGCGGCTTTGGATATGATAAACGGCTTGATTGCCGATGTAGCTCAGTTGGTAGAGCAACGCATTCGTAATGCGTAGGCCAGCGGTTCGAATCCGCTCATCGGCTCCAGAATACAAAGACTTAAGATGCGCAAGGATGCGCCTTCTTAAGGCCCTCGTACCCCACAGTGTCGAGATGAGTGAGCCGCAACAGTCCTCCAGCATGGCGAGCTTTGCCGGTTGTTTCGCCGATCTGCCGCTTGCTACCGCCTCCTTCACCCCATCCTGAAACGTGTTTCAATCATCGCTCGATCGCTGTGATCGACTGCTATGTGCGCTGCGCAAGCGCTCTGCCCTTATCGGCGACCATGACAAATCCACGCCCCTGTTTTGAGGACGGGTTTTTTGCGGAGCAACCATGGGGCGTCTGACGGATTGGTGGAAGTCCTACACCTCGGACTCTGCGCGAGACGGTTTCAGCGCAGCGCACTGGCGCGAAGCATGGGCGTCGCTGCCACTGCTTGCGGGTCTCGACTCAGATGAGGCGGCTCGGCTCGCTGCGCTGGCGCGACGTTTTCTACACGATAAGACCCTGGAACCCGTGCAGGGCGTGACATTGACGGATCGGATGCGTCTGCTGATCGCCTTGCAGGCCTGTCTGCCGATTCTGGAGCTGGGACTCGACTGGTACCAGGGTTGGTACTCGATCATCCTCTATCCGGGCGCCTTCGTTCCCGGACATGAGGTCATGGGCGAGGATGGCGTGGTCGGGATCGAACAGGACATCAGGAGCGGCGAGTCCTGGGAGCGCGGGCCGGTGATTCTCTCTTGGTCGGACATCTGCGCCGACACTCGGCTTGACGGCTACAACGTCATCCTCCACGAGTTCGCGCACAAGCTCGACGCTCGCTCGGGCAGCACCAACGGTTGTCCGCCGCTGCATGCCGGGATGTCGGGCGCGGTCTGGAAGCGCATTTTCACTGCCGCTTTCGAGGATCTTGGTCGGCGCCTCGACCAGGGCGAGGACACCCCTATCGACCCCTATGCCAGCGAGTCGCCTGCGGAATTCTTCGCTGTGACCAGCGAGGCTTTTTTTGAAGTTCCAGCGCTGCTCGTTGGCGAATATCCGGACGTTTACGCTCAGCTCAGCGCCTTTTATCGCCAGGATCCACTGCGGCGGCGCTAGCCGCTCGGCGCATCAATCCTCACCAGGGCGCACGGAGCGATGCTGTTTGAGGCGTGCGCGCAACCGCTTGGATTGCAGGCGCCGCTCCTTCGAACCGCGGGTTGGCCGTGTCGCGATGCGCTTTTTGGGACGATGGGCGGCCTGACGAATCAGTCCAGCGAGACGCTCTCGGGCGTCTTCGCGGTTGCGCTCGCGGGTGCGAAAGCGATGGGCCTCGATCGTCACCACCCCGTCGCCGCTGGCCCGCCGCCCTGCCAGTTGAAGCAGGCGTCGGCGAACGTCCTCGGGGAGCGATGGCGAGCGAGCGGCATCGAAGCGCAACTGGACCGCAGACGCTACTTTGTTGACATTCTGTCCGCCAGGTCCAGGTGCGCGAATAAAGCGCTCGGAAAGCTCGGACTCGGCGATGCGGATAACTGGAGTGACCTGAAGCATGCCTAGATTGTGGCCTGCTGCAACTGGTTGGACAAGCGCGCGTTGTGACGTAGCGTACGCTGCTAACGATTGATGCTTCAACTCGCACGATTGACATGTCACTATAGCGGGTCAACTACCCTGCTCCAAGGGCAAAGTTTCTCGTAAAGGAACTGGTCAACGTGCGTGTGAATACTTCAGTCTGCTCTATGGCGCTCGCGTGCCTGTTTCTCGTAGGTTGTGCGGGTGCTCCAACTTCCAGCACCTCCAATCCGTACGCCGCAAGCGTCGCCCCTCTGCCGGTCGACATCGGCAATCTTCCTCAAGTCATGCTGCAGGGTGGGACAGCCGCCGAGGCCAAAGCATTGGCGATGGGCGCGGCACGCAGCAAGGGCTGGAAGATCGCAAGCTCCGAGGCGGATCAGCTAGTCGTTGAGCGCCCAGCCGATGCGAACATGCTGCCCGGCATCCCCGCCGCACCTGGTACGATGCTCGAAGTCACTTCCTTCTTTATCGCGCAGTCCGGCGGGACCAACGTTGCCACCAAGGCCGAGGTCGTCTCACCAGCATTGGCAGGCCGCCCAGGCGAGCGCATCGACTATACCAACACCCTGCGGGATTCCCTGACCCGGTCGCTGGACTCGCTGCGCGACTCCTGGGCCAGCAACCGCAATCGGGTCGTTCGCGCTACACCACCGGAAGCAGGCTGGGCGGATCCATGGGCCGGTACACCCTATGCACGGGCCACGCCCGCACCCAGTGCTTCGGCGCCAGACGCTGCAAGTACGAGTGCGGGTGAACCGCCCGCCCAGCCGCCGCTTCCAGCACCCACGCCGAGGCAAACAGCGTCATCCAGCGCGACCAATCCCAATCCGCCATCAAGACCCACACCGAGACAAACCGCCTCGTCCAGCGCGACCAATTCACCCGCAGCACCCGAGCCGAGACGCCGTGGGGCGGCGCCCGTGGTCGATGCCAGTGCGATTCTGAGCACCCAAGGCATTTCGACGGCACCGATCACGCCGCGTGAGAACATGATGGCGCTCCCTGTCAACACGGCGTCTGCACCCGCCAGGGGCAGTGCCACCTGGGGCGCTTCCGCCGAGCAGTATGCCCGTCAGCGCGGATGCCAGGTCTCGGCAAGCGGTTCGCAGCTTATCGAGTCGCGGCAGGACGGGGAGATTCACAAGGTACCCTGCGAGGGAAGCGACAGCTTTCTTGTGATCTGTCAAAACGGAACCTGTCAGGGACTTCTCTGAGCACTATGAGGCACTGCACTGAACTGCTCATTCAGCGCCTTATTGTATAGACCCTTTGCGCATTCTCATTGGATTCGCCAGCCACAATGGCGAGAATGATCCAATGAAACAACTGTTATATACCTTCCTCACCCTGGCCCTCGCGAGCACACTGCTCGCCTGCGGTCAGTCCGACACAAATGGCGCAGCAGCGGGCGAGGCCCTGCTTGAGGTCGCCGAACAAGGCGACCTGAACGCCCTCGATAAGCTACTCGCGCGCACTCACCAACCCGACGCGCGCGACAGTTGCAACTGGACACCGCTCATGAAGGCCGCGCTCAATGGGCATGATGCCGTCGTCGAGCGTCTGCTTGAGGCTGGAGCCAAGCTCGACGCCGTCGATACCGGCGGCTATACGGCCATGATGCTGGCCGCATCCAACAATCACGCCAAGGTCGTAGAGCGGTTGCTCGCGCGTGGCGCCATGGTCGATCATCAGGAAGACACCAAGGGCTGGACCGCCCTGATCTGGGCGGCCAAGCAGGGCCACACCAAGTCCGTCGAGACCCTGCTCGAACACGGTGCCGATACGACACTCAAAGATTTCGACGGCAAGACCGCTGCGGATTGGGCTAGTGAAGTCGGTCATGTGGCGGCCTTTAATCTGCTCCAAGGCAATGCTGAGCAACCGACCTAGGTGGTTCAAAATCGTTAGGTAAAGTCGCAGTCCAGGCATTAGGCTATTGGTGGATTACAACAATCCCCGAAGGAGCCTTGCCATGCCCCTCGATCTCACGCAACTCTGCGTTCGTTTTGGTGCCTCCCCACCGGATTTGGACGCCGACTCACCGGGAATTCTCGGCGTCAGTACACTGGCGCTCGCCGAGGTCACAGACCTCTGTTTTGCCGAGCATGCCTACCAAGCAGAGGCAGTCGCCGCCAGTCATGCCGGAGCCATTCTGGTGGCGCGGGATTTCCCCCTGCTCGCAGGCCGGTTGTTGATCCGGCTGGACGATCCACGCCACGCCTTCTTTTCGATCGCCGAGTCTTTCCTTCCCGAACCCGATGGGCTGGGCGTCCACCCAAGCGCGGTGATCGATTCGACGGCCACGCTGGGCAAAGACGTGGCGGTGAGTGCCTGTGCCGTCATCGGGGCGGGCGCGCAGATCGGTGAGCGTACGCATATCGGCCCCGGCTGCTACTTGGCGCCCGGCGTCATCCTCGGGGAGGACTGCGTGATCGAAGCGAACGTCAGCCTGCTCGGCAAGAGTCGGCTGGGCAATCGCTGCATTGTCCACGCCGGTACGGTGATCGGTGGGGACGGTTTCGGTTTCCACTGGGACGGACAGGGCCACCGCAAGATCCCGCAACTGGGCCGGGTGGTGATCGAGGACGATGTGGACATCGGCTGCAATTGCTGTGTCGATCGCGCCACCTTGGGCCTGACCCGCATCCGCCGCGGCACCAAGATCGACAATCTGGTGCAAATCGCCCACAACACCGATATCGGCGAGCACGTCATCCTGGTCAGCCAAGCCGGCGTGGCGGGCAGCAGCAGCCTGGGCACAGGGGTTGTGATCGCCGGTCAGGTCGCGGTGTCCGACCATGTGAACGTTGGCCCCGGCGCCCGTGTGGGCGGCCAATCGGGGGTGACCAAGGACGTTCCCGCAGGCACCGCCGTCTTCGGCACACCCGCACGGCCCATGAAAGACACGCTGCGCGAACTCGCGGCACTGGCCAGACTGCCCGCGCTACTCAAGCAGATCAAGCGCCAGGAGCAGGAGCTGGGCGCGCTGCGCGAGCGTCTGGAGCGCCTCGAAGCCAGCAGCAGTCGCGCCGACCCCGGAGACGCGATTAAGAGCTGACGACAGTCGAACTCCACGCGGCACGCGTCTCATGTGTCGGCGTCGACTTCGATGCCTGTGATCATCTGCTCGCGTAGCAGTAGCGCCAGACACTCCGGCAAGTCGAAACCCACCTCAAACGCCATTGCCTGCTCGACCGCGTGCGCGAACGCCAGCCCTTCCCGCACGCCGGCGATGAACCGGCAGGCGCTAGTTGGCACCCGCATCACCTCGACGGATAATCCCTTGCGCAGAATCCATGCACTCTGCGGCTGCGAGAGATGCAGCCCGGACAGCTCGCCCCGCCCCTGGTGCGCGGCCCAGAGCGACACGATGGCGAAGGCCGACTCGATCTCGCGCAACGCCGGGTGCACGACGAGCCGCGCCCGCGCCAGCCGCTCAGGATCGGCTAGGGCCGCCTGGATGCGCTCAGGCGCGAGTGCTGTGGCATCGGCAGCGTGATAAGACTCGACATAGGCCATCTCCAAGCGCGCTATATCGGCCAGATAAGGCAGCGAGGCGGCAGGCTCAAAGCGCTGGACGAAATCTGGAAAAGCCCTCCCGTAGTAGACCAGAATCGGCGAGACGGGCGGACAGCGGTGGATGAAGACCGCCGCCATGGCGCTGAAGAAGTCCTCCCCCACCAGCTGTTGGGTCACGGGGAAGGTCTCGGCCAAGGCTGCGATGAGCGACTGCATGCGATTGTTGCGATAGACGGCGAAGCGCCGACCAGGATCCGAGCCGTTCCACACCTGGAGTCCAGCGGGACAGGGCCGCTCAGGATCGACCAACGCACTCGCCCATGCGCTCTGGTTCATGCTGCCGCCTGGACACTATTGCACTGAATAAGATCCGCCTGTGCGGCTTCGGCAAGGAGGACGTCCAGGCTAGGGATATCGTTGTCCCACTCGATCAGCGTCGGCTTGGGACCGATGCGTCCCATGACCTTTGCGTACAGTGACCAAACCGCGTCCGCAACGGGTGCGCCATGACTGTCGATCAGCAGCGGCGATCCAGCCGCGTCCAGATCGCGGCTGAAACCGGCTAGATGGACCTCGCCGACGGCGTGCAGCGGCAGACCATCAAGGTTGCGGTCGAGGTCGCGGTCATGATTGACGCAGGACAGATAGAGATTGTTCACATCGAGCAGCAGACCACAGCCAGTGCGGCGAATGATCTCCGAGATAAACTCTGGCTCGCTGTAGGTCGAGGCGGCGAATTCGACGTAGGTCGCCGGGTTCTCGAGTAGCATTGCACGTCCGAGCGCAGTCTGGACTTGATCGATATGCTCGCAGACCTTGTTCAGCGAACCGGAATTATAGGCGACGGGCAGCAGGTCGCTGAACCAGGCCCCGCCGTGTGTGGACCACGCGAGATGCTCGGAGAACACCGCTGGCTGATAGCGCTCGAGCAGGCCGCGCAAGGCGCTCAGATGGACGCCGTCCAGCGGCTCGGTGCCGCCGATCGACAAGCCGACACCGTGTATCGAGAGCGGGTAGCGCTCGCGGATCAGGCCGAGATAGTGGTGGAAAGGGCCTCCGGGAACGAGATAGTTCTCGGCGTGAACCTCGAAAAACCCAAGCTCCGGCCAAGTCTCGACGATTTCACGGAAATGCTCGGGCTTCAGCCCGATGCCCGCCGCGCCCTGCCCCGATTGTGGCAGCAAAGCGCCGACGCTCCAGCGCCGATCGTCTGATTGGATCCGGCTCGCGTCAGCGCCCTCAAGCATACGCGCTAGGCCGAGGTCCCCTCGAAGGCTTCGAGCTGTCCGTAGCCGGTCGGGGATGTCGGCGATGACATCTTGGTACAGGTGCCCGCCGGAACCAGCTTCCAGGCGTTGGCCTGATAGTCCGTCTTTGAGGAGCCGGAACAGGTGACTCCGCCTCCAGCCATACAGTCGTTCTGGCCCTTCAGCGCGACGCCATAGCACTTCTCATTGCCGGACGTCTCCTGCCCATGCATCTCGCTGGCGGTCGCCGGAACCGAGGCGATGCCCATGGCGGTGCCAAGGGCCAGGGCGAGGGTTGCTGCATTGACTGTGTGATTCATCAGTTTCTCCGCAAGAAGCCCCGCACTTCAGGTGGGGGAGGAATAGCTGCTGCACCTGTGCAGTCGCCGTGAATCGATCTTTACCGAGTTAAATAGTGGGATTAATTGTCGTCATCACAAATTTTTTTCTCCAGAAAAGCTGGATAAACCTTCATGCTATTGAAATGAATGGATAAATAATTTCAGATCAGGCTGCTTCAGTATCGCGTCGATACACAAAAAACGCGCATATCCGCCTGGCTGAAATCATGACTTGGGCTTACGCCGTGACCCGGCTATGCTTCTGGCATGCCAAGTCTGAGAACAAACATGGCGGCGAACGGATTCGAGTCGAACGACGACTACGAATTCCAACTGCGTTGTCTGCTGGAGAGTCCGGCGACCGGGATTCGGACGCTGAATATCGCCGGTGATGGAGAGCGGCGCAAAACCGCGTTCGCCAATGCCCTCGCCCACTCACTGGACTTTCCTCATGTCCTCTATCACGATTTCACCGATGAGCACCCGCCACTGCCGGATGTGATCCTGCCCCCGAGCCATGATGAACTCGGGCGCGAGGAGCCGCCGATCGAGCCGCTCGACGAAATCGTCAGCGAGGCCTGCGCGCAGAGCGAGGGTGAACCGACAGTGCTGATCCTCGATCAATTGCAGGCGACGGATTTTCGCGAACACATCAGGATCCAGCGCCTTGTCGCTGACTGCTACTGGCAGGCTCGCGGTGGCCGTTACTTTGCCAATCCGCGTCATCTGCTGCTGTTTCTGATTTCCGAGGAGCCGCTCTATCACGGGCTGCAGAAAGAGAGTTTTAGGATCTGGGTCAACCGCGTCTCGGAGCGCCAGGTGCTCTACCAGCCCAGCGAATTCGGTCTCGGCGTGGAGGCGCAGCCGCTATTTAACGCCCTCGCCAGCCTGTTCCAAACCCTTGGGACAGCGCCGACGCAGAGCGAATTCACACAGGTTTTCAACGATCTTAGACTCCATGTGCACACCAGCGAACACCTGCGCCTGAGCCTCTATGGACGCATTGAAGGGCTTGACCACCAAACACTGGGAAACGATTCACACCAAGCGTGTTTCGACCGGGTCATGGAAGCCGCGCGGGGGCTACTCGTCACCGAGCACATCGAGCTGTCGAGCCAGCCAGGCGAGACGAGTCCTGATCCACTCAAGGATTGGGATTGAAGAGGCCGACGCGCACTGCTGCGAGAGCATACATTACCAAGAGCTCATCTCAAATGAACCGAAAACACCGTATCGAAGAGACGATCCAGACAGCGTTGCAGCCCTTACACTTGGACGTGGTCGACGAGAGCTACATGCATGCGGTCCCACCGGGTGCGGAGTCGCATTTCAAGGTGCTGGTGGTGAGTGAAACTTTCGAAGGCGTCGCGCTGATCGAGCGTCATCGCAGACTCAATGCGTTGTTGGATGGTGAGCTCCAGGTCGGCCTGCACGCACTGACGATGCATACTTGGACACCCGCAGAATGGTATGCAAAGGGCGGCGCCGCACCCGAGTCGCCGCCCTGTCAGGGCGGCTCTGGAGCGGCGGGCTAGCGCAGCACGCAGCAGCCGCGTCTCGGGCGGCGGCGCCCAAGCGAGCCTCAGACGGGTTTGTTGGCGAAATACTCCCTCGTCAGCCGGAACACCACCGGACTGAGCAACAGCAGGGCAATCAGGTTAGGCAGGGCCATCAAGGCGTTAAGGGTATCTGCCACCAGCCAGATGAAGTCCAACTGCGCCACGGCACCCAGCGGCAGCACCAGCACCCACAGCACCCGAAAGGGCACAATGACACGCGCGCCGAAGAGGTACTCGGCACAGCGCTCGCCGTAGACGCTCCAGCCCAGGGTCGTAGTGTAGGCGAAGAGAACCAAACCGATGGCGACGATGTAGGCGCCAACGCCCGGCAACGCGGTTTCGAACGCCAGGGCCGACAGGTCAGCGCCCGTCTCGCCCGAGACCCAGACACCGGTGACCAGGATGACCAGGCCCGTGATGGTGCAGATGACCAAGGTGTCGAGGAAGGTTCCGAGCATGGCGATCGTCCCCTGAGCGATCGGATCGTTGGATTGCGCCGCCGCGTGCGCGATGGGCGCACTACCGAGACCCGCCTCGTTGGAAAAGACACCGCGCGCCACGCCAAACTGAATGGCCGCCGCCAGAGTTGCGCCCGCAAAGCCGCCGGTCGCCGCCGTCGGCGTGAAGGCCTGGACGAAGATCAGCTCCAGCGCCGGGGCAATCTGATCGACATGCAGCGCCAGGACGACGAGACCGCTGATGACGTAGATGAAGGCCATGAAGGGCACCAGCGTGGCCGAGACCTCGCCAATGCGTTTGATGCCACCGATCAAAACCAGACCGGCAAAGACGGCCATGACCACGCCGGTGATCCAAAGCGGAACCCCGAAGGCGCTCTCGGTGGCATGCGCGACCGAGTTGGCTTGCACTGTATTGCCGATACCAAAACCCGCAAGCAGCCCGAACAACGCGAAGGCAGTCGCCATCCAAAGCCATTTCTCGCCTAATCCGTTCTTGATGTAGTACATGGGGCCACCCATGTGGCTGCCTTTGCCGTCGACCTCGCGGTAGTGCAGTGCCAGCACGGCCTCGGCGTACTTGGTCGCCATTCCTACCAGCGCTGTGCACCACATCCAAAACAGCGCGCCTGGTCCGCCAAGGAAAATGGCTGTCGCGACCCCAGCGATGTTGCCCGTGCCGACGGTCGCCGAGAGTGCCGTCGTCAGGGCCTGAAAGGGTGGGATGTCGCCCTCGCCCTGCTTGGTCCGGCCGCGCCAGAGCATCCGAAAGCCATAGCCGAGCTTAAACAGCGGCATCAGGCGCAGCCCGATCATGAGGAAAAAACCCACCCCCAAGATCAAAATCAGCATCGGTGGCCCCCAAACGATGCCGTTTAATGCACTCACCCAAGCTTCGATGTTCTCCACACGCATCCCCAAATAGCGAAAACCCAGTAGCGCGCGCCACTATACAAGGCGTCGCGAAACCATCACAGCCTCGGTTTCTCCACAATCAGGCTTTACCCTGGTCGCATTCAGGTCTTATTCTGCGCAGCTTATTCGAGCACTCGCTGCTCACACCGCCAGTCAAGCGGCCAAATCCACCCACTGAGGCATCACGGCGATCCAGACGCAGCCAACGAGGCGTCCAGAGGCCGGTAATCTAAGTATGAAGCTCCTGATCGATTTCTTTCCCGTCATCCTCTTTTTCGTCGCCTACAAGCTGGCCGGTATCTATGTCGCAACCGGCGTGGCCATTGCCGCCGCCGCCGCGCAGGTCGGCTGGTTCTGGCTGCGCCATCGCCGCGTGGAGAATATGCACCTGGTAACGCTGGCGCTGCTGGCAGTCTTTGGCGGACTGACGATCGCGCTGCGTGACCCGATCTTCGTCATGTGGAAGCCGACCCTGGTCAACTGGCTGTTCGCCGCGGTCTTCTTGGGCAGTCAACTCATCGGCGAGCGTACCCTCATCGAGCGCATGATGGGCCACGCCATCACGATACCCAAACCGATCTGGGTGCGGCTCAACCTGCTATGGGCGGGTTTTTTCATTATTCTTGGACTAATCAACCTCTTCGTCGTCTATGTCGGCAGTGGCTTTCACGAGGCCCATCAAGCGCTCCTCGTCGCCTCGGGTCAGTCCGGCATCGACCTTTCAGCGTGCGCCACGGCCTTCACCGGCGATCTGCTCGGTCTCTGCCAGGATGCTCAGGCGCGTGAGGAGGTGTGGGTGAACTTCAAACTCTTCGGTATGATGGGACTGACGATTGCATTCGTGATCGCTCAAGCCATCTATCTATCCCGTCACGTAAGCGAAGACCCCCAAACCCTGGAGGCCGATTGACGTGCTCTATGCCATCATTGCAACCGATCATCCCGACAGCCTGCCAGCACGTCTGCAGGCCAGGCCGGCACATCTGGAGCGTCTACAGATCCTGCAGGAGGCAGGGCGGCTCGTACTGGCGGGACCGCATCCGGCGATCGACGGCCCCGATCCAGGCGAGGCAGGTTTTACCGGATCGCTGATCGTTGCGGAATTTGTCGATCTCGACGCCGCCCGAGACTGGGCCGCTGCAGACCCTTACTGCGCGGCAGGGGTCTATCGCAAGGTCAACGTCAAGCCGTTCAAGCAAGTCCTTCCCTGACGTTGCGCGCTGCGCTCAGAGTCACTCTCTTTCTCTTTGTTCATCAATGGAAACTTTTATCATGAAGACAGCTCGTATCCCTTTATTGCTTTGCGCCTTGCTCGCCACTACGACTGCGTTCGCGCAGGATACGCAGGAGACCGACTCGCCCGACGCCCTGATTGCCACCGTGAATGGCGTCGCTTATCCGCTAGACGTCTTCAGATTGTTCTACATGGAGCGTTTGCAGGGCAATCAGGGCCAAAACAGCCCAGAGTTCCAGCAGCAGGTCTTCGATGAGTTCATGGGGCTGGCTGTTGCCTCTCAGGACGGTGATCGGCGCAAACTCGAAGACGACCGCAATGTCGTCGCAGCCCTACAGCTCGAGCGGATGAAGATCATGTCCAACGCCGCGCTCTCGACGATGGCCGACGAAGTGGAACCCACCGAGGATGAGCTCAAAACGGCCTACGACACGGTAAAGGCCCAAACGACGCGCGCTGAATACAAGGCTCGGCACATCCTCGTCAAGGACGAGGCCGAAGCCAAGAAGATCATCAAACAGCTCGACAAGGGCACGGATTTCGCCGAACTGGCTAAAAAGCACTCTGAAGGTCCCACCGGTAAGGACGGCGGCGATCTTGGCTGGTTCGACGCAGGCCAAATGGTCGCTCCTTTCGCCGAAGCGGTTGCCGCCCTCGAACCTGACAGCTACACCAAAGAACCGGTCAATACACAGTTCGGCTGGCACGTCATCGAACTTCAGGAGACGCGCAAGGCCGAGCCTCCGGCATTCGAGGACGCCAAGCCGCAGTTGACCGCATTGGTCAAGCGCCAGAAGATCGCGATCAAGGTCAACGAGATGCGCGAGAAGGCCATGGTCGAACTCAACGAAGACGTGGTGAAGCTGAAAGACGAGCCGGCCGAAACCGAATAAACCGTTTCGGACGGGGCGAATGCCCCGTCCGAATGGTTTTTAACGGCTTGCCATCTTGAGTTTGCGCGACTGAGCGTGAAATAGCGCATCCTGGACGGATCGCTGGCGCATGGCGATCAGAGCCGCCTGAAATGATCAGCCGCCGTCGTTATGTGTGCTGCTCGAGCAAAGCCTTAAGAGCGGCCTCGTCAAGTATCCGAACCCCGAGGGCGCGCGCCCTGTCCAGCTTGGAGCCTGCATCCTCGCCTGCTAACAGATAGTCGGTCTTCCTGGAGACACTGCCGGTCACCTTGGCTCCGAGTCCTTCGAGCCATGTCTTGATCTCATCGCGCGGACGACTCAAGGCGCCCGTAATGACCATGGTCTTGCCCGCCAGCGGCCGCACCGCAGCCTCAACGGCTGGAGCGGGCCAACGAATGCCTGCAGCCAAGAGGCGCTCGATCGCCTCACAATTGTGAGCTTGGGCAAAGAAGCCGGCAATATGCGCGGCAATCACGGGGCCAATGCCCTCGATGAGGGGCTTGCTGTTGAAATAGAGGTCTCGCGGCTCGGCGGCGCGCAACGCGGCAATATCGCCGAAAAACGCTGCCAGCAGCGCGGTGCGCGCGCGTGTCAGACCGCGAATACCAAGATCCGCCAGCCAATCAGCCAGCGAAATATCGGTCTGCGCCTGTGGATGATCGACAAGATACTGGTGGAGCGATTCTGCGGTCTTTCGACCAATCCCTTTGACGCCGCGCTCGCGCACGAAATCCGACTCCTTGACCGACATCAGTGAAGCAATCCCATCGAACCGCTCGGCCAGCGCCAGCGCCGTCGTCTCGCCGACTTCGCGGATGCCGAGCGCGAAGATGAAACGGGCGAAGGTCGTCTCCTTGCTGTGCTCCAGCGCGGCGATGAGATTGGCCGCGGACTTCTCGCCCATGCGCTCGAGTTGGGCCAACTGAGCCTGTGTCAGATGATAGAGATCGGCCGGTTCGCGGACCCAGTCCAGATCCACCAGTTGCTCGACCAGCTTGTCACCCAGACCCTCAATGTCCATGGCACGACGCGAGGCGAAATGCTCGATGGCCTCCTTGCGTTGGGCTGGGCAATACAGACCACCCGTGCAACGCGCGACCGACTCGCCCGGTGGACGAATCACATCTGAGCCGCACACTGGACAGGCATGCGGCAGTTCGACCAACTGAGCATCGCGCGGTCGGCGCTCGATCACGACCCCCACCACCTCGGGGATCACGTCGCCGGCACGACGAACGACGACCGTATCGCCGATGCGCACGTCCTTGCGGATCACCTCGTCCATATTGTGCAGCGTGGCATTGGCAACACTCACCCCGCCGACCTGAACCGGTCGCAGCCGCGCCACTGGCGTCACCGCTCCGGTACGGCCAACCTGGAATTCGACGGCCTCGATCTCGGTGAGTTCTTCCTGAGAGGGAAACTTGCGCGCGATCGCCCAGCGTGGATGGCGACTGGTCTCCCCCAGACGCGCGCGCTCAGCGAGCGCATCGATTTTGAAGACGACCCCGTCGATATCGTAGTTTAGGCTATCGCGTCGGCGCGCCAGATCCTCGAAATACGCGCGGCAGCCCTCCAGGTCGGCGACCTGGCGCAGCGCTTGCGAGATCGGAATCCCCCAGCCCGCCAGGCGTTTGAGCACGGTGTAATGACTTTCATCGAGTGCGTGAGAGACCTCACCCCAACCGTAGCAGCAGAACTCGAGCGGCCGTTCGGCGGTGATGCGCGCATTGAGCTGGCGTAGACTCCCGGCGGCCGCGTTGCGCGGATTCGCAAATGGCCGCGCGATGCGCGCATTGAGTTCGGCCAAGCCGGTACGCGTCATATAGACTTCGCCGCGCACCTCTAGCACCTCGGGCCAGTCACCGCCAAGCAGACGCAACGGAACACTCTGAATGGTGCGGACATTGAGGGTGACATCCTCACCACGGGAGCCGTCTCCACGGGTTGCCGCGCGAACCAACGCGCCCCCTTCGTAGCGCAGGCTCACGGCCAGGCCGTCGAGCTTTGGCTCGGCGCTATAACACACCGGCTGCGCATCGGGCAGCGCGGCAACGATTCTGCGATGGAACTCCGCCAGTTTGTCATCGCTCATGGCGTTATCGAGCGAGCGCATGGGGATGGCGTGGCGAACTTCGAGAAACTCGGGTTGCGGTTTTGCCCCGACCCGCTGGGTCGGCGAGTCAGGCGTGATCAGGCTGGGGTACTCAGACTCCAGGGCGCGCAGCGCTGCGAACAGGCGATCGTACTCGGCGTCTGGAACCTGCGGATCAGCGAGCACGTAATAGCGATGGTTATGGTGGCGAATTTCGGCGCGCAAGGCCTCTACGCGCTGATGCACTGCGTTGGGCGCAGTCACCGCATCACGGCCTTGGCCCAGCGCGCCTCGTTGTTGAGTATGGCCTGACGCATCTGTTCTTCCTTTTTGACCGTCAGTGGTCGCCGGGTCTCATCGAGCACGTTGCCGTTGAGCGCCAACGCCAATTTGCGCGCGGTGGCGATCATCTCATCAAGTATAGTCATGTCCTCCGGGTCGCCCTTGAGTTGGGCGAAGAGCATCAGACCAGGGGTCGAGAAGTGCTCCATGTCATCGAAGGCGAAGGTTCCGGGTTTGACCATGTTGGCCATGCTGAAATAAATTCGTGTGTGATCATCAAATTCATCGAGACAATGGAAGATGTCCATTTCACCCGGGTATAGACCGCAGCGTTCGGCAATTTCTAATAGATCTAGTCCTTTGAAAGGATAGCGCCGCGCGCTAACGCTCAATTGAATCAATAAAGGGTCTGGCAACGTGGCTGCGCTGGCTGGATCGGGATCTTGTGCTGGCGCATGCGCGCTGTCGTCGTCCAGGTCCGCGCTGCCGAAGCGCTCGTCGACGGACTGCGGCGGCTGCGACCAGGCCGGTTGGCGAGGCTTTTCATCGTAGTCGTCATAGTCGTCGTCTGGCGCATGCGTGCTCGATTGCACGCCATAAGGGGCGTCCTCCTCGGCGTCTTCCTCGGCGTACATCAAATCGTGCTCGTCGTCGCTCTCACGCGGCCCGCGCTTGCGCTCCCAGAGATAGAGCAGCAGGATCGCGAGCGCTCCAGCGACGATCAGAATCAGGCGGATAGTACTGGCGTCCATTCGAGTGCTGGTTGCTGTGTGATGTAGGTCATGGAACCGTGAGTATATCAACGCCGATCATGCCTGTATCCTCCGAGAGGCAATCCACGCGAGATTTACACAATACCACCACGGGATTGCTGCCTGCATTCAGATCGAGACAGTGCGGGCATCGCCCACATAGGCTACAGGCTAAGCGCACGTGCTCCGTGCGCCTTGGCCCCGCTGACCGCCTCATCGACATCGACCCCGACCAGTCGCGAAACGCCCGGCTCCTGCATGGTAACGCCGAGCAAGTGGGTCGCCATCTCCATGGTCACTTTATTGTGGCTGATGAAGATGAACTGCACTCGGTCCGACAGCGAGCGCACCAACTCGCAGAAACGCCCGACATTGGCGTCATCCAGGGGCGCGTCGACCTCATCGAGCATACAGAAAGGTGCTGGGTTGAGCTGAAAAATAGCAAACACTAGCGCCACCGCAGTCAGTGCCTTTTCTCCACCAGAGAGCAGATGGATACTGGAATTGCGCTTACCGGGCGGGCGGGCCATGACGGTGACACCTGTTTCAAGCAGATCCTCACCGGTAAGCTCCAAGTATGCCTGTCCACCGCCGAACAACTGAGGGAAGAGCTGCTGGAGGCTTGCATCGACCTGATCGTAGGTCGCTTTGAAACGGCTGCGTGTCTCGCGATCGATTTTGCGAATGGCGTGCTCCAGCGTCTCGAGCGAGCGGGAGATGTCGGCATGTTGGGTGTCCAGATAGACCTTACGCTGCGAATGTTCCTGGAACTCATCGATGGCGGCGAGGTTGACGGCGCCGAGGCGTTGGATACACGCCGTGATCTTGGCAAGCCGCGCCTTCCAGGGTGCCTCGCTGGCTTCGGGGTCCAGCGACTCTAGCACGCCCGCCGGGTTGGCCCCGGTCTCTGCGAGCTGCTCTTCGAGCGTTCGCTGGCGCACCAGCCACTCCTGGCGCTCCATGCGCAGTGTATCTAGCCCGCGCTGGCTGGCGTGGACATCCTGCTCGGTGCGCTGGCGTTCGAGCTCCAACCGACGCACCTCTGCATCGAGCGATTCCCGGCGCTGGCGTGCCGTCTGTAACGCCTCCTCGACGTCCACCCGCAGCGCAAGCTGCACGTCGAGCTGGTCGCGCTGCTCAATCAACGGCTCGACCCCTTCCTGGAGCTGCGCCTGGAGGTCGTCGTGGCGCCTCTCTAATTGCTGCTGCTGGAGCTGTGCGCGCGCAAGGCTTTGTTCAGTCGCATCCTGTGCGGCGCGATTGGACTCGACATTGATTCGCAGCCTTTGTGTCTGTTCCTGGCAAGTTCGCTCGTATTCGCGACTTTGGACCACCGCGGCTCGCAGCCTAACGCGCTCGCGTTCCATGGTCTCGCGGCGCTCGACGAGCAGTTCGACTTCACTTAGGAGCTCATGCAACCGCTCGCGTGTTTCTGCGATTTCCTCAAGCGACTGAGCACATTGCTCGGCCAGCTCAGCGCGCTCCTCGGCGAGCACGCGCAGACGCTCGGACTGGTGCTCACGGCGCGTGCGTAGGCTGCTGAGTTCGGCGTTGAGCGTAGACAGCTCGCGCGCGGCGGCGATCGACTCATGAGCCGTCTGCGCGCGCCGTTGCTCGACCTCGGCGCGGTCGAGGCGTAGGCTGGATTCGCGCTCAAGCAACGCGTCCTCGCGGATGACCAGGGTGTCGATCTGCGCACGTAGCGCTTTGAGTGCATCGGCCCTG
Source organism: Thiorhodococcus sp. (assembly GCA_029257385.1). GTDB lineage: Bacteria > Pseudomonadota > Gammaproteobacteria > Chromatiales > Chromatiaceae > Thiorhodococcus. The sequence goes on from JARIBS010000124.1 coordinate 23,319, forward strand.
GCCAGCACACTATCACCGGTATCGGCCGTCGGTACGCTCAGCCAGTTGCGCCCGATGCGGGTTCCGTCACGCACCACCACAGACGCACCCCGCTCCAGCGCAGCGCGCGCCTTGAACGCATCGGCGAGTGTCTCGACAAAGCGCACCTCACCGAGCAACCCCGCGAGCGGCCAGGGCGCGCTGACGGGCTGATTGAGCGCATGTGCCTGTGCTGGCACGTCGGTATCGATCAGCACCAGACCAGCGGGAAGCGCGCCGCTGTCGTCGCAACAGGCGTCGAGTCCAGGCGCCCCGATCGCCCGCAGCGTCTCGCCCAGTACGCGCTCGACCGCCTGCTCCCAACCGGGCTGAACGCTTAGATAATCGACTAGACGTGGCGCGTTCGCCAATCCATGACGCGCCAGCCATTCGACGCGCGCGCTATCGTTGTCGGCCATGGCGGCATCTTGCAATGCGCTCAAGGACGCCAAACGGCCTTTGGATTCCTGCAATTGCGTACGCAACCCATCGAGCGTATCGGTGAGTTCACGCAATGCCGTGTCGTGGCCAGTGACACGCTCAGAGGCCGCCTGTTCGCGCGTTTCGAGCGTTGCAAGGCGCTCCTCAAGCGCGTGTGTCTGCTCAGCGGTGTCCTCGATCCGTGTCGCGACATCGCCCGTCTCTAGGTGGGTGATCTCCTCGGCGATGCGCAACGAGCGAGCGCGATCGCGATCCATGCCCTGTTCGAGCGCGGTGATCCGCGCGCGCTCCAACTGCGCCTGTTGCGACGGCTTGGCCGCTGTCTGATTGAACGCATCCCACTCGGATTCCCAGCCCTCGAGCTGGTCCTCTGCGTTCATCAACGCCCCCATGGCCTCGCCGAGGGTGGACTCGGCCACCTTGAGTTGGGGCGTATCATGCGTCAAGGCCGCCGCGATTTCGCTCAAGCGAGCCTGATCGCGCTCCAGGTCGTGCTCGGCCTCGTGGCGCTCCTGCTCCAAGCGCACCAGCTCGGCCTCGCGCCGTCCGCGCTCCTCATTGGCAAACTGAATGGCCTGCTCGGCGCGTGCGATCTCGGCGCCGACGGCGTAGTAACGGCCCTGCACCTCATTGAAAACATCGGCTGCCGCGTCGTACTCGGCGCGTTGCGCGTCGATATCGGCTTGCAATCGCTCTTGCCTGGCGACGCCGCCCTCGGACAGGTTCTCGGCCTCGGTCAAGCGATGATCGAGCCTCTGGAGTTCATCATCCAGTGCGCGCCAGCGTAGCGCCTTCAATTCCAGATCGAGTCGGCGCTCCTCGGCTCTGAGCTGAGTGTATTGCCGAGCGATGGCGGCTTGGCGCTCCAGGTGCGTCAACTGCTTGCCGACCTCATCGCGCAGGTCGTTGAGACGGTCGAGGTTCTCACGCGTATGGCGCATGCGGTTCTCGGTCTCGCGCCGACGTTCCCTGTACTTGGAGATGCCCGCGGCCTCCTCGATGAAGAGCCGCAGCTCTTCGGGACGCGCCTCGATGATGCGCGAGATCATGCCCTGCTCGATGATGGCGTAAGAGCGCGGTCCCAGTCCGGTGCCGAGAAAGAGATCCTGGATATCGCGACGACGACAGCGCGCACCATTGAGGAAGTAACCCGACTGACCGTCACGCGCCACCTGACGCTTGACAGAGATCTGATCGAAAGCGGCGAACTCTCCGCCGGCACCGCCATCGCTGTTGTCGAAGACGAGTTCGATACTGGCGAGACCGACGGGTTTACGGCCCGTGCTGCCGTTGAAGATGACGTCCGCCATGGACTCGCCGCGCAGCATCTTCGCGGAGCTTTCACCCATCACCCAGCGCACGGCATCAATCACATTGGATTTGCCGCAGCCATTGGGACCCACGATCCCCACCAGATTGCTCGGGAAGGTCACGCTGGTTGGATCGACGAATGACTTAAATCCGGCAAGGCGGATCTTCTCGAGTCTCATCAATCACCTAGGTAGGGTTTCAAAGAAAAACCCGTTGAGCCTGGCTCAACGGGTTTTTAGGGGCTTGGCGGAGAGAGAGGGATTCGAACCCTCGATAGGGATTAACCTATACTCCCTTAGCAGGGGAGCGCCTTAAGCCGCTCGGCCATCTCTCCAGGAAAATGATTTGAGCGATGCACACAAGCATGGGTTAACGGCTCTATACAGAGCCGATCCTGCATGAGGCCAAAAATAATATCATGCCTAGCGGGGTTTATCTATTCAATCAGGCTGACCCGTTTGGTTGCCCGCCACAGTGGCATCCTGTCCTGCTTCTTCGGCAGTGGCATCCTGTCCTGCCTCGGCCTGCTCGCGCTTGATCCGATCATAAATCTCCTCACGATGGACAGCAATGTCACGCGGAGCATTGACCCCGATGCGCACTTGATTGCCCTTTACGCCAAGCACGGTCACAGTGACTTCATCACCGACCATCAGAGTTTCGCCAACCCGGCGAGTCAAAATCAACATTGTCGCGTTCTCCCTAAGAGCATCCCTTAAGCCAAACAGATGGTCCAACCGACCTGGATCATCCCCAAACCCCCCGCTCAAGGACAGGCGCCTCGAGCGAGAACTCTAACACGTGCATCGAAATCTCCGTTACTGGAGAGCCTGCTCGTTGCAACGACGTCTGTCTACTCAAACCAAATACAAGCCGAAATCACACCAGGTTTTTGATGTATTGATGCATGGAGCGGTGCTCCGGATCTAAGCCGCCGCGGCCTGCTCGAGACCGAAGGCATCGTGCAGGGTCCGCACGCCAAGCTCCAGATACTTTTCGTCGACGACCACCGAGATTTTAATCTCGGAGGTCGAGATCATACGGATATTGATGCCTTCTTTCGCCAAACTTTCGAACATTCGGCTGGCGATTCCGGCATGACTGCGCATGCCGACACCAACCAGTGATATTTTGACGATCTTTGGATCACCCAGCACCTGACGCGCACCCAACGTATTGGCCGTCTTTTTCAAGATTTCCATGGCGTGATCATATTCATTGCGATGGACAGTGAAGGTAAAATCAGTCGTCTCCTCTTGCGCGGCGATATTCTGCACGATCATATCCACTTCGATGTTGGCATCGGCGATCGCTCCCAGGATCTGATAGGCAACACCCGGCTCATCAGGCACTCCCAGTACGGTCAGCTTAGCCTCATCGCGACTGAAGGCGATTCCCGAGATCTGAGCATCTTCCACGATATTTTCCTCGAAAGTGATGAGCGTGCCCTCGCCGTCCTCGAAACTCGAGAGCACGCGCAGAGGGACTTTGTACTTACCGGCGAACTCGACGGCGCGAATCTGCAGCACTTTCGATCCCAGACTGGCCATCTCGAGCATTTCCTCGAAGGTCACACGCGTGAGTCTGCGTGCCTTGGGTTCGACACGCGGATCGGTTGTATAGACGCCGTCGACATCGGTGTAGATCTGGCACTCGTCGGCCTTGAGCGCGGCGGCGATGGCAACAGCGGAGGTATCCGAGCCACCACGACCGAGCGTGGTGATGTCGCCCTGCGCGTCAATCCCCTGAAAACCGGCGACCACCACGACCCGCCCGGCGTCCAGGTCAGCACGCACACGTGCTGCGTCGATGTCACGGATGCGCGCCTTATTGTGGGCGCTGTCGGTCAGGATATGGACCTGTGCGCCCGTATAGGAGCGCGCCGGACATCCCTGCGCCTGTAGCGCCATACTCAGCAATGCGATCGTGACCTGCTCGCCGGTGGACATAAGCACGTCGAGTTCGCGCGGCTCGGGGCATTGCTGAATCTGTTGTGCGAGTTTGATGAGTCGATTGGTTTCGCCCGACATCGCGGAGACGACCACGACGACCTGATTACCCTGATCGCGCCAGCGTTTCACACGCTCGGCAACCGCCATGATGCGCTCGGCGGTTCCGACCGAGGTCCCGCCATACTTCTGCACGATCAGCGCCATTGATGAATCCTATTTCGCATTTCAGTTGTCAGTGAGCATCGAGCTTGAGTCTGGAGCCACGTCAACGCATCAGCCAGCCAGACGGTTGGCGACCCAGACCGGGACTAGCTCCAGCGCGGCGGGGAGACCAGCGGGATCGGTGCCGCCGGCCTGGGCCATATCGGGTCGGCCGCCACCCTTGCCGCCGACTTTCTCCGCCACTTCGCGAATCAGATCACCCGCCTTGAGCCGGCCGGTCAGGTCTTTGGTCACACCCGCCACCAGGCTGACCTTGCCGCCGGACTCGGTGGCCAGAAGCACCACGGCGCTGCCGAGCTTGTCCTTGAGCTGATCCATGGTCGCGCGCAGACTTTTAGGGTCGGCCCCATCCAGACGCGCGGCAAGTACCTTGACGCCCTCCACCAGGATCGCGCTGGCGGCGAGGTCTTGACCGGCGCTGCTGGCGAGTTTCGCCTTGATCTGCTCCAGCTCTTTCTCCATTCGACGCATTTTCTCGAGCAACTGGACGACGCGCTCATCGACCTCCTCGCGGCTGCCTTTGAGCAACCCGGCCAGACGCAAAAGGCGCTCCTCATCTGCCTCGACCCAGTCCAGCGCGGCCTCGCCCGTAACCGCTTCGATACGGCGCATCCCCGCCGCGACACCGGTCTCGGAGACGATCTTGAATAGCCCAATGTCGCCGACTGCCTTGACATGCGTACCGCCGCAGAGTTCAGTTGAGAAATCCCCCATTCGCAGCACCCGGACTTGATCGGCATATTTTTCGCCGAAAAGCGCCAGCGCGCCCGATTCCTTGGCGTCGTTCAGGCTCATGATACGGGTTTCGACCAAGTGATTGGCGCGCACCTCGCGGTTGACGAGACGCTCGATGGCAATCACCTGTTCACGCGAGAGCGGCTGAAAGTGCGAGAAATCGAACCTCAGCCGTTCTGGCCCCACAAACGAGCCCTTCTGCTGGACATGCCCGCCTAGAACTTCGCGCAGCGCGGCATGCAATAAATGCGTCGCGGAATGATTGAGCGCCGTTGCACGACGACGCTCCATGTTCACGGCCGCATCGACCCGGTCGCCGACGATGAGCTGGCCTTCACCGACACGCCCGATGTGGATCAGTACGCCATCGCCTTTTTTGCGCGTATCGAGCACCTCAAAGCGCGCATTCTCGGTGGCCAGCCAGCCACGGTCGCCGATCTGCCCGCCCGACTCGCCGTAGAAGGGGCTGATGTCGAGAATGACAAGTCCTTCCTGACCAGTGTCGAGCACATCGCAGGAATCGCCATCGTGATAGAGCGCGACGACGGTGGCCTCCTCGGTGAGCCGATCGTAGCCGCAGAAGTCAGTCTCGCCCTGAATCTGGATCTCAAGCGTCTGGGTTGTGCCGAATTGACTGGCCGCCCGGGCGCGCTCCTTCTGCTGTGCCATGGCCTGCTCGAATCCGGCCATGTCTAGGGACAGGCCACGTTCGCGGGCGATATCGGCAGTGAGATCGGTCGGGAAGCCGTAGGTGTCGTAGAGTTTAAAGACCGTCTCGCCCGGAATGCGCGTATCCGACAGTGCCGAGATCGACTCATCAAGGATACGCATGCCGTGTTCGAGCGTTTCGGCGAAACGCTCTTCTTCAATCTTGATGACGCGCTCGACATGTGCCTCACTGGCCGCGAGTTCCGGATAGGCCGCGCCCATCTCGGCGATGAGCGGATCGATCAGACGATGGAAGAAGGGTTCTGTGCAACCCAGACGATAGCCGTGGCGGATGGCCCGTCGCATGATACGCCGTAGCACATAGCCCCGACCTTCGTTGCCCGGCGTCACACCGTCGATGATCAGAAAGGCCGTCGCGCGGATGTGATCGGCGATAACGCGCAGCGACTTGTCGGCCAGATCGGTGCAACCGGTCAACCTGGCCGCCACCTCGATCAGATGACGGAACAGATCGATGTCGTAGTTACTCTGTACGCCCTGCATCACGGCCGCCAGACGCTCAAGCCCCATGCCGGTATCGACCGACGGCCTCGGCAGCGGCGTCAACGTGCCCTCGGCGTCGCGGTTGTACTGCATGAAGACCAGATTCCAGATCTCGACATAGCGGTCGCCATCGGCATCCGGGGAGCCTGGCGGACCGCCTGGAATCTCCGGGCCATGGTCGTAGAAGATCTCCGAGCAGGGTCCGCAGGGACCGGTCTCGCCCATCGACCAAAAGTTGTCCTGATCGCCGCAGCGAGAAAAACGCTCGGGATCGACCTTGAGTTCTTTAAGCCAGATGTCGGCGGCTTCCTGATCTTCGGTGTAGACGGTGACCCAGAGCCGCTCGGGCGGCAGCGCCAGAACGCGCGTGAGGTAGTCCCAGGCGAACCCGATGGCTTCGCGCTTGAAATAGTCGCCGAAGCTGAAATTTCCGAGCATCTCGAAAAAGGTGTGATGTCTGGCGGTGTAGCCGACGTTTTCCAGGTCATTGTGCTTGCCGCCGGCACGCACACAGCGCTGCGAGCTGACTGCGCGGCTGTAGCCACGCCGCTCCCGACCGAGGAAGGTCTCCTTGAACTGGACCATGCCCGCGTTGGTGAACAGCAAGGTCGGGTCGTTGGCAGGCACCAGGGGACTGGAGGCCACGCGCTCATGTTGATGTTGCTCGAAATACTCGAGGAAGCTCGCTCGAAGCTCTGCACTGGTGATCATGGAAACTCTCAAATGGACAGCTTGCCGCTCGGATCCAGTTAGTGAGGAAAGCGTAGAAAGCGCCGGATAATATCGGCTGGAAATCCGCGTTGTTCGAGAAACCGTGCCCGCTTTGCATAGTCGGCGCGGTCGACTGGCGCGTTGGCACCGAAGCGGCGTTCGTGCGCCTTACTCACACAGGTCGGCCAAGCAGCGTGCATCGGCTCTAGGGCGTGTTCGATTCGAGTGTCGGCAAGCCCTTTGTCACGCAGTTCGGAACGAATCCGCAGCGGTCCGAATCCCTTGCCGACGCGTTCGCTGACATAGCGCTCAGCCATGCGGTCTTCGTTGAGGGCGTCCTCGCGCTCAAGCCGCTCGAGCACTGCGCAGGCGTCCTCGGTGCGAAAGCCGCGCGCTGCGATCTTGCGCATCAGCTCCAGGCGCGAATGCTCGCGCGTGGCGAGCAGACGTAGCGCGAGACGTTCAATCTCCTTGGCCTCCTCGGCTGGGTCGGAACTCAAAGTCTCGCGGGCCTGGGCGCTCAGCATTAATCCTCCGCGAGAGGTGCAGCAGCTACGGGTTCTGTGGCTGGCTCGGCAGAGGCCTTTGGCAACAGCTTTTCGCGAATTTTGGTCTCAATAGAATGTGCCAGCTCGGGATTCTCGCAGAGGAAATTTCTGACGTTATCCCTGCCCTGTCCGATACGGGTGCCCTCGCAACTGTACCAGGCGCCGGATTTCTCAACGAAACCATGCGCCACGCCGAGATCGATGATCTCGCCTTCGCGCGAGATGCCCTGGCCGTAGAGGATATCGAACTCGACCTGTCTGAAAGGCGGCGCGACCTTGTTCTTGACGACCTTGACCTTGGTTTCGTTACCGACGACCTCGTCGCCCTTCTTGATGCTGCCGATGCGGCGGATATCCAGACGCACCGAGGCATAGAACTTGAGCGCATTACCGCCAGTGGTGGTTTCGGGCGAGCCGAACATCACACCGATCTTCATGCGGATCTGATTGATGAAGACGACGCAGCAGTTGGAGCGGTTGATGTTGCCAGTGAGCTTGCGCAACGCCTGAGACATGAGGCGCGCATGCAGGCCGACGTGCGAGTCGCCCATATCGCCCTCGATCTCGGCCTTGGGCGTGAGCGCCGCAACCGAATCTACCACCACGATATCCACCGCGCTGGAGCGCACCAGCATATCGGTGATCTCGAGCGCCTGCTCGCCGGTATCGGGCTGGGAGATCAGCAGATCGTTAATATTGACGCCGAGCTTTTCGGCATAGACCGGATCGAGCGCATGCTCGGCATCGACGAACGCAGCGGTCCCGCCCAGCTTCTGCGTCTCGGCGACGATATGTAGCGCCAGCGTCGTCTTGCCCGAAGATTCAGGACCATAGATCTCGATGACCCGCCCGCGCGGAACACCACCGATACCCAGGGCGAGATCGAGACCGAGCGATCCCGTGGAGATCGCCTCGATATTGCGCACGGCACCTGGATCGCCCATGCGCATGACCGAACCCTTGCCGAACTGCTTGTCGATCTGGCTGAGCGCTGCGGCTAGCGCCTTTTTGCGATTCTCGTCCATTCGATCTCCGTATGAGCGTGTCGACCCCAGGCTTCGCGCCCAGCATCCGAGAGGACGTTCTGGGGGCGAAGGGGACCGACTGCAATTGCATCAGGCCCGTTGATTAGCCAGTAATTATGACATAGGTGCGCGAATGCAGCATGCCCAAATCAGAATTTCGCATCGCCGCTGGCCAGCGCGCGAAACACCAGCGCTCAGACAGCGGTTTCGAGCAGCTCCAGCAGACCCTCGAGCGCGACCCGAACGGCCTGTACGCGGACCTGTTCGCGATCGCCATCAATGCGGATACAGCGGGTTAGCGGTGGTGCTCCAGCGCGCCCCCAGGCGAGCCAGACGGTCCCGACCGGCTTATCCGCACTGCCGCCGCCAGGCCCGGCGATCCCGCTGATCGCGACCGAGACCTGCGAACGGCTGCGCTGCAGCGCGCCAACGGCCATCTCGCTGACAACGGCCTCGCTGACGGCCCCGCTGTCATGTAACGTCTTCGCCCGAACCCCCAGCATGTCCTGCTTGGCGGCGTTGCTGTAGGTGACGAAACCCCGATCGAGCCAGGCGCTGCTGCCGACGATATCGGTCAGCGTCTTGCTCACCCAGCCGCCCGTGCAGGACTCAGCCGCCGAGAGCATCAGCCCAAGTGACTGTAGACGCGCGCCGACGTCCTCCGCGAGGGTCGCCAGGTGCTGCTGCGTTGCTTGATCGATCATGTCGGCCAGTGTCACCCAAGCCGCGAGCGCAGACAATCCCACACATGGAAATGCGCACCAGAGACCCGCAGACTAAGCGTCTTAACCATCACCCATGGAGCCGTAGCGACGATGAGCGATCTTGACATCCACAGCGAGCATAAACCCTCACCCGCCAAACTGGAGGTCATGGGCGTGGAGGACTGGCCGATCTGGAAAAAAGAACCCTCGCGGTTCTCCCGGCACTATGATCGCTCGGAAACCTGTTACATCCTGCGCGGGCGCTTCGTGGTCACGCCCGAGGGCGGCGCGCCCCAGTCCTTCGCCAGAGGCGACATGATCATCTTTCCCGCTGGACTCTCATGCACGTGGGAGGTGACCGAAGCGGTCGAGAAGCACTATCGTGTCGATTTAGACTAAACGAGAGAACAGAAACTATGAAAAAAAGCTACTGGCTACCACTGCTGGCGATGCTGCTACTGAGCACGCCGACCGTGGCCGAGGACATGCGTATCGCCGATACCGTCGTCAAGCTGCCGCTGGCCGAGGACGTCTCCGCCGATGATGCCGTGGACTCCATGCTGCTGCGCGCCAACGCGCTGAACTTCAAGCTGGTCGCGCGCCTGCCACTCTCCGACGAGCTGGACGCCATGGGCATGGAGTCCGGGCGCATTGAGGTCTTTCAGTTCTGCGACGCACGCATCGCCGCCCAGATGATCGCCGAGAACATCGACTTCTCGGCTTACCTCCCCTGTCGCATCACCCTGGTTGAGGATCAAGCGGGCAAGCCGTGGCTAATCACGCTCGATCTCGACAAAGTCATCCAGATGGCCGGGCTGCCTCCAAAGCTCAAGGAGCTTGCCACCAAGGTGCGCGACACCATGATGGAAATCATGACCGCCGGGGCTAATGGGGATCTCTGAGCTTGGAAAAGCCGCAAGCGGCACGCGCCATCAAGCCTCGCGCCGCTGCAACACGAGCATATAATTGACACCTTGCCAACGCGTAAAGCTAAACCGGCGTGTGAATGGACTCACGCGCACGCCGGTCTCATCAAGCAGCCTGAAATCCTCTCCAAGCAGATCGCGCGCCGTTTTAGGCGAAACCAGCTTGGAATAGTGATGCGTTCCGCGCGGCAGCCAACGCAGAATATACTCGCCTCCCACGATCGCCATCAGCCAGGCTGCGAGCGTTTGATTGATACTGGCAACGAACATAACCCCGCCTGGGCGCACCAGGTGCCGACAGTCAGCAAGAAATCCGGGAAGATGATCGACATGCTCGATGACCTCCATATTGAGCACGACATCAAACGTTGTCTGCTCGCGCGCGAGGTCTTCTACGGAAATCAGGCGGTAATCGATGTCTAGCTCGCTCCACTGAGCGTGCATTTGGGCCACCCGGATGTTTTTTTCGGTGATCTCGGTGCCGGTCACCGTCGCCCCGAGACGCGCCATGGACTCGCTGAGAATACCGCCGCCGCAACCGATATCGAGCACGCGCAGCCCGGCAAATGGGCGCTCGGCGCTATCATCGCAGCCCATCACCGCCGCCAACTGCGCGCGGATATAGTCCACACGAAAGGCGTTGAGTCGATGCAACGGCCAAAAAGGCCCCTCCTCGTCCCACCAGCGATGGGCGAGACGCTCGAAATAGGCCAGTTCATCGGGATTGATACTCGGCGCGGTCAAGTGAACGGCTGGTAGCATGGGTTAAATCCTCGGGAGACGCTGATCGAGCGCACGTTAACACTCCGTGATGCTCCGGATGTAGGTGGTTATCGCAGAGCTTTGTATCTAGACCCGATGGCCTGAATGAACAAGACCAGCAGGGTCAATATTTTTCAAAATAGCCGATTGAAAATGCGATCAATCCTGCCAACTCCTGTCTGTTTTCTGAGTAAAGCGTTGGCGTGTGTCTCAATGCGATGCCTCTACCTGACCAGCTCCTGGTCGTCTGCATGACACTCAAGACAGGCTGGCAGCCAGTCGGCATGACAATCCATGCAGTCCATTTTCTGGTGCAGTTCGGGTGAGGATTTGATCTGCCGACCAAGCGCCGAGCGCCAGCCGTCGGTTGCCCCGAGCGTTGCGAGCAGCGACACCTGATGCAGACGCCCGGAAACCGACCTGAGATAGACACGGCCATTCTCGCGGAAGACGTTGCCGAACGGATTGCCTCGCGAGGTGAGCAGACCGCCGGGCCGGTCCAGATCTGACCCATCCACTGCTTTGCCCTCGGTGTTTATCAGTCCACGCGGCACCTGCGGTGCGGGTGTCTCGCCGTTAGGCCCGAAAGCCGCCAGAGGAAGCTCCCACGGGAGCTTCTCAAGCGTGCCGTGGCAGTCTTCACAGCTCACCTCGAGCTGGGCTGCGCTGGTCGCTGGGATGTTGCCGTCGCCGTGCATCTCGATGGAGGTGTGACAATCCTGACACCAGAGACCAGCTGGCGCGTCCTCCCTGTGGTGACCGTAGTGGGCCATGGCCTCACCGGTTGGGTTGCGGGCCGCCGCTCGCGGGTCGAAGTGACACGCAAAACAGGTCTCCAGCGCGATGCCCAGCCATCCAACCGCTGTTGCGTCGGGACGTTTGAAGTAAGTCCGGCCTTTGCCCTGGATGCGATGCAGGCGCGGCGTTGTCTCTTTGTCTCTGGGGATCGTCGGGTCCATCCCCGCATAGAGTCCACGGCGAATATGGCACGCGGAGCATCCGGGGCGCGGTGGTGTCTTCGCCGACTGACCGTGACAGACAGCGCAGTTGTCTGTTGGATGTGGTCCCTCCGCAGGCCAGGGCGCGAGCGGCACCGCGAGCAGACGCGAGGGATACTGGTGAGGCGCGGCCTCGATCTGCCGCCGCATCCAGGTCCGGTAGAGGCTCGACCCAACCGCAGGTTCAAAACCATCGTCGTCCAGGACCGGATAGCGCCCGAAGTGCGTTGGCTCCAGAGCACTTCGCGCGCGTCGCTTGCGCCAGGCCGGTTCACAGAGGTCGCGCTCGATGATCCCGGTCTCTGTGCTCATGCTGGACTTGAGCCAGCGCGCGGCATAGCCCTTATGACATTGGCCGCAGGTGCGATCGACAATCTCCGGGGCGCCTGGATCGGGGTGAAAGGCCTGCGGACCACCGGCTTGGGCAAGTTTCGCCGGCGCCCCTTGATGCGCGCGTGACACCTCACCAGACTTGGGATCACCGCCATGGCAGATGACGCAGCCTTCAGGGTCGTCGTACTTGGCCCCGAGGCGCTGAAGGTCCTGCTGCATCTTGCCGGTGGCGATGGACTCGATACCGCGATGGCAATCGAGACAGTCCGCGATGGCGCGTCCCGAACACGCCAGGATCAGAGTCGCCAAAGCGAGCAGCGCGGCGTGACGGCACTGCTTCAGGCTCATCGAGTGCTGGAATCGGTCTTGTCCGCCTGTCGGTCACGAGCGGAGTCGTGCGCCGTCGCCATGGTGGGAAGCCCTTTGGATGCCAGGCGCAACACCCGCCGCTTCCAGCAGGGCGCCGAACAGACGGCTGGGCTTAGGTGGAGATCCTTCTGGAAACCATAGCAGTGTCGACAGGGACTCAGCCACAGCGTCTTGAGCGACTGCCAGGCCCCATTCAGCGTCAAGACCACCAGCATTGCCGCCGTCGCATAGTGGGCCTCCCGCGGTAGACCGAGCCATTCGGAACCCGACAAGGCCCCCGCGATGTCGCCGTCGAGCGCGCCCATGCCTGCTTGTGCCGCATAGTATTGGCGTACCTGCCCCCAGAGTTCGGCCCAATCGAGATTGAGGTCGATCACCCATCCCCAAGCAAGCGTCGAAACAACCACCACGGCGACATAGACCAGCGTATTGCGCCAGCCCAGATTCCGCCGCAGGACATTGATATCACCTAAGTTGGTCACCGGACCGGCCATGAGGAAGACCCACAGCAGGGCCGGCGTGAACCCCCCGAGCACCAGTGCGCCGCCCACCAGGATTCCGGGCAGCGAGCAGATATACAGCGGGAGCGCGATCAGGATCATCAGTGGAGCAGACTGCCAGAAAGGCATTTCACCGATCCAGCCGCCCAGGTCTTGCACCGAATAGCTGGCCACGATCAACGCAGCCAGCGCGAGTCCTAAGATCAGATCGAAAGCGATGCGGCTGCCGTACTCGAGTGTGCCCCAGCGGATCGCCCGCATGAGAAAGCCGTGACGGGATGCCTCCTCGCCGGAAGGCTCATTGAGACAGACCGCATCGCCACCCGCAGCCAGTGTCGTCCTGGTCTCGAGCAGATAGAACACCAGCCCCACGACATAACCGCACAGCAAAGCGCCGACGACGTAGTAGAGCGTGAAATCTGGGCCGAACACGGCCAGGCTCAGGATCACCGCAGCGATCGAGGTCGCTGGCGCCGAATAGATGAAGGTGAAGATATTGCCGAAAGGCACGCCCTGTTTGCGCAAGCCGACGGCAAGCGGGACGATGCCGCACGAACAGATGGGCAGTGTGAATCCTGAGAAGTTGAAAAAGCTCAGGCTCCAGGGATTGCGCTTCAGAGCGAAGGCGCGCAGACGCTGAAAACGCCCAAGCGCCTCGTGCACCAACCCGGCGGCCAGCATGCCGAGAATCACGAAGGGCGAAATCTCGAGCAGAATGCTCCAGAAGGTCTGAAGATAGGTAACCATTCTTCCCTCGGAGAGTTTGGTCAGGAGATGACCGAGTCGCGGTAGTCAGCCATGCGCCGTCACTCGAAGCGACTGGCACTGTCGCACGCCGCTACTCGATGCGCCAGGGAACATCGCCAGCCCAAAGCGGGCGCTGACGCACGGGGATCTGTTGGAAGACGAGGCGATTTCCACGCAGAAGCACGAGCTTGGCCGGCTGCCCGATCACCGCCGCGTCGAGCCAGCGGTCGAGATCCAGCGTATCGTGAACATCGCGGTCGCTTAGAGCAACCAGGATGTCGCCGTGTCGGACATTCAGCCCGCCCGCAGGTCCCTGACTCCACACAAA